>CAZPLA010000058.1:0-1588 GCA_964587385.1 uncultured Dehalococcoidia bacterium | reverse complement strand
CAAACATGATGATGGGACAGAGGTTCAGTTTAAAGCTGGAGATGCATACGTTATAGAACCGGGGCACGACGGGTGGGTTGAAGGTAATGAGGTAGCAGTAATTTATGAATTCAGTGGTAATACTCCATGGAATGTTGCAAGCAGTACCTAGTCTGGTTATTCGATTGCAATGCAATAAGCTGGTAGGATAAAAGGCTAAAACCTCCTCCATAATCGGAGGAGGTTTTTTCTGTATTCATAGTATGATAGTCACCGTTAGGTGGTTTCATATAGGATAACTACATCACAGGGCTATGTGGCTAAACTCAGATAATATAATGACCCCACATATAACTAGCAGGAGAGGTTTGGGCATGGCGATAATGAGTTTTATTTCGGATATTCGAAACGCAGCAATTGCTAATGCAGTAATTGTGGTTTTCCATATTTATATAGCTTTCGCGGTCGAAGGAGTAGGTTTCCTTATAATCGTCCTTCCGATTGGCGGTCTGATTGCTGCCGCATATTTAGTTAAGGGAAAGATTGGCGCTGTTTTACTGGCAGTTCCGACACTCGGTTACCTAACTGTTGTACCAGCCCTAGTTGAGGGATTAGTAACTTTGTCTCCTGATGCTGACATTGGATACTTCTCGCTGCTACTAGGCCCGTTCTGGCTCTTAACTATCCTGCTAAACATAATGTCTATCATCGCTGAGGTGCGAGGCACTAGCAAATATGCAAAGCAGCCTTAGACTTAATGTAGGTAGTCAAATATAGGTGGCATATAATGCGGTTAGCCCCAATCCTAAGGTGTTTTCCAAATACGTTCGCATGGTCGACTGGTTACACGTAATAACTCCTTATATACCACTCTTGATTTACATTAAATCAAGAGTGGTATATAAATATTCAGTCACAACTTAGTGACAAACATTGTTAAGATGGTGTATCGACAAGATTGAAAAAGGAGAAAATATGACGACATACGTAATTGTCACCCATCCAGTGAAAGATTTTGACACTTGGAAAAGCGTCTTTGACAAATTTGAATCCGTTCGAAAAGAAGGTGGTGAGCAAAGTGCCGTAGTTTTACGACATGCTGACGATCCCAACATGGTAACTGTTGTGAACACTTGGAACAGTGTTGATGAATTTCAGGCATTTTTTGGGCAAGAGGAATTAAAAGCTGGAATGGCAGAGGCAGGAGTTGCTGGACCTCCCACAGTTATACTTGCAAACGACGTGTAGACATTGCGTGGTTTTTTCCTGGTGATTTCCTGGAGAAGAAAAAGCCCCAACTAATTAGTTGGGGCTTTTTCTTCTCTGATTGATGCTTAATTGAAGCGGCCCGCAAGACGTACACTAACCCATTCACTATCGGTGGTTGTGAACTCGAAGTACATGATAACTCGGTCTCTGTGTTGGAATGAGTGCATTACTAACTCCTAAGTTGGTGATTAAACCAATCTTATTGGTAGATTTTAGTGAATATACGGTGATCTCAAAGGGGCGATAAATGCCTTTGAACTGTCGGTTTGTTGCGATCTTAGCCTTAATGCTAGTTTCCTATAGGAAAATGTTGTATGTTTGGTGAAGTAATACTATGTAA
>CAZPLA010000057.1:0-16089 GCA_964587385.1 uncultured Dehalococcoidia bacterium | reverse complement strand
ACTGTAGTATTGAGCCAACCTTCTGGCTCTTTAGGGGCCCATATGTTTATAGGCGCATGAAGTTCAATATATTCGTTATCATAAGCCAGGCATGCATCATCAAAACTATGGAATTTCTTACCAGATCCCATTGCATTTTCTTTAAGATCGGTTAGGTAGAAACAACCCAAAACCATATCCAATGTAGGAGCAACAAGAGGTTCTCCAGAAGCAGGAGATAGCATATTGTGTGTGCTAATCATGACCTCTTTCGCTTCAAGAACAGCCATCTTTGATAAAGGAACGTGAACAGCCATCTGATCTCCATCAAAGTCCGCATTAAATGCAGGACAAACCAATGGATGCAACTGAATAGCACTTCCTTCAATTAAAACAGGCATAAAAGCCTGAATCCCCAAGCGGTGCAAAGTAGGGGCGCGGTTCAATAAAACCGGACGATCCCTAATTACATCTTCCAATATATCCCAAACTTCCCCTCCAGCTCGTTCCACAAGCCTCTTAGCACTTTTTATATTAGCTGCTATTCCCATCAAAACAAGTCTGTGGATCACGAATGGTTTAAACAACTCTAGTGCCATCTGCTTAGGAAGACCACATTGGTGGAGTTCTAGTTCAGGCCCAGCAACTATAACGGACCTACCTGAATAGTCTACTCGCTTACCAAGTAGGTTTTGACGAAATCTGCCTTGTTTACCTCTAAGTAAATCTGAGAGGGATTTCAATTTATGGTTATGCCCACCTTGTACAGGTCTTCCTCTTCTCCCATTATCTATTAACGCATCAACTGCTTCCTGAAGCATGCGTTTTTCGTTTCTTACTATAATCTCTGGAGCACCAAGATCCATGAGCCTTTTTAGTCGGTTATTTCGATTTATTACCCGCCGATACAAATCATTTAAATCACTTGTAGCAAATCTACCTCCATCTAGTTGCACCATTGGCCGCAATTCTGGAGGTAATACTGGTAACACTCTAAGGATCATCCATTCTACTTTGTTGTTACTTTTCCTAAAGGCTTCTACCACACGAAGCCTCTTAATTGCCTTCTTTCGCCTTTGTCCTGACGTTGACTGCATTTCCGATAAGAGATGTTCTCTTACAGCTTCCAAATCCATATGCCTTAGGATCTCACTTACAGCCTCAGCCCCCATACTTGCTTCAAAAACTCCGGGATATTTATCTCTAAGATCCCGGAACCGCCCCTCAGTAACTAGTTGAAGTGGTCGAAGATCTTCCAGTTCATCTATCTTCGATTCATATTCAGTTTGCAGATTATTAAGATCTTCTTCAAGTTTGTTCTCCAATGCTGATATCTGAGCAGTTATTTCTTTAGGCTGCTCTTCTTCAACAACATCAGAACCATCTTCGCTCTCATTTTGAGAAGATTCTTCAGTAAGATTTTTCAAGTTTTCAATAGCCTCGGATGCGTTCAATCTCAACTCTTCCGAACGTTTCTCATATACATCCGCTGCAAAAGACAAAACACTTGTTCTAGCCTCTTCGTCAACAGAAATTATGATGTGCTGAGCAAAATAAAGAACTCTCTCCAAGTTACGTGGTGAGATATCCAGCAACAATCCAAGTCTGCTCGGTGTACTCTTACTAAACCAAATATGAGCAACAGGGGCAGCAAGAACAATGTGGCCCATTCGCTCACGTCTAACTCGGGCACGAGTTACCTCAACTCCACACCTATCGCAGATCACTCCCCTATAACGAATACGCTTATATTTACCGCAAAAACATTCCCAGTCTTTAGTTGGGCCAAATATACGTTCACAAAACAGCCCATCTTTTTCTGGTCTAAGCGTCCTATAATTTATGGTCTCAGGTTTAGTTACTTGACCATGCGACCAACTTCGAATTTGCTCAGGGGATGCTATAGAGATCCTTATTGCACTAAAATTAACTGAATGGATCTCACTTCTATCTGCTATGCTTACCATAGTTAGTTTAACCCTCTATTACAAAACTTAATCTTCATCAACTCCGGATTTCTCTTCTACCAATTCAGAATCTATCCCACTTCCATTAGAGAGTTCGATAGGTTCTATTACCATATCTTCTTCGAGATCAATACTGTTATTCTCAGTTTCATTTAAAAGTTCCACAGACAATCCAAGGCTTTGGAGTTCTTTTACCAAAACGTTGAATGATTCAGGAATTCCAGGCTGGACAATATCCTCGCCTTTTACCACTGCTTCATATGTCTTAACCCTTCCGGACACATCGTCTGATTTGACAGTTAACATCTCTTGCAAGTTATGAGCACCGCTATAAGCTTCAAGTGCCCAAACCTCCATTTCTCCAAATCTCTGTCCACCAAACTGAGCCTTACCGCCTAGCGGCTGTTGAGTAATCAACGAATATGGCCCAGTTGACCTAGCATGAATCTTATCTTCAACTAGGTGAACTAATTTCATCATGTAGACATATCCTACTGTTACAGGTTGGTCGAATTGTTGACCAGTTAATCCGTCCCTAAGATGAATTTTGCCAAAAGTGGGAGGAGCCATTTTCTTTTCCAAATGTACTTCGACCGCTTTTTCCCTTAGTTCCTCAGGAGACATCTTTTTTGATGGTATTCCTATTTCTTCTTCAAGCCATATCCTGAGTGAAGTTTGCCAAGCTAGGTCTGACACATCTTGATCCCATAACTTAGTAACATCATGCCCACGATCGGATAACCACCCACCAACTTTATCCCAATCTATATCAGGACTCTGATTACTCGGGTCCATATCAACAGCTCCAGATTTCTGCAAAAACCACACCCTAGCCAAACTATCCTCTATGGATAGGTCCTTAGCACCATCAAAAATGGGCGTTTCAGCATTAAAATTCAACATTTTGGCCGCCCATCCAAGATGAGTTTCCAAAATCTGACCCAAATTCATTCTTGCTGGTACACCTATGGGATTCAATATTATGTCTACCGGTGTACCATCAGGCAAGAATGGCATATCTTCAGCAGGAAGAATGCGCGCCACCACGCCTTTATTCCCATGCCTACCGGCCATCTTATCGCCTACAGATATTTTTCGAGTTTGAGCTACCCATACCCTAACTGCTTCATTCACGGCGGCCTGTAATTCATCCTTATTATCTCTAGATAGGAATCTGACATCTATAACTTTGCCCCGTTCGCCGTGTGGTACTCTCAATGATGTATCTTTAACATCTCGGGATTTTTCTCCAAAAATTGCCCTTAATAATTTCTCTTCAGCAGTCAATTCAGTTTCTCCCTTAGGAGTAACCTTGCCAACTAATATATCCCCTGGTCCAACTTCAGCACCTACTCTAATTATGCCTCTTTCGTCTAAATCACTAAGGCTTTCTTCTCCAACATTGGGAATATCCTGAGAAATCTCTTCTGGCCCGAGCTTAGTCTCCCTGGCTTCCATTTCATGCTTTTCAATATGTACAGACGTAAAAAAGTCACTTTTGACCAGGTTTTCACTAATAATTATCGCATCTTCATAATTATAACCCTGCCAACTCATAAAGGCAGCCAACACATTTTGGCCCAAAGCCAATTTTCCATTCTCAGTGGATAAACTATCGGCCAGCACATCACCCTTACTAACTTTTTTACCCCTTGCAACAACAGCACGTTGATTAAAACAGGTTCCTTGGTTTGTACGAGAGAATTTGGTCAAGGTGTGAACATGATCTTCTCCATCTAAATCCGTCACCACAATTATATCGCCTGATACAGATGTAACTATTCCATCAGATTCTGCTAATACAACCTGACCGCTATCCTGAGCCACCCTGCTTTCCATTCCAGTACCAATGAGTGAAGCCTGTGGTCTAAGTAAAGGAACGGCTTGACGTTGCATATTTGAACCCATTAGGGCACGGTTGGCATCATCATGCTCCAAAAACGGTATAAGAGAAGTAGATACACTCATTATCTGCATAGGTGATACATCCATTAGGTGTACTCTACCTGGAGATTCTTCAGCATATTCTTCACCCAATCGCACCTCTACTCGTTCACCAACTAATTGATTCTTATCATCCAAAGCCACATTAGCTTGAGCTATAATGTAAGGTTCTTCCAAATCTGCAGACAGATAGACGACATCATCTTTTTTAAGTGAAACGAAAGCTCGTACAGGAATTGACCTAGGAGACAATGCAGAGATTATAGTAAATGCTTTGGGTGAAATTGTTGATCCCGAACGCATCAATACCTTCCCTTTATCATCTGTAATTTTCTCAGTCAGAACGCGCCCCTTAAGATCAGGATCCTTATTCGGCAAATCATGTAGGACTCTTCTATACGGTGACTCAATAAACCCAAGGGAATTAATACGTGCATAACTTGCAAGAGAACTTAGCAACCCAATATTTGGCCCTTCTGGAGTCTCTATGGGACATATACGCCCATAGTGAGAAAAGTGGACGTCCCTTACATCAAATCCCGCTCTATCTCTGGAAAGACCCCCAGGACCCAATGCTGACAACCTTCTCTTATGAGTCAATTCAGCCAATGGATTGGTCTGATCCATAAATTGGGAAAGTTGAGAACCTCCGAAGAATTCGCGTATAGAAGCGACCACTGGACGAATGTTTACTAGAGCCTGAGGTGTAGCTTCTTCCGGATCTATAAGGGTCATACGCTCCTTTACCATTCTTTCCATCCGTAATAGACCTACTCTCATTGAGTTTTGAACCAGTTCACCCACTGCTCTAACACGCCTATTACCCAAATGGTCTATATCATCTGGCTTTCCAACTCCGTTATTAATTTGAATAATCGTTCTTATAACGGATATGAGATCTTTACGGGAAAGGACCCTATCATCCAAAGATCTATTCATATTAAGACGACTATTAAGTTTATATCTTCCAACGGCTCCTAGATCGTACCGTCGTGGCTCGAATAAAAGATTCCTCAACAAGTTGTAGGCATTATCCACACTTGGCGGTTCCCCTGGCCTAAGCCTACGGTAGAACTCCAATTGAGCTCTAGCAATCTTTTGGGCTTTATCAGGATCGTATTCCTCATCTGGATGCAACCAATTCCAAATGTTTCCCAAATCCTCCGACTTAAACTGTGCTTCTTTCTCAACAGAATAAATATCCCTATCCAAAGTAGATCTTATATATTGTCTGTTTGGATCGGTATCAATATCATGAAACAAGTCTATAATTTCTTCATCTTCAGCTATACCTAAAGCCCGAAGAAGCGTCGTGACTGGAACTTTTCTCTTGCGATCCACCTTTACAGACAAAACATTCTTAGCACTGGTCTCAAACTCAAGCCAAGCTCCTCTATATGGTATTAATTTAGCAGAGCATAAATTGCGATCACTTGGAACGTCTTTTTCCAAAACGAAATATGCACCCGGAGATCTGACCAATTGACTAACGACTACACGCTCCGCACCATTAACTATAAAGGAACCGGTGGGTGTCATAATGGGCACATCACCCATAAAGATTTCTTGTTCTTTTATTACTCCAGTTTCCTTTGTAACGAGCCTGGCTTTAACGTATAAAGAAGCGCAATATGTGGATTCTCTACGTTTACATTCATCTAGATCATACTTTGGTTCTCTAAATGAATGTTCTTCAAAATACAATTCGAACTTATTTCCCGTAAAGTCTTGTATGGGAGAGACTTCACTGAAAACCTCAGCAATGCCATCGGTTTTAAATCTCTCAAAAGATTCAATCTGCATCAGAATCAAGTTAGGAACTTCAAGAACCTTAGGAATCTTTGAGTAAGATTTTGTAACTGAGCCGTTTGAAACAGATGGAGACAAGGACATACTCCTCCTAATAAACGTAGACGTGTAAGATCCGCCTAATTTTAGGCGGCAAATGCCAAGGAACTGTACGCGCAGCCAAATACATTATAGTGTATATAGTATATAAAAAAAGGCGCAAAACGAGCCCTTTATGCTATAGGTCATTGAAGTGATTGTCAAGTTTCTCGTAAAAACACTAAACATTCAGCCTAACCTCAGCCATTATAAGCTACTTGATATCCCTTTTGGTAAACAAAGTGTCGTATAATCCTACGGATGTATAAATTGACATCTTTAGTTAAATAATCTAAAGGGCATATGTGAATTTAAAATCTAATCCCACCGACATCAATTAATCAATACTATGTCTCTACCTAAAACATCTTCAGAACTAACTACAATTGTAGGCATTAACGGCATGTCCTGTGCTGCTTGTACCGCGTCCGTAGAAACAGCAATACGCAGAGTATCTGATGTAAAAGAAGCTACTGTAAATCTAGCCACAGAACAAGCTACAGTTATATATCTATCAAGGCCCAATATCATAAAAGAAATATTAAATGCAGTTAGAACTTCAGGTTATTCTGTCAATACTGAAAATATTACCCTAGACATACATGGTATGACTTGTACTGCTTGCACCTCAACAGTAGAAAAAGCTATTTCTAAACTGGAGGGGGTGCTAGAAGTGGTAGTTAGTCTTACCAAAGAACAGGCACAAGTCTCTTATATAGAACAATTAACTCCCTTATCCGAAGTACTCAATGCGGTACACAAAGTCGGGTACAAGGTGTATCAAAAATCTGGAGATGTTTCTTTGGATACCAATGGGTTGCAATTATCATCCCAAAACAAAGAGATTTCGCTATTAAAATACAAGTTTTTAGTATCAGCATTTGTAGGGTTTATATTGTTCATGGGTAGTTTCAACAGATTCCCATGGGTAAATACATTAATCCATTATGACTACTACCTTCTAACGCTAGCAAGTCTAGGTAGTCTAGTTCAATTCTGGGCTGGAGCTTCATTTTACAAATCAGGATTTTCCGCCTTAAGGAACAAGACTGCCAATATGTATACTCTTGTTTGCTTAGGCACCAGTGTTGCATACATCTATAGCGTTGTTATTGTCTTAAGCCAAATTATAGATATAGCCGTAATCGAAAATTCCCCTATGACTAAAACGCTCCATTTTGATACAGCTGCAATAATCATCGCCCTTGTAATATTGGGAAGATTATTGGAAAGACGAGCACGTCATCAAACCTCTGATGCAATACGTAAACTAATAGATCTTAAACCAAATCAAGTTTCGAAAATCATGGATTCACAGGAGATTATTATCCCTATATCAGAGTTGATGATAGGAGACACTGTTATCGTTAAACCAGGCGAACGTATACCAGTCGATGGAAAAATCGTTGAGGGTCATTCGTGGATAGATGAATCCATGATAAGCGGTGAAAGTATCCCACTGGAAAAGGGACCTGCCAGTCAAGTTTATAGCGCAACAATTAACACAACTCGGCCTTTGATAATTAAAGCTGAACGGTTAGGCCAACATACTGTTCTGGGTCAAATAATAGATATGGTTGAAAAGGCCCAAAATTCCAAGATTCCTATACAACGTATAGTGGATGCATTTGCTGCACACTTTGTTCCTGGGGTCATTACAATAGCAGGACTATCATTTATGTTTTGGTTTATATGGGGACCAGAACCTTCCCTGCTTTATTCATTACTAACATTTATAAGCATACTCGTAGTAGCTTGTCCATGTGCTATAGGATTAGCCACTCCTACAGCTATGATTGTCTCCACAGGCCGCGCTGCAAACCGCGGAATACTAATCAGAAATGCTGAAATATTAGAAAGGACTAACAAGGCAACCGTTATCATCCTAGATAAAACGGGAACCCTGACTAAAGGAAAACCAGAGGTTACAGATATAGTTGCTATAAAAGGTAGCCGAACAGAACTATTGCATATAGCAGCTTCTGTCGAAATAAGATCCGAACACCCTCTGAGCAAACCTATTATAGACTTAGCTATAAGTGAGGGAGTTAGCATTGGTAAACCGGATAATTTCCAAGCTTTCCCTGGCCTAGGAATAAAAGCATATTTGGAACAAAATTACATCTTACATTGCATCTTACTAGGAAATGAGAAGTTCTTAACATCTAATAATATCCCTATAGAGGGGGTCGCCTCTATAAGAAGAGAGATGGAGGAATCAGGTAAAACTACTATATTGGTTGCCAAAAATAATCAGCTATTAGGAATAATTGGATTATCCGACATAATAAAAGATGAATCTGCAGCAACGGTCTCCTATTTAAACAGACTAGGGATAGAAACCATAATGGTAACCGGAGATAATCATAAATCAGCACAAGAGATTGCTCGAAGGGCGGGAATATCAAAAGTCGTATCGGAATCACTTCCAGAAGACAAATATAGAATTGTGGAATCTTTACAATCTGAAGGTAAGGTCGTAGCCATGGTCGGTGATGGAATAAATGACGCCCCAGCCCTAAGTAAATCTGATATTAGTATCGCTATGGGTAATGGAACTGATATCGCTATTGGATCCTCTGACATAGTATTACTATCTGGCAACCTGAGGGCACTCACAGAATTATTTGCCATTGGACAAAACACAATGCGAATAATCAAGCAAAACCTTTTTTGGGCGTTTATTTATAATATTTTGCTAATTCCGATGGCTGCAGGAATTATGTACCCTTTGTTTATAGGCATAGAAACCATCCCAAGCGTCTTATTAATTTTTGTAGGAGAAACCGGGTTTCTTAACCCTATAGCAGCTGCATTTGCCATGGCATTTAGTTCAGTAAGCGTTGTAAGTAATTCTTTGAGACTAAAAAATTAGCCGATCGTTTAAAATTTTGTTGAATAAATGAGGCAGAGCAGTTTGAATTTATGAGTCTCTTTGTCTAGAATACTGGTAACAAGTATTCGTGGAGTAATATATCTTGTCAGCCACTAACGAATCACAAATTATAGTTTATACACACCCTGATTGTGCTTATTCAACCGCAGTCAAAATTGATTACAATAATAGAGAAATACCTTTTCACGAGATCGACATCTCCTTGCATCCAGAAGCGATACCAGAGTTAGAGAGAATTACGGGGGGAGAACATATTACCCCGGTAATAGTGGCGGGAGAAGAAATTACCATCGGATTTAATGGAATTGGTTGAAGTTTCTAGCCTCAGGCCGGTGGCCTGTTAAGCTTACCAATCTTACCCAACTGAACTACAACATAATACAACCGCAGTAGTTTTTTCTATAGCAATTAGTTTGACATGAAATTCCTTGACACAGAGTATCCACATCTCTAGTATCGAGTTGAAATTAAATTATGGCCCGGTGGTGTAGCGGTTAACATATCGGCCTGTCACGCCGAAGATCGGGGGTTCGAATCCCCTCCGGGTCGCCATCAAGACCAAAACCGTGACTTGCAGAACCAAACTTTAAACCCTAATACTCCACATTAATTATTCGTTTATTAAGTTGCCGTCTAATAAGTTTGCACATTTTATTAAGATAGTTTCATAACCTAGTTAGGCGTATGCCAAACTTCTTATAGCTCTCTCCACCAAAGCCGATACAAGACCAATTTTATAACCATTATGTTTTAACGGGGTAGCCCCTTGTGCAGCCAATTTACCCAGACGAGCATAATCCAAATCCAAGATAGCTGAGCCTTTCATCGCATCCTCAACTTGAGGAACCATATAAGGGGTGGGTGCAACGCCTCCTAAAGTTAGACTTGCATCAATAATAAAACCATCAACGACTGTTATCACTAAAGCCACACTAACTAAAGCAAAATCCTGGGTTCTACGTTCTGTAGCTTTAAGAAAAACACTCCGCTGTCCAGGAACACTTGAAGGTATTATGATCGTTTTAATTATGTCACCTGGCTGCAAACTAGTTTCTCTTAGCATATCCTTATCCGGACCAACATACATCTCTGTCAATGGTTGTCGTCGAAGGCCATCTACACCAACAATGTCAACTTCAGCTCTGTATGAAATAAGGGCTATTGCGAGATCGGAAGGATGTACAATATAACAACGATGACCACCAAAAATCGCATGGTATTTACTTTGACCATCTACAGCAAAGCAGATTTTACCCCCCTTCTTAAGACAATCAAAAAACTGATTCCGGTAATACCAACAGCGCGGCCTTTGACAGAGGTTGCCCCCTATAGTCGCCACATTCCGTATTTGAGGAGTTCCAACGGAGGCAATAGATTGCACTAAAGCTGGATATCTAGCAGATATCAAAGAATTTGATTCCAGTAAATCCAAAGTCAATAAAGAGCCGACTCTTAACCCATCTTGCTCCTCCTTAATTACCTTAAGTTCTTCTAAATTCATAAGGTCAACCAAGAAATTCGGTGTTATTAATCCCTCCTTAATTTCATCCATAAGATCTATCCCACCAGCTAATATATAACTGGAGCTTGGAGTAGTATCAAAACATTTATTAATGTCTTCTATAGACTTAGCTGCAACAATTTTAAAGGGCTTCATAAATGCATTGGCTCCATTAACTATTATCCAATAATTCTGCAATTCTATTAGGACTAGCTGGCAAATCATTTACCCATATTCCAATGGCATCATGTATAGCATTTGCAATGGCTGGGGCAACACCTATAGAAGGCAATTCACCTAAAGCCTTGGCGCCAAAAGGCCCTTCTGGATCTAATACATCAGCAAATATCACTTCAATATCAGGTATATCCAAAATAGTCGGGCTCTTATGTTCTAAGTATCTAGGATTAACTATTCCTCCAGTAAAATCATCGATTATCATTTCTTCAGTTAATGTAAAGCCCAACATTTGGGAAATTCCTCCTTCTACCTGATTTGCCGCTAATGAAGGATTAAGGATTTGACCTGAATCATGTGCTGCAACGTATTGTAATATTTCAAGTTGGCCAGTAACTACATCTATCTCCACCCGAACAAAATGAGCCCCAAAGGAATTAATAATGAAATCTTTGCTCCCTGGCATCAAGGATACATTTGTTTGTAAAGGTGTTTCCCTGGTTAAGTGCCCAATTTCACTAAGTAATATATTGGCATTTGATGAAGAATCTTCATACACGTAACCATCCTTCAGTCTTAAATCATCTGGCCGGACACCAAAATTTGATGATGCAAATGAAATAATTTTGCTTTTCAATAGACCGGCAGCTCTTTGCACTGCAAGTCCGGTAGAGAAAGTTGCGGAAGAGCCAGCCGTGACTGGGGCATTGGGCGTGTAATGAGTATCAGCAAAAGTGGCATGCACAGCATCATATGGAATCGACAATTCGTTAGCAGCTATCTGGCACAACACTGTGGTTGCTCCCTCCCCCACATCCATTAACCCAGTAATCAATTGCACAGTACCGTCATAATTTAATTTAAGTCTAGCCTGAGCTTCACCTCCAGGCCCTCCACGGTATATAAACATGCTCATCCCAATTCCAGTTTTTTTAACCCCCGAATCAGACTTTTTAAAACCTTTTATATTTCGCCATTGAATCGCTTTAGAACCCAACTCAAGACATTCCCTGAGTCCATTACTCGAAAATGGAATTCCTCCTTCTACAGGTTGAGTGTCAACGATTTCGCTTGGTGGAGTAACTCGTATGCCAGGCTGTCCAACAATATCAACATGATTCATTAAACGAAAATCCAGGGGATCCATCCCCAATGAATGAGCGATTTTATCTACCATTACTTCTAGTGCAAAATGCCCCTGAGGTGCTCCTAATGCTCTATACGATCCTGCAGATGGACGATTCGTATAAACAAGATAGCCCTCGTATCGAACATTAGGGCATCTATACAAATATAAGGCTGCCTGTCCAGCTCTCCTTATAACACCTGGGCCGGAGGCAAGATATGCACCGGTATTCATTATAGTTTGAACCTGTATCGCAGATATTTTACCTGCACGACTAACTCCTATTTTCATCTGGGTAGACGTAGAATGTCGACATCGACCAGCGATAAATTCTTCTTCCCTAGAAAATTCTATTTTCACAGGTCTACCAGCTCTATATGCTAGTATCGCTACTATAGAGGCAAGCCTGCTCTCATCTTTATTACCAAATCCACCACCTAAATGTGGACCAATCACCCGTATTTTATTTGGATCCATGGATAAAGCATTCGATATATTCTTACGATCGGAATGAACTCCCCTACTACATTTCCATATAGTTAAAAAGTCATCCTCCCACATTGCTATCACGGCTCTAGGTTCTAATGCAGAACCAGAGTGAGCTGGAGTAGTGAACGTTTCATCAAATATATAGTCACAATTCCTGAATCCTTCCTCTACATCTCCTCGCATCAAAACAATAGGTTCGCCCCCTATTAAATTACCTGTCTCATGGACTTTGGGTGCATCTAATTTCAACGCCTCTTCAGCATTTAAAACAAATGGCAACGGCGAATAATTTACATCTAAAAGTTCAATAGCTTCCTGAGCGATATCTTCGTCTGTGGCTGCAACAGCGGCTACCTCATCCCCAACAAAACGCACGGTGGTATCCAATATAGACATATCTAACGCTACATTCCCTAGTGGAACATCAAATGGAGTCAATATTGAGGCTACACCGGGCAACTTCAAGGTTTTCGAAGAGTCTATACTGTTTATATGAGCAAAGGGATAAACACTACGAAGAATTTTTCCGTGTAACATTCCTGGCAACTTTATATCTGCAGTATATTTTGCATTCCCGGTAAGTTTTTCGGGCAAGTCACGCCTTTTAACAGACTTTCCAATAACCAAACGCTCATCCTCCTTTATCACATTATTGCAAAATAATCCGACTATTAATTTAACCTGTAGAATTTACCGACTTCTCATCCAAAGTTTCTATAGATGCCTTTGCAGATTCAATAATCCGAGAATAAGCTGCACATCTGCAAATTACTCCTGAAAGTGCCCTTTTTATTTGATCCTCCGAAGGGGCAATAGTACTATCCAACAATGCTTTAGTTGCTAATATAAATCCAGGGGAACAGTATCCGCACTGGGCTCCATCATTATCCAAGAAAGCCTGTTGTATAGGATGAAGGTTAGCTAAGGTCCCAATGCCTTCAATAGTACGCACTTTTCTTTGTCCTACTTGCATCACTAATATTTGGCATGCATACACAGATTTTCCATCTAGGATAACAGTACATGCCCCACATTCTCCTCTATCACAACCTCTTTTAGCTCCGGTCAAATCTAGACTATCTCTTAAAACTCGTAACAGAGTCCAACGATGGTCCACTCTAATACTATAATTGTCTCCATTAACATCTAAAGCGAT
This sequence comes from uncultured Dehalococcoidia bacterium, assembly GCA_964587385.1. Classification (GTDB taxonomy): domain Bacteria; phylum Chloroflexota; class Dehalococcoidia; order Lucifugimonadales; genus VEXD01. The sequence goes on along the minus strand of CAZPLA010000057.1, from coordinate 2,967 downwards.
AGTCGTATGCGCTGCTTTATCCATAAATCCCCTTTATCTCTATTCCAGATGGTGTTAGTTCAAGATTCCTCATAAATATCTATTTAACCACATCAGCTGAATTATTGAATCCTCTACTAAACGATATGCATGGAAATGGTGACCGTTATATCAATATGACCATAGTCTTAAATCAGAATTGATTAGCTCCATTAACTCTGGGTTTAAAAAATAGAAATCCTAATTGGAAGAAATAGAAATATATGTTAACTTGTAATCAAGATAGGAATACAGGTACTAAGTTCTGATCTATGTTTATAGGCACCCACAATGACTGAATTCGCCATTGATATAGCTGGTCTCAAAAAGAATTATGGTGATATAGAAGCAGTACGCGGCATTGATCTGAGAGTGCCTGTGGGAGAAGTGTTTGCCCTATTAGGCCCCAACGGCGCTGGAAAAACAACAACCGTAGAAATCCTTGAAGGCCATCGCAAACGTACCGGAGGTAGTGTTTACGTACTTGGACATGATCCTGAAAATAACGAAAGAAGATTTAAACAACGGATTGGCATTGTTCTTCAAAAAACAGGCGTTGAGCCCTATTTAAATGTGGAAGAAACAATAAAGCTATTTGCTGGATACTATCAGGACCCAGAATCAGTACAAAAGATACTAGAAATTACTGGACTCGAAAAGTTGCGCTTAGTCCGAGTTCAAAAGCTTTCTGGCGGGCAACTACGACGACTAGATGTGGCCATAGGCCTCGTTGGAAATCCTGAACTACTCTTTCTAGATGAACCAACTACAGGATTTGACCCCGCAGCTAGACGAAGCGCTTGGGAAATGATCAGCAATCTAAGGACTCTAGGTAAAACCGTGTTCTTAACTACTCATTACATGGAGGAGGCCGAATATTTAGCAGATCGGGTCGCAATCATGGTAAACGGAACAATTGTAGCCGAAGGAACAACAAAAGAACTTGCAGGGCAGGCATCAGAAACTGCAATCAAATTCCGACTAGCCGCAAATAATGAACCATTACCACAACATCTACTTTCTAAATCGACCTCAATTGGTGATTCTATTACAATCCATACCGACACCCCTACCCAAACCCTATATGAAATTACTAACTGGTCAATAAATACTGATAATCATCTGGAAGAAATTACTGTTTCACGTCCATCACTTGAAGAAATATATCTAAAACTAGTTGATCAATCGGAAACTCAAATAGATTAATGAATACTTTCACATTAGCTATAAGACAAATTAAATATGAAAACCTGGCATTTTGGAGAAATCCGGTATCAGCATTTTTCACTTTTATATTTCCCTTGATGTTCCTAGCTATTTTTAATCTCTTATTTGGCAACAGAGAGTTTGAAGTTCCAGGTGGAGTCACACATACATCAACGTTCTATGTCCCATCTATTATCGCCCTCTCAGTAACAAGTGCATGCTATACAAATGTCGCTATGAGCATGACATTTTCAAGAGATCAGGGGCTTCTGAAGAGAATTCGCGGCTCGCCTTTACCGGTATGGGCATTTCTGTTTGGGAGAATTACCACTATGCTAATCGTCACTATGTTGTTAGTAACTATTGTTGCTACAGCGGGAGTGGTGTTTTACGGCGTAGATTTGCCTAGCAAGACTTTCCCTGCATTCATTTCCACACTATTGATAGGATCAGCTACATTTTGCATTCTTGGTATTGCAATAACTTCTGTGATTCCTAATGCTCAAGCAGCACCTGCCGTGGTAAACGCTTCAATTTTGCCTTTATTATTCGTATCAGATGTGTTTATACCAATGAATGATGCTCCAAACTGGTTAATTAATTTCACCCAAATATTTCCAGTAAAACCTTTCACCTCAGCACTACACACTGCTTTCAATCCTTTTGAAACGGGGCTAGGTTTCGAATTTGCAGACATCGGAGTATTAGTTATATGGGCAGTGATCGGGGCTATTCTTGCCATTAGGTTCTTTTCCTGGGAACCTAGACAATAATTCAGTTTTAGAAGATTTTAAATCGTATAATTCTTTAAACCGTTAAGAATTCTAATAAATATTCGGTGTAGACAACAGATTTGCCCAATCAAATTCAATACGACGTAATAATTCTTGGTGCAGGTGCGGCGGGATTAATGTCGGCTATAACTGCCGCAAAGCGCGGCAGAAAAGTTCTTATATTAGAAAAATCCAACAAAGTTGGCAAAAAGATTTTAATGTCTGGTGGTGGAAGATGTAATTTTACAAATGAATTTGTATATCCGGATAACTTCATTTCAGAAAACATGCATTTTTGTAAATCAGCATTAAGCGGATTTACATCACAAGATTTTGTGAATTTGGTAGACCAATACGGCATAGAGTATGAAATCAGAAAACGGAATCAGTTTTTCTGTAAGGGCTCATCAAAAAATATATTAGACATGCTGTTAAAGGAATGTGATAAAGGTGGAGTCGCTATACAAACGCATACTGAGGTTAAACACATTCGTAGTGTTGCATACAATGAGCACGACAAAGTTCATTCTGATAGATCATCTAGACAATTCATACTCGAAGCAAACTTTGTAGTTGGAAACAATCAGAGATACATAGAATTCGTTTGTTCTTCTTTGATTGTGGCCACTGGGGCATTATCTGTTCCAACATTAGGTGGTAGTGGATACGGCTACGACATCGCAAAGCAATTTGATTTATCGATCACTACAAAATTCGCAGGTTTAGTCCCATTTGTTTTTACAGACTCTCTAAAACCTGTATTTTCTAGACTCTCCGGGGTATCAAATTTGGTGCAAGTTGAATGCAACGACCATGTTTTTTTGGAGAATATATTGTTTACACATCGTGGGCTAAGTGGACCCGCGATGTTGCAAATATCCAATTATTGGACGTATGGCGATAGTCTTCGTGTAAACCTAGAGCCCAATGTTGATCTTGGCAAAGAATTAGTAAGAATTAAAGAAAAAGG
>CAZPLA010000056.1:0-6175 GCA_964587385.1 uncultured Dehalococcoidia bacterium | reverse complement strand
ATCATCCAATTCAGCAAATGGGGCCATTTTCATGCCTTTCCCAATATGGATGGAGTTACATGCAACGACAAAGGTGAAATCGTCAACTATTGTTTTATCATTGATAACCAAAGTGGCTCGCCGACTATTTTTCAGAAATATCTCAATTATACTAGCCACTGTGTAACGACTAGGTCCCAACCAACGAAGTGATTCAGAACGTTTCCCGACATCTGTTACCAGTCCCCAGCCTACAAGGTTGATCGAGAATGATACACTGTGGTCCATTGTAATGTGGGCTACATCTATTAAACGTGTGTTTTGTGCAACGATTGCTTTCGCAGCCTCAATAGGATCTAAAAGCCCAAGATCATGAGCGATAGAATTGCCGGATCCCCCTGGAATTAGCCCTATAGGTAATGTCATTCCATCTTGTCTTGTGAGCATGCCATTGACAACTTCGTGGAAAGTTCCGTCACCGCCCAAGATTAATAATCCATCGTAATTAGAGAATTCTAATTCTGATGTGAGATTGCGAGGATGGCCAGCGAAAGTTGTTGTGATGATTGATAGTTCAATTCCGTTTGAGTAAAAAATAGGCTTGATTTTATCCAGAAGCGCGCTACTTTGTTTTTTTCCACTCTGAGGGTTAACAATGAGTACGAATTTCATTTAATATCCAGTATGTTGCATATGTTTTGTACAGCCATCTAATTAAGGTATTGTGAAAATGCCGATGACAGGTAAATGGTCCGAAATTAAAAGTGTATCTCGTGAAAGCACTTTTTGTTCTACCAGCTTTAGCCCATCTGTGTAAAACAGATAATCAATAGTTCTATCTGGCAAAGCTCCACTAATATGGTTGGGTGAGTGGGTGAACCAGTCAGCATAATCATTGCTATTCATAACGTCTAATGAAGGAATGCTTCGAAATGATTCGAACATGGGTGCCAATTCTGTACCGTCGGGGTTGTAATAGCTTTTTCCTTTGGTATCCAGAAGGTTGTACGCAGACGATGAGGACAATAAATTAAAATCTCCTCCTATAATAACGTCAGCATTCCCTTCAACTTGTTTTTTAGCCATTAAATCAATTACCTGGTTCACTTGTATTTCCATAGTATTATCGGATTGAGCAAAGGCACTTAGGTGAGTATTCATTAGATTAAGATAACTCGAATGGTTTATGGGTAGTTGAACTTCCAGAATAGCTCTTTTGGGATTCATTTGTTGCATAATCCAGGATTGGGATTGAATACTAGTTAATGCATAACGGGTGGCTTGCGTGATCTGATATTTGGATATAGTCGACAACTTCATTCCTGCTGAGCCCATGAGGGCAGGGTGTGGAACAAAGTCTGCTTTCCAATAAAAGGCTGAAGAGTGGTTGCCGTATTCTTTGGGCAATAGGCCCATAAGTGCTGCAAGTTGGTCTTGGTTACCTGTGCGTTTTGCTCCGTCGTCTACTTCCTGCAGTAGTATCACATCGGGGTTTTCAGTAATGATGATTGCTACTATTTGCTCTAGGACCTGTTGGCGTATATCCATTGCTGGCCAACTATCTTCTCCCCCGTCAAAGAAAAAGTTGTTGTTTTCATTTCCGGCTAAAAATTGGATGTTCCACGATAGTATTTTTAGATTTTGTCCTGATTCCAGCATTGGTGCATTTGGTAGATTAACGAATCTAGTGGATTCAATTTTTTCTACCTGCAGCGTAGAGAAGTAAATCCATGCAAAGAATGAGATGCCAATAACCGATACAAGCAAAACCAAACTAAAAAGCAATTTTTTAATTAGGGTATTTAGGGGAAAAAGATGTTTCATTTAGAGCCGGTTTTACGAAGTTAAGTATCCCATATTTTCCGGAAAATTCTTAAAATTATATACAAAATTGCTACAATGATGGCAACAAATTTTAAGTATCCTATAAAAGATTCCATATATTATTTATACACCAACTTTGCTTTTGTCCAAACTCAAGTCTTATCGGGAATAGGCCGGCTTCATTTGCATTCATAAAGTTCAACCGTTTTAAACTCTGCTTGCGTAAATTCCGTACCGGTGTAGTAATTAGAAATAGACCTTAGGAACATATCCACTGATGGTTTTGCGGCAAAAACCCACTTTTCTTGAGGGCCTAGACAACCTCCTCCCTTAACAAACTTTGTGTTGTGGAGACTCTTATGTATAACATTCCCGTCTACGTCTCTAACTATCATTTCTCCAGTCCAACCTATGCTTATTGGCGAATTATTAGAGACAACTATATTAAATCCAAGAGGACGGCTTTCGTCGGTAAATTCTGATGCGGCCTCTCTTGCAAGCTCAATCGAATAATCTGAGATTAGGGATTGTTCTATACCTTTAAGCCCAGGGCAATAGTATGAATAGAGGTTCTTCAGTTTATAATCTCGAAGGACTCCTATATCAGGACTATTTAAATTGAATCTCATGGTTGCTGTTTCCCCTGGAGATATGCACGGAAAAACGGTGGTAGTGATGTCTTGAGTTAGGGCTTTTTCACCACTCCAGATTGACTTTCCGTTCTCGTCTTTATAGGTGACGTCGTATGATATATAGAGTCCTCCAATAGATAGAGATGGATGCAAGTTTGTGACCAATCCGTACACATCGAATCCGTCACGGGTGGTAGTAAGTTGAATGAATTCTGAAGATGGAACGAGAGTAGGGGTAGGGGTGAAAGGTATCGGAGTTACCGGTGCCGGGATTTCCTTTATAACTTCTATCTCTACAATCTTCTCAATTATTTGAGGGGTAGGGGTAATTGATACGGTAGTTGCAGGGACTGGGACCTCTTTTATAACTTCTACCTCTACAACCCTCTCAATTATTTTAGGAAAAGGAGTGGGGGCATTGAGAAGGCGTTTTTCCACCATCGCTTCAACGGTAGCGGGAATATCAATGGATTTTATTCTGGCGCTAATTGTTGCTTCAATATCGGGTGTAGGTTCAATGGGTGATACTTCCTCAGAATTGGAAGAGCAAGCAACAGAAAGTAATAGAAGAAATGAGGCTACTGCGATTAGAAGATATTGCTTAGTCACCTTGGTACCTCATGTGTAAGTCAATGTATGTAGTACTTATACATCAATTCTTTGGCTGATCCAAGGTTCAGCCCTTTGATAGATAGATTTGGGATACTGGATAATGGGATTATCTGGGCTCTGTGACGTTAAACACCATGTAATTAGCAGAATTTCTGGAAACTAGCATCTTTGCATTTTCGGTTTCACTAATGTTTTCTTCTACATGCACTACGTTAGCAGGCACATATATAAAATCTCCCTCTTCGGCTAATAAATTATGCTCGAGTTTATTACCGTAGTGCATCCGAATTGTACCTGAGAGCAGATAAATTCCTGACTCTGCTTCACCATGATGGTGAGGTGCACTTTTGCCTGGTGGAGCATTTACCAACCCAACCCATAATCCAGTACTGCCGCACGTATCCGATGCTATCCCTGAGGTTCGATGCATGCCGGGAGTTTGCGTCGTGTGTATGCTTTGTTGCTTTGGTTTAATCAAAGAAATTTGATTCATATTCTCTCCATAATAAGATTAACTTTTTTGTGTATATCTTTACTCTTATTAGAATTGTGATATAAGGACGTCGTTCTATGTAGTAGCCGAGATACCACCATCTATATTAATGGATATCCCAGTTAAGTAGCTTGCTCGTTCAGAAGCTAGAAAGGCGATAACGTCTCCTGCTTCTTCTGATTCACCCACTCTTCCTAATGGGACCGCTCTATTTATTGCTATCTGATTGTAATATTCCTGAATGGTAAGATCTTTATCCGTTTCTATTTGTTTTGTGAAACCATCTGACTGTTGCCCACTTTTTATTACCCCAATACAAACTGTGTTCACAAGAATGTTATATGCGGCTAGATCTTTGGACATGGCTTTTGTAAGCGCTATCCCAGCTGCTCTTGTTACAGATGTAGGAAGAGAGGACTTCCCCGGCGTTTTTCCAGATATCGCAGTTACATTAATTATCCTGCCAGAGCCGATTTTACGCATATAGGGAATTACATTTCTGCTAAAACGGATCGCTGCAAAAAGTTTCAAATTTAGGTCATTTTCCCAAATTGAGTCCTCTACATTTTCGAATTGATTAGCCGATGATCGTCCTGCATTGTTGACCAGAATGTCTATACGCCCAAATTTGCTAAAAGCTGTATTTATAGTTCTTTCTATATCTGCCTTCTTGGTAACGTCGCCTACAACTGTCAGAACTTCGGCCTTACTTTTCTCCTTGAATTCAGATGCAGCCTTTTCTAAGACGTCTTGCCGTCTTGCCATTATGACTGTATTAGTTCCTTCTTGACCGAGGCGATTAGCCGTTGCCTTTCCAATCCCATCGCTTCCTCCGGTTATAATGGCTACCTTTCCTTTGAGATCTAGTTCCATGAGGCCTCCTGTATATTTGGAAATGTTTATATGAAGTAGTACAAATTTAGTTGCCTTATTCTAATAAAAAATTGCGACTGCAAAATTGATATGTTTTCAATAAAGGAAATAGGGATTTAGTTTTTATCTTGTGACCATGCAATAACCGACGCTACTGCATAATTGCGGGAATGGGAGATGCTAATTGCGAGTTCTTGGATACCGAGTTTGTCTGCTATGATCTTTGCGTTACCATGAAGAGTGATAGTTGGAGCCTGGCCAGGCAATCTTAGTATTTCAAAATCCTTCCACCTTACGCCTCTTATCCCAGTTCCCAAAGCTTTCATCGCTGCTTCCTTAGCCGCGAATCTAGCTGCGAGTCTTTCAACTTTATCACGGCAATATATTAGTTCATCAGCTGTGTAGATTCGATGTAAAAATCGGGTTCCCCATCTTTGAATAGTTTCCTGTACGCGGTCAATTTCGATTATATCTATTCCAGTTAGCAACATCTTAGATGGTTATATGATCTCTAATGTGGGTAAGTTTGTAAGAGGAGTGTATTATATATATGAGATACCTATGGTGTCTAACGAATTTGAACGAAGATTTGGTATTGAAATAGGTTAGAGTAATGGCATATTTGGCATTTAGAACTTTTAGTCATGTACAATCAAACCGAATAAAACGTAATTTGCCTGATTAGGTTGAGGAGTAAGGAATGACAATATTGCTTGACGGTAAGGCAACTTCCCAGGTAATCCGAGAAGAGATAGCAGTTGAAGTTAAAGATTTGATGACTAATGCTGGGCTTACTCCTGGGTTGGCCGCAGTTCTTGTTGGTGACGATCCTGCATCTGCCGTCTATGTCAGGAACAAAAGTCGCGCTTGTGAAGAAGTGGGAATATATGCGGAGACTTTTAGACTATCTGCTGATGCAACACAACATGAACTTGAACAGTTGATTTATAGACTCAATAGCGATAGCAAGTTTCATGGTGTATTAATTCAGTTACCTTTACCTCAACATATGGATGAAATTCAGGTAATTGCTGGATTGGATCCTAATAAAGACGTTGATTGTATGCATCCGTTGAATATTGGTCTTTTGATGCAAGGCAGGGCGGCTTTTATACCAGGTACTCCAGGGGGTATCCAACAACTTCTAATTCGAAATGGGTATAGTGCAAATGGCAGGCATGTAGTTGTTTGTGGTAGAAGCAATATTGTTGGCAAACCACTTGCAATACTTATGCTACAGAAGACACTTGATGCCAATGCTACTGTAACAGTATGTCACACTGGCACCCCAGATTTGGCTTCAAGGACCAAGGAAGCTGACATATTGGTAGCCGCAATAGGTAAACCGAAGGTGATTACGGCAGATATGGTAAAAGAGGGAGCTATAGTTGTGGATGTAGGAATTAATAAGGTCGATGATGCTAGTAAACGCCGTGGATACAGACTTGTTGGGGATGTCGATTTTGATGGAGTATTCGATAAGGTGGATGCGATAACACCTGTTCCTGGTGGAGTAGGGCCTATGACCATAGCTATGCTCCTAGTTAATACTATTACTGCTGCGAAGAAGAGTCTAGGTTAATTAGATTTTACCCTAAGCAGGATTTATTCTGCGGTGGGTCCATGTGGAGCGTATGAAGTTGTATTGGGGTTGCCTTTAACGAATCTAGCCTGACCTTGTTTGCCTACAAGTATACCGTTGTCGATAACAACTTGACCTCTAACCATAGTAAGGACTGGCATGCCGAGGAGTTCCATTCCT
>CAZPLA010000055.1:0-19874 GCA_964587385.1 uncultured Dehalococcoidia bacterium | reverse complement strand
GCTATTCCTCCATGGGGAGGAGCACCGTATTCCAACGCGTTTAATAATTGTCCAAACTCTGAATACATTTGCTCTTCAGAATGCCCCATCAGCTCAAATATTTTCTTTTGCATGTTTGCCTTATGATTCCTTATACTCCCGCCCCCCATCTCGATTCCATTACATATTAGATCATACTGTTTGGCTATTACCGACCCTGGTTGACTCGATAAGATATCCACATGTTCATCTTTGGGAGAAGAAAACGGGTTATGAGGAGAATCCCACCTTTTCTCGTCCGGTTGCCATTCTAATAGAGGAAAATCAACTATCCAAGCTAAAGCCAATACATCAGGATCCGCTAAAGCAAGCCGCTGCCCCATTTCCTGTCTCAAAACTGAGAGTGCCCTGTTTACTATTTCTGAGTCACCAGCGACTATTAAAATTAAGTCGCCTCTACTCGCCCCCATTCTCCTGCAAATTGCCTTAACTTCATCCACGTGTAAATGCTTAGCTAATCCCGAACGGACTTGCTCCATTTCTAACCCATCAATTGAATCTCCATCCTCTATCCCAATAGTTACAAGTCCAGCGGCACCACAGTCCTTAGCAATTTCTATCAATTCATCAATTTGCTTTCGGCTGTATGAATTACAACCTGGCACACTAAAGCCTTTAACCATCCCTCCAGAATTAGCGACATTATGCAAAATTTGCGCCTTGGATTTGAGAGCTATATCGGTCATGGTTGCTAATTTCAACCCAAATCGCAAATCAGGTTTATCACTCCCATATTCTTCCATGCTTTCCTCATATGAAAGACGAACAAGTGGTGTATTCACCTTTTTATTAGGCATAAGTTTCTTAATTAATGCAATGTATAGGTTTTCTATCAAATCCAAAACATCATCTTCATTCACAAAACTCATTTCAATATCGAGTTGCGTAAACTCCGGTTGTCTGTCCGATCGCAAATCTTCGTCTCTGAAACAACGTGCTATTTGAAAATATCTTTCAAATCCAGCCACCATTAGTAACTGTTTTAATTGCTGAGGTGATTGCGGTAATGCATAGAATGAACCTCTTTGTAATCTGCTAGGCACCAGGAAATCTCTGGCTCCTTCTGGAGTGCTTTTAATCAAAATTGGTGTCTCAATTTCCAGAAATCCATTGCGATCCAAAAAATCCCTCATAAATTTAACTACCTCATATCGCAAACGGATATTTTTCTGAAGTCTTTCTCTTCTAAGATCTAAATATCGGTACTCCAACCTAAGGGATTCTTCTATTTTTTGCTCTTCATTAATATAGAACGGAGGAACTTTCGAGGGATTAAGAATATCCAGGTTGTTAGCATGTAATTCGACGTGCCCAGTATCCATCTGGGCATTCTCTGTCCCTAAAGGTCTTTCGTTCACTATTCCATCTATCTTCAAAACCCATTCTGAACGCACCTCCTGGACCAGAGAATGGGCTTCTGGATTAATATCAGGGTTGAAGACCACCTGCAAAATACCCGAGCGATCGCGGAGATCGATAAATATCAATCCTCCGTGATCTCTTCTTCTATGAACCCAACCCGCCACTGTTAAAGTCGAGCCAACTTGAGAAATACCCACCTGATTACAATAGATTCTATCCTTCACCTGTTTGTCCCCTGTACATGTATGTAGCCCTTAATTATAAAGGACACCTTAACATGCATCAACGATGCGAATGCGATCTATGTCCATAATTGCCTAACAAATACGTCTTTATAGCCGGGCTAGTGATGTTTCTGCTAAACTAAAACTCATGCTTCCAATCGGGGATCAAAATATCGCTCATGGCGCGAAGCCCTATATTGTCTATACTATTATAGGACTTAACGGTTTAGTATTTCTCTACGAATTGATCCTGGCCGGCTCGGTTTTTGTATCAAACTCCTTAGATGTGACCCAATTCTTCCACAAATGGGGAGCAATACCTAAGGAACTCTTTTCGGGAAGAGAACAAACCCACGCAATTTTGCCTGGGCAATACATGGGTTTGAGCATACCTGTAAGGGCTGACATATCCTCACCTGTGTCTCCATGGGTCACCGCATTTTCTTCAATGTTCATCCATAGTGGTTGGATACATTTATCCAGCAATATGTTGTACTTGTGGGTCTTCGGAGACAACATAGAATTCCGGTTCGGCCGTTTCAAATTCCTGATATTTTATTTGGCTTCAGGCTTGGCAGCCATTTTTGCTCAAAGTATATTTGATACCGAATCGATATCACCAATGATTGGAGCCAGTGGAGCTATATCAGGGGTTACAGGTGCATACCTAGTATTATTCCCATTTAGCAAGATAAGAACCTTGGTCATATTTTATTTTATAACAGTAGTCCACCTCCCAACAATCGTATTGCTTGGCTTTTGGTTTATACTCCAATTACTAAAAGGAGTAGGTACTCTTGGAGGATTTGATGACGGTGTTGCATATTGGGCACACATAGGCGGTTTCATAGCCGGAATTGTCGTTGCCACCTTCTATAACCTTGTAAAAGGCAATCCGTTATTACCAAGCAGACCACCACGACGGAATGATTGGAACATAGAACCATACCGGTAACACAATCAACCTTGACACCTGTTTAACCCATAATTACAATCCCGAGAAGAATGGCAGATATCTATTTTCCGTAGATTACCCCGAACAAGTCACATTCATGGTAGATTCGTCCTTTTTTAAGGAGCCTCTATGTCCCCTCAAGAGACGAACCAGTTTCCTAACAACACTGAGGTGCCAGAGATAGTAATAGCAAGACTACCTCAATATCTACGTGTTCTCCATACCATCTCTGATTCTGGAATTGATGTAATAAGTTCCCTTCAATTAGGAAAACAAATGCAGGTCACTCCAACGCAGATTCGAAAAGACCTTAGTCATATTGGTCGATTCGGCAAACAAGGTAAAGGATACAACGTAGGATATTTAGCCACTGAATTACAAAGAGTCTTAGGGTTGAATAAAAATTGGCACGTGTGCCTGATAGGAATTGGCAGGTTAGGTAGAGCTATATTGAACTATCCAGGGTTTGCCCCAGAAGGATTCCAAATTAAAGCCGCGTTTGACATAGACACGGCTGTCATAGGTCAAACAATTGGAGGTTTGACTATCCAACCTATTGATGACCTAAAAGATGATATAAGTAAGCACAACATAAAAATCGGAATCACTGCAGTACCAAGCAATATGACTCAGAAGGTCGTAGAACTGCTCACTTCATACGGTATAACTTCAATCCTCAACTATGCCCCTATGTATCCCCAAGTGCAACCCCACATAAAAGTAAGAAATGTGGATCCGGTCCTAGCCCTACAATCTATGACCTACTACCTTAATAGGCCCACTAATGGCGCTGAGGTCTAATCCTCGGCACAAATGCTATACTAGGATCCACGTAATAATAGCCATAGATAGTTGCATTTTTCTACTATAAAGGTTAATCATTTTGAACGGCACCATTGCTTTAGCTGGGGGAGACGAATTTAGCCCTCATTCTGTTTCTATGGACACGAGTCTTATGAATTGGCCATTAGAACGACCATTCAAATTGCTTATCGTCCCTTCTGCAGCCGTAGAACGACCCGAAAAAGCTGTGCTCAATGGAATAAAATATTTTAGGCAATTAGGGGTCGCTGCCTCTCCTCTTATGATTACTAGCAACGCTATGGCTAATAACAAAGTTTTGTGCAGGCCTATTCTCGATGCGTCCCATTTATTTTTCACGGGGGGAGATCCAGGACATTTGTTGGGAGTGTTATCTAATTCAATAATGGTTGATTATATGTTCCAATTCCTTATTCAAGGAGGGGTCTTGATTGGTTCAAGTGCCGGAGCAATGGTATTGGGAGAATGGATTAGAAATCCTACTAGTGGTCATTGGAACAAGGGACTGGGATTTGTCAAAGGAATTGGTATAATTCCGCACCATGAAAAATTGAACCCAGCCATGGTACATAAAAATCTCTCGCCTTTTATACAAACGGATAGAAATGTTTGGGGCATAGATATAGGTACTTGCTGCATTGGCAGTCAGGGAAACTGGATCGTACAAGGACAGGGGATGGTAACAGTTTACACCGTAAATGGCTGGGCAAGTTTCTCTGATGGTTTGCTACTACCAAATTCGATTTGAAGATGTAAGAATGATAACTTTTTAGGGCGGACTGACTCGGACTGCCAGTAAATTACAAACCTCTATTGGCCCTACGAGATTGCTTTCGACGCGCAACAGCGACGCGTATTTGGGCCCGCTTCAACTGACCTAATGCTCTTTCTAAATCTAAATCGTCTTTCCTATTTGCAAGTCTCTCACTCGCCCTTTCCATAGCCAGTTGAGCTCTAGCTTCATCTATTTCCTGTGAATACTCAGCGGCATCTGACAAAATGGTTACTCGGTTATCCATTACCTCTAAAAAACCCCCAGTAACGGCGAAAAAGCTCTCCTCGCCGTCTTTCCGTATCATTAGAGCACCTGCTTTTAGATTAGTCATAAGCGCAGAATGATGAGGCAAGATGCCCAATTCTCCTTCAATGCCCGGCGCAACAACCGCCTCCACAATGTCTGAAAACACCACTCTTTCAGCAGTGATAATTTGAAGTTCAATGGAATTCATTTGCCAATCCCTATTCAGTCGTCATAGCAGAAGCTTTTTCTAGAACTTCCTCTATTGATCCTGTCATGTAAAACGCTTGCTCTGGAATTTCATCATGCTTCCCATCAAGTATCTCTTTAAATCCACGAATCGTATCCTTCATGGACACGTATTTTCCAGGAGTACCAGTGAAGGTTTCAGCTACGAAAAACGGTTGGGTTAGGAATCTTTGGACTTTCCGTGCTCTAGATACTGTGACCTTGTCTTCTTCAGATAATTCCTCAGCACCCAAAATAGCTATAATGTCTTGTAGATCTTTATATCTTTGTAAAACCTCTATAACTCCTTGCGCAACCTGGTAATGTTCATCACCAACTATACTGGGTTCTAACACTCTTGAAGATGACACTAACGGATCCACTGCTGGATACAATCCCTGGGCAGCAAGAGACCTTTCAAGTGAAACTACCGCATCCAGATGCCCAAAAGTAGTAACGATTCCAGGATCCGTATAGTCATCAGCCGGGACATAAATTGCCTGGAACGAGGTTATCGACCCCTTTTTGGTGGATGTAATTCTCTCCTGCAAGGCTCCCATTTCTGTTGCCAGTGTTGGTTGATAACCAACAGCTGACGGCATTCTACCCAATAAAGCTGAAACCTCCATTCCAGCAAGAATGTATCTGTAAATGTTATCTATAAACATTAGAACATCTTGGCCTTCCTCTTCCCTAAAGTATTCCGCCATTGTGAGTCCGGTAAGGCCTATACGAGCTCTGACCCCAGGGGGTTCATTCATTTGACCGAAGCACATCACGGTGTTAGCCATTACTCCAGATTCCTGCATTTCCTTCCAAAGATCATTGCCCTCCCTTGAACGTTCACCCACTCCAGAGAATACAGATACTCCCTTATGGACAGTGGCAATGTTTCTTATCAATTCCATGATAATAACGGTCTTTCCTACACCGGCGCCTCCATATGCACCTATTTTCCCGCCTTTGGTAAACGGAGTGACCAGATCAAACACCTTAATTCCTGTTTCTAAAATATCGGTTGTAGTTAATTGATCCTCAAAAGAAGGAGGAGGTCGATGTATTGGCCATTTCTCCTTAGTTTCTACAGGACCAAGATTATCCAACGGGTCACCAGTTACATTAAAAAGTCTTCCCAATGTCTCTGGCCCAACAGGTACAGGAACAGGACCACCCGTGTCTTCAGCTTCAGCTCCCCTCGCCAGTCCCTCTGTAGGGCCTAGTGAAAGGCACCTAACCCAATTGTTGCCAATATGTTGTTCAACTTCCAAGACTAGTTTTTCTTCGCCCGTACCTATCACTAAGGCATTAAACAAACCTGGCATATCATCTGGCGGAAATTCCAAGTCCACCACTGTACCTATAATCTGTACTACTTTCCCTTTAGCCATATATATCCTCTCATTAAGGATTCAAGATATGCTTCTTGAACCCAACATTAGTAATATGTTACCGAATTACATTCAACCTTTCAGAGCAATGGTGCCAGCAATGATATCGAGAAGCTCATTAGTTATACTGGCTTGCCTAACCTTATTTAACTCAAGTGTCAGATCCTCCACCATTTCATTAGCACTATCAGTAGCATTCCGCATAGCAACCATTCTTGCCGACTGTTCACTAGCGTTAAGTTCCAATAATCCATGATAGATTTGCATTTCTATATATCTGGGTAATAGAACATTTAGAACACCCATGGGATCCGGCTCATATATATATCCAACTTTTGCTTCATAAGGCAGATCAGAAGGATCCACGGGAATAACGCGTTCAATAGTTGGACGCTGAACAGCCATAGATACAAATCGGGGATACGCTATATACACCTCATCCGTACTAACAGACGAGTATTCATCTAAAACCATCTGTGAAAGTGGAAGTATGTCGGAGACTTTCAGTTGATCTCCCATATTAGTAAACTCTGCTTTCAGATTCAGTCCTGTTCTAACTATAAAGTCCCTTCCCTTTCTACCTACTGCAATTACATGAACTGTCGATCCCTTTTTTGATAAAACGAATTCCGCTACAGATCTATTTAAATTGCCATGTAGTCCACCACATAAACCACGGTCAGGGGTAAAATGAATTAGAGTCAGATTTTGCACGTTCCTACGTTCTAAAAGTGGATGCACTAATTCAACAGCGTCTTGTTGAGCTTCAAGATTAGCAATCACTTCCTGTATTTTCTCTGCATAAGGTCTACCAGACAATACTGCTCCCTGCGCCTTTCTCATCTTAGAAGCAGCTATCATTTCCATTGCATGAGTGACCTTAGCAGTATTTTCTATACTGCGTATGCGTCTCCTTAACTCCCTCAAACTAGGCATTGTTACTAACTACTCCTATTGTACCGAAAGCATAAAAGTTGATTTAAAATCTTCTATCGCCTTTTTCAATTCGTCTTCTAAGTCAGAAGTCAGATCCTTCGCATCTGATATCTTCGACTCCAGAGCCGATTGAGAGGCTTCCATATATGCTTGAAAACCGTCTTCGAATTCTCTACATTGTGGAATTGGTACATCGTCCATATATCCATTGGTTATGACATAGAATACAGCAACTTGCCTAGCCATAGACATTGGTTTATTTTGGGGTTGCTTCAGAATCTCTGTGCTGCGTTGTCCTCTTTCTAATTGTGCTCTAGTCGCACGATCAAGATCTGCTGTACCAAATTGAGCAAAACTCGCTAACTCTCTAAATTGAGCTTGATCCAAACGCAGTCTGCCGGCTACTTTCCTTATTGCTTTCGTCTGTGCAGCGCCACCTACTCTGGATACAGATAATCCTACGTTTACTGCAGGTCTTACACCAGCGTTGAACAACTCAGGTTCCAGGTAAATTTGGCCATCTGTGATAGATATCACGTTAGTAGGAACATACGCAGCAACGTCCCCAGCTTGCGTTTCAATAATGGGCAAGGCCGTCAAAGAACCGCCACCGTATTCAGGGGCTAATTTAGCAGCCCGTTCCAAAAGCCTACTATGTAAATAGAAAACATCACCTGGATATGCTTCTCTTCCTGCTGGCCGTCGTAATAACAAAGACATTTCTCTATATGCCCAA
This sequence comes from uncultured Dehalococcoidia bacterium, assembly GCA_964587385.1. Lineage (GTDB taxonomy): Bacteria > Chloroflexota > Dehalococcoidia > Lucifugimonadales > VEXD01. The sequence continues at coordinate 12,166 of CAZPLA010000055.1, read as the reverse complement.
GCATGTTTAGTAAGATCATCGTAAATAATTAAAGCCTCTCTGCCTGACTCCATAAATTCTTCACCCATAGCACATCCAATATAGGGAGCTATGTACTGCAGTGGGGCAGGATCAGCGGCATTAGCAGCTACTATTATCGTATGCTCCATAGCACCTGCCTCTTCCAATGTCGCCACAACTTGAGCCACTTTACCTTGCTTCTGACCAATGGCCACATAGATGCAAAGCAAGTCTAGGCCTTTTTGATTAATGATAGTGTCTATCGCAACAGCAGATTTACCTGTTGACCTATCTCCAATTATTAACTCTCTCTGCCCACGACCGATAGGTATCATAGAATCTATCGCCTTAATACCGGTCTGAACGGGCGTATCCACTGATTGCCTTGCAACCACGTTCGGAGCTAGCCTTTCCATAGGTCTCGTCTTTTCAGAAACAATTGGTCCCTTACCATCAAGAGGCCTTCCTAACCCGTCAACTACACGTCCCAGTAATCCATCCCCAACAGGAACCTCAATAGTTCGCCCTGTAGAGCGAACCGTGTCACCTTCCCGAACGGCGTTAGGATCACCCATAACAACAGCTCCCACCGTATCTTCTTCCAAGTTTAGAGCCATGCCAAATATCCCATTCGGAAATTCCAGAAGTTCACTGTATTGAACCCCCTGGAGACCTTGAATACGAGCAATGCCATCGCCTGCCTCTACGACAGTACCGACGTCAATCATTTTAAGATCGCCCTGAAACTCCTCAATTTGACGCTTAATTACCGAAACTATATCTGAACCACGAGTCGTCATCCCTGACCTCCTAACTATTCCCCAATTCAACAGTTTGTACTGAAATCGCCCCAAGACTACGTCCCAAATCAAATAACCGAGATTTGGTGCTACCATCTAGCATACGATCACCAACTATAATCGTAAGCCCCCCAATCATCTTCTCCCTTATTTGAGGTTCTAAAATCATATTTTTACCGGTTAGCGTAGTCACAAATTCTTTAATGTCATCCTTTTGTTGATCGTTAAGAGTAACAGCAGAAAATGTTTTCACTCTAACCACACCGTTATAGTGGTCTAATAATTTTAGAAACTCTGTCTCCACATCTCTGATCCTCTCTGCAAGACCACGAGATGCCATTAAACAAAGTAGATTGCGCGCTGAAGTAGTCGTATCTGGGAAAACTTCACTTATGACACTAACCTTCTTTTCTAATGGAATACTAGCAGCCTGCAAGAATAGCCTGAATTCCTCTTCATCTAAAAATGCCTTCATAAGTGCCAAATCATGGGCCCACTTATTCAAACGATCTTCGGATGAAGAGTCTTCCTCTGAAACAGCTATCTCAAAAACAGCTTGGGCATATCTTTTTGCCGATATAGAAGACGCCATATCAGTTAGCTCGCTTTATCCACATTAGATTCCTGACTTAAAACTTTCCCTATAAGATCTTTATGAGATTCCCCATCCAAAGATCTTTCTATCACACGTTCTGCAGCATAAATAGCAAGCCCTGCAAAATGAGTTTTAACTTCCTCTATTGCTTCACTTTTTTCCTGCTCTATACCTTGTCTAGCTCGTTCCATGAAAGCCTCAGCCTCTTGGCGTGCTTTAGTCATTTCATCCTCTCGGAATTTCTCCGCTATTTGGCGTGCCTGTTCTAACAGGCGTTGTCCTTCCAGTCTAGCCTCATTAAGTTGTTCTTGTGTTTTAGCTTCTGAAGCAGTTGCAGCCTGACGGGCACTATCTGCCGCCTCTAAGCTTTCTCTAATGCGTTCAGACCTTTGATCCAAGAGCTTTAATATGGGCTTAAATGCAAAAAGGTACAAAATTGCCAAAAGAATAGTGAAGTTGACCAGAAATATCACTAAGCTCGGTATATTTAGACCTAAGTCGGCCATAACTAACCTCTCATTTATGCCATTACACTAGGATTAGGCCACTAAGGCCAAAATAACTGCCACAATCAAGGCATAAATACCTAGAGCTTCGGCGAATGCTATGGCCAAGATCATATTTTGCAATATGGCTCCTCTGGCCTCCGGATTACGTCCAATAGCACTCATAGCAGAAGCGCCCAAAATACCAATACCTATTCCAGGACCTAAAAGTCCTAATCCTATAGCAAGTCCTGCTGCTAATACCTTGGCGGCTTCCTTACCCATAGCCTCAGCAGCGGAACCAACAGCTCCTACAGCTAATAAAACATCGAATCCTAACATGTTAAGCTGTCCCTCCTTAATAAATCGTTTTTCTATAATTTTCTTATCGGTCTTGACCTGCAGCGTAAATCGCCCATACTCCACCTACTACGAGCCCGAGTAACGCTACTCCTACAACAGTAAATACAAGAAGCAATACATCCATAGTTTACCTCCACGATTGCCGGTTTAATAAATAATTATTTCTCATCCTATTCTTCATGATGTGCGACTGCAACAGCAGCGAATGTTACCGTTAACCCTGCAAATATCATTGCCTGAATAAATCCTACTAATAATTCTAGTCCGTAAAATGGCACACTAAATATAAATGGAATCAAGAAAGCTGATACCAATATAAGTATCTCTCCAGCTAGCATATTACCAAATAAACGAAAAGTGAAGCTAACTACTCGAATCAATTCACTTAATGTTTCTAGAATACCTACAAATAAGTCTATCAAAGCAGTAAAAAGATATTTGGGACCCCTAAATAAATTTCTAACCCTTATGAATTTACTTAAATATCCGATGCCCAAAACTTTGAATCCCCAAAATTCTACAAACACAAAAGCCACTATAGCGAGTGCTAGTGGCATATTAATATCGGTGCCTGCCGGTCTAAATAAATCTACCTTAGACACATGCGTATCATGCCCATCAGTATGGGTAGATTCCGAGTGAATAATATCATGTGGATCATAAGATGCAGCTTCAACATCCAATTCCTGGCCACTTGCCCAATAAACTCCACCATCGGGAGCTTGTGGGTCAAAACCCCAGGCAGGATAAAACGGCAACAAACCCATCCACGCGTTAAACATTACAAACAAGAATATAGTCGCCACCACTGGAAAGAATCTACGGGCCATTTCTTTACCAGATACACCTTCAACAAAATTAAACAGACTTTCCACTATTAATTCCACAAAACACTGGAATCTACCAGGGATTAATCGCTTTCTTCTAGCACCCAGCACCAGTACCAATATCAAAACCACTGTGGTAGCAAAAGAAGACATCATAGTGTTCGTAATGGCAAATCCCGTGAACCCCAAATTGTGGCCTTGAATGGCTTCTTCTCTCTTGTCCGAGGGGTAGACTGCCTGGGCAGGAAGATGAATTTGAGGTGCATCCAGCGAAAGTGAAGAAATCGAGTCAGGGGACTCGATGAATTTTTGACCTATCGCTCCAACTATAAATCCCAATGCCAGAAGGGTTATCACCCCTAATCCAATGCCCATGATGAGTGGTTTCGCCATAGGTCCTATCAACCACCTTCTTCTTGATCGTCCTCTTTTAGAGGAGCTGTATTAGTATCTGAATGTCGAATTATATATGCCAATGTCTTATAAATACTGTACCCTGAGACTAACAAACCTAATCCAATTCCCAACAACACGAATAGCGGGGAACTATCCATTTTATTATCCAGCCACATCCCCCCCAGTAGTCCAATTACTACACAAGTAGATATAAACCATCCAATCCCTACAAGTCTAAGAGCAAGCGAATATGCAGACACTTTTTACTCTAGAAACTTAGTGAACTTTATCACTAGCCCCTACCCAAGTCAAACAAATAAATCATTTCAACCACTAGCTGAAGTTTTGCCGAAATCTTCCAAATCCAACGTATCTATAAAATCGGTAAATGCAGAAAGTCTACGCAATTCCTCTTCATTCACCTTGCTTGGTTGGTCTGCATCATATTCAGAGTCACCCGCTATTATTGGCTTTCCCGTTTCAGCATCTAGTTGAATTCCAGCTACTTCCATCACAGAATCTTCAGCGAAGATTGGAACCCCAGCCCTAACAGCTAAAGCTATAGCATCACTGGGACGAGAATCAACATCAAACTTTTTGCCATCTCTTGAAAGACCTATCCTTGCAAAGAAGGTGTCATCCTTAATATCGTATACCAGAATATGGGTGATTTCAGCACCCAATGCATCTACAAAAGACTGAAGCAGGTCATGCGTCAACGGCCTTGGTACCGTTATATCTTGAAGCTTAACAGCAATCGCGTCAGCTTCCGCTGGGCCAATCCAAATAGGCAAATACCGATCCGACTTCTTATCTTTGAGGATCACTACTCGTTGGTAATTCATGAGACTGACCCTAATACTATCGATGGTCATCTCTTGCATACTTGGACCCCTCCTGCCAATTTTAAACTAATTGTAGAGTTGGTATTCGCTAAGTGTCAAGGAAATAAAAATTAAATGGAAATGTGAGACGAACCAACCTAGAGTATCGGATTATCTCAACGTTGGAAAAGCGTTTAATTCCATTAACCAGTTTAGACGAATCTTTAACGCCTCTACCTCGATAGGTTCCAATAATCCTACTAATTCCTTGATTTTTCCTCTAGGCCTCTTCAACCGAACCATTAATTTCTCTAGGGATTTACTAACACGCACAGGAAATTTCTCTCCCCAAAAATCCCATATAGCTGTTCGTAATTTAAGGTGATGATGAAAAGTCAGCCCATGATCTATACCCCAAACACGACCTTCTACTCCTATAAAGCAATGCATAGCTTTTCTGTCAGCGTTATTCGCCAATATATCAAAACAAGCAATTTCTAGTAGCATACAACGATACTTCTCTGGAATATCTCCATAAGGAATGTTTTGATATGGGATTACATATTTTTGTACCGACCCAACACCATAAGGCCCAGATCTAATGACAGTTTCAGGAATAAAATTCCAACCCAGGACCACGCTTAGCAAGTAGGCAGCATATTCCCTCTTGTACAATGTGCCGGAAGGAAAATCCCAAAGGGGGACTTCACCATGTTTTGGTTTATAAATTGCAAACCGATCCCGAGTCTTACGATTTCCTATTTTAACTAGAAATGTGTAGTTCGAACCTATAGGAAACCGGTCGCACGATAAAATCTCTCCTTCACTAAGAAAATTTCCCATTTCTAATGCTTAACCCGATTTGAATTAGGCACTATCCTTTATATACTTGATGCCCATTCGAACGCATACATTTGTGGCCATCTGGCCCTATAGGTTTATCACAAAGAAAACATCTAGGCCTTCCGGCTGCACAAATTTGTAAAGCCTGTTTTGAAACCCTGTCAGCCATGTGAGCTGATAACCAGAAACTTAAATCAGCTGGGGAATCGTCATCACTATCCGGTCCATAAACCAAGAACAAAAACGCATTAGATACAGAATCGTGGCCCATGGAAAGAGAGCCTATATTGAACTCTACAAAAGTTCGTCCTCCAGTCCATGTACCCTCAGGGATACTCTTCTCTTCCCCAGGTTTAGTTGGTGAGCGTGACTCTTCTATCTGTTGAATATATATAGCCAATTGTTGCAATTGCTCTTTTTCAAGCCAAAGAATAGCCTGAGCCTCCCCGGCCTCTAGCAAAAGCCTAAACGTTCGCTCTCCAGGATTACCTAAAGCTTCGACATCGATTTTGGTCAACAGGCCAAAACTATTATTAGATTGGTATTGTTCCATCATCGCCCATGTTAAATCCTAGGTTCTCTCATATCAAGTATTATCATCTCTTAAAACTTGCCGGCATTAGTGTTATGTAAGCCTGGCTGCTAAAAACATCATTCCTTAGGCCTAAATATGCCAAAAGAGCTAGTGTACCCATGAAGATAAGTAGTTTCTCCAACAGGCCCTATTTCACCATTGCAGAAAAATCCCCCTAATGGAATATTCCCTACTATATCCCTAAACATATTAGTATCATGATCCGCCAAACCATAAAGATATTTACCCCTGCCTAGACAAGAAAACAATAAGGCGCCAGCCGAATCAATAGGTTTCGGTCGCTCCAAATATTTACGAAGGATACCATTCAGATCATCTTCTGAAGTCTTAGCATCCCTAAGGTGGAATTGAATAATTTGCCCTTCTTCTAACATTTCCCCTATACCCATGGCTCCAGATCTAGGATCAATTCCAACTATATTTCTAATCAAAAAGTCCCCCAATTGAGGAGCCTCTTCAAATCTATCCATCACCATTCCTAAAAATAAGGAATGCCTAACCAACTCTCGATCATGAGAATCCAGATTATGGTATATCTCCCTCAATATCTCAATGGTAGGGCGTCCATCCAATTCGATCAGGACATTACGCTCACTTTTGGTTATACGCATAGGAGTCCCTATAGGCCTACATCCTTGAGCTACAACCGGATCAATTACAATGTTGCCGTCAAATGTGATGCCGACTGCTCCAGCATTGAAAGTCTTTTTACCTAAAAAGAGTGTGTTTCCTTTTCCTGATACAAAACCACTCGCCATACCTCCTACTTTTATGCCTTTCCTAAAAGCGTAATCTAATCCCAACAAGAGATTCTGGCTGCGAATAGTGAATGGGTCGGTAAGAATTAAGAATTGTGGATCCTTATCCGCAGTAACCCCGATTAGTACTTCCCATTCTGTTGGAGGTGCATCCAAATCAGGAAGAGAATCATCATCAACATAGAATGAATTCAAGTTAACTTTAGGCAAGCTCGCTACAGTCAAGGAAATTCCATAACTGTGTTCTACTTCTTTTCCATTCCCTATCACACCACCAGCTGAGCAGCCGACAAATTGAGCCGGATTAAGCTCCTCATAAATTACCAGGGGTATTTGCTCCAATTTTTTCTTATGCTCATTTGATATAAACAATATTGCTATATCAATGGAATTCACATCAATTTGGCCTTGGATTTCCGATATGCATTCTAACAATCCCGCAATAGTATCTGGATTTTCTGATAATGTGGATACCCACTTCATATTTTCTCTCCACTTCTTAAAACAAACCTTAATGACTGACATTATCCCATGTGTTCCATCAGGTTAGCACTGGCTTTTTTATACGTCCTAGTCCAAAATAAATCAACGTCTTACATTAGAGAGGCAGAAATCTATTGGCTAATAAACTCCAATACGAAACAAGTCCATACCTTCTTCAACATGCTAATAACCCTGTCGAATGGTATCCATGGGGTCCTGAAGCGCTGAAAAAAGCAAAGCAGGAAGACAAACCCATTCTTCTAAGCGTAGGGTATTCAGCTTGCCACTGGTGTCATGTTATGGAACATGAATCATTTGAAAACGGTGACATCGCTGCCTTGATGAACTCAAGTTTTGTAAACATTAAAGTAGATAGAGAAGAACGACCTGATATTGATTCCATTTACATGCAAGCAGTTCAAGCTTTAACTGGTCATGGGGGTTGGCCAATGACCGTGTTTCTTACTCCAGATGGCAAACCTTTTTATGGTGGAACATACTATCCTCCAGAAGATCGTAGAGGAATGCCCGGATTCCCCAGGGTTTTAGCCGCAATGGCAGAAGCATATTCAAATCGAAAAACAGAGGTTGCCAATGCTACATCTGGGCTATTAGAACATTTAGAAAATATGGCACAGATACGATCGCATGAAGAAATGCCATACGGGGAGTTAATAAACTCGGCTTTTTCCCAATTAAAGGAAGGCTTTGATTCAATGGACGGTGGGTTTGGAGCGGCCCCTAAATTCCCGCAGCCAATGATATATGACTTCCTACTTCATAATCATCACTCAACTAAAGATAAATTAGCATTACACATGGTGGAATTTTCCTTAGACAAAATGGCTAATGGCGGAATTTATGACCACTTAGGAGGAGGTTTTCATAGGTATTCAACAGATGGATCCTGGTTAGTACCGCATTTTGAAAAAATGCTCTATGATAATGCCCTGCTAGCCAGCATATACATAAACGCATTCCAGGCTACTCGGAAAAGCCGCTATAAAAAGGTGAGCGAAGAAACGATAGATTATATCTTAAGGGAAATGACAACAAATGAGGGGGGATTCTGTTCATCTCAAGATGCAGACAGTGAAAATGTAGAAGGTAAATTCTTCGTATGGACAAAACATGAAATAGAGAATGCTCTTGCCGAACAAAATTTCAAGTTATTTAACGAATATTTTAATGTAACCGCAACTGGGAATTTTGAAGGCAACAATATATTAAACATTACTACTAACTCTAAAGAGTTAGCTAAATCATTCCACTTGACTGAGCAAGAGTTCGATTCGCAGATAGAACACTCTAAGAACACACTACTGAACTTAAGGAATCTTCGTATCGCCCCTGACCGCGATGATAAAATACTAACTGCTTGGAATGGATTAACCCTGAAAGCGATTGCTCAGGCATCCTCTGTATTTCAAAGAGACGATTATCTTGCTGCCGCTATTAACAACGCACACTTCATAGTAAATAACCTGATAATCAATAATCGCCTTTGTAGAACATACAAAGATGGCAAAGCAAAACTAAACGGGTATTTAGAAGATTATGCATTTTTAGCGGACGGATTATTAGCACTATATGAAGCCACTTTTGATCGACTCTGGTTCGATCAATCCAAAAAACTGGTAGACATTATGATAGACCTATTTTGGGATACTAAAGTAGGTCTATTTTATGATACCAGCAGAGATCATGAATCCTTAATAATCAGACCCCGCGACTTTTTTGACAATGCTACTCCCTCTGGTTCCTCTATAGCTGTAGAAGTTCTAATCAAAATGTCCAGGCTCACTTCACAAAACCGATATCTAACCATAGCTGAAAACGCATTAAGCTCAGTCCATCAAATTATGGCGAGATACCCAAACGGTATGGGTCGCTGGCTATCAAGCCTAGACCTTTATCAAAATCCTTCCAAAGACATTGTTGTTATAGGCGATCCTACTGATCCTGATACCAAAGCATTGCTTAAAGTAATTCACAACAGTTATATTCCAAACAAGATTATTGCTGGATGCAATGATGATCCTGAAAATTCTATTAATAACATCCCTCTTTTGGACTATCGGACTAAAATCGGAGGTAAACCAACTGTATACGTTTGTGAAAACAATGTATGCAAACTGCCCGTTACTGATTCTGCATCCCTATTTCAACAAATAAAATACCTTTAACATCAACCAGGACAATAATTAAATTCGTTCTACTACCATAGCAATACCCTGGCCCCCACCAATACACAGGCTCGCAAGCCCAAATCTATCATTCCTACGTTTCATTTCATAAAGAAGAGTAGTAAGAATACGAGATCCACTTGCACCGATTGGATGCCCTAATGCTATGGCTCCCCCATTAACATTTGTAATTTCCCAGTTTAGCTCTAACTCTGCACCTACAGACAGCACTTGTGCAGCGAACGCTTCATTAATTTCAATTAAATCCATATCTTCCAAAGGTTTTTCTGCTTTATTGATAGCACTCCGTATGGCTTGCACCGGTGCGACTCCCATCATCATAGGCTCTAATGCAGCAGAAGCATAACTACGGATTACAGCCATTGGCTCCAAAGACAATTCCTTAGCTTTTAATTCGTCCATAACCACCATTGCTGAGGCTCCATCATTAATACCTGAAGAATTGCCAGCGGTTACCATGCCATCTGCCACAAATGCAGGACTAAGATGTGCCAATGCTTCTATGCTTGTATCTAATCGTGGATGCTCATCCCTAGAAATAACAGTGACCTCACCCTTTCGGTGTTCAACATGTACATTTATTATCTCTTCGTCAAACAACCCTGAACTAATCGCTTTGCTAGCCCGTTCTTGACTCCGCAAGGCGTACTGATCTATATCTTGACGGCTCAAATCATAAATTTTAGCTAGATGTTCTGCGGTAACACCCATATGGCAATCAATCATGCAATCGGACAGACCATCATTTATTACGGAGTCAATTAATTCACCTTCCCCTAATCTATACCCGTAGCGCGCTTTGTTTAACAAGTAGGGAGCTAGGCTCATATTCTCGAATCCTCCGCAAACTACTATATCTGCATCCCCAGATCGAATAGCCTGAGCGGCTAGAGCAACCGCTTTAAGCCCTGAGCCACAGACTTTATTGATAGTCATGGCAGGTACCGTTACTGGCAACCCGCCCAAAATGGAGGCCTGCCGAGCAGGATTCATGCCCTGTCCTGCAAAAATAACGTTCCCCATAATCACTTCATCAACATTTTCTGGGGCAACCCGAGCCCGCTTAAGAGCCTCTTCAATAACAATACCACCAAGCTTGACGGCAGACACAGTCGAGAAACCGCCCCCAAATTTCCCTATAGGCGTCCTAGTGGCTCCTAGAATAACAGCGTTCCGCACAGTAACCTCCCGTCGAGTAGAGTGTTGCTATTTACTTAGTATTATATTAACAGGAATCCTATGTTATATAAGTATAAAGCTTAACTTAATCCTGTGAAAGATAATCTAGGAGGGCGCATGTTGTACGGAGTTATAGGTATTACCGTCTGGACAGACAATATTAAGAATATGTTGTCATTTTATAGAGATATTTTGAAACTACCTTTGTATTCAAACCATGGGAATTTTGCCGCATTCAAATTCGAGGATATCCGATTGAATTTAGGCGTTCATGATAGAGTAAATGGCCCAAGTCGTGATCAGTTCAGAATAATGATTAATTTTGGCGTCGAAGATATTTTTGCAGAACATTCTCGACTTTCCCAAAAAGGGGTTGTCTTTATACGAACTCCGCAGAAGGAAAATTGGGGAGGTTGGGTGTCCACATTTTACGATCCAGACGGCAATATTCTTCAATTGCTCCAACTATAATAATTAGTCACACTTATGTTTCATTTTCTAGATTCGCCATACGAGAACATGTTAAAAACATAACCACCCTAAACAATAAACATAGCATCACCAAAGCTGTAAAACCGATAATTCATTTTAATAGCTTCCATATACGCATGTTCAATCCTTTCCCATCCTGCAAAAGCACTTGTCATCATTAAAACAGTGCTCTTAGGCAAATGAAAGTTTGTTATCATTGAATCAACTAACTTAAATTTATACCCCGGAAGTATTAGGATATCAGACCACCCTTCTATAGACGAGGAAAAGTTTCCCTCATCTAAATCATGCCACAGGGCTAGCTGTTCAAGTGTGCGAACTACAGTTGTTCCAACAGCAATGATCCTTCCCCCATTATCTCTAACCGATTTGATTCTTTGTAATGCATTTACGTCACAAGAAATATATTCTCTATGGATTTGATGATTTCTAGGATCTTCAACATCAACAGGTTTGAAAGTATCAATACCAATATGTAACGTAATGGATACTTGGTGAACCCCTTTTTCTTTCAGATCATCTAAAACCTTTTCAGTAAAATGCAATCCTGCTGTTGGAGCTGCAACACTACCCAATACTTGGGAATATATAGTCTGGTATCTCTCTGGATCTTCTAGGGACTTTCGTATATACGGAGGAAGAGGAGTATGTCCCCAGGATTCCATATCTTCCTCAGTTGATAATTTCAGCACGCGTATTCCGTCTTCCCGCCAGTCAATCACTTCAATAACTACATCCGCATCAGCCACATTAAATTGAGTGCCCACTTTTAAGGACCTCCCAGGTTTTCCAATCGCGTGCCATATCCCAGGACTAATTCGTCGTAATAACAAAAATTCGACATTTCGATGCGTAATCGTATTTTGGGCATATATTCGTGCCGGTATAACTCTACTATCGTTGAATACCAGGAGATCTCCGGGATTCAAATGTTCTACCAAATCACGAAATTTGGTGTGTTTCAGTACATCAGAGGTTCGATCTACAACCAGCATTCTACTAGCATCGCGACATTGCAAAGGAGTCTGAGCGATATATTCTGGAGGCAAGCAGTAATCAAAATCACTAGTCTTCATGAAAGGAAGGATCGAATTATATCACAAACTGCGTATATGTCCTTGTCTTACCTTCACTTGAATGCTAGCATACGATTCGTCTAAGCTCCCTTTGGAGGCATATTATGACTACGCAGCTCAGTGATTTACTCATTAAAGGCGGACTCCTCGTATCAGGTGAAGGAATAACGCGCTCAGATGTCCTTATATCCGACGGAAAGGTTGAAGAACTTGGAACTGATATTCCCGATTCCAAGGCTCGTA
>CAZPLA010000054.1:0-2994 GCA_964587385.1 uncultured Dehalococcoidia bacterium | reverse complement strand
TTCCATAAAAGTCAGGGTTGAGTAGTTCTTCTACAGTTTCCTCGTACCCTTTCGCTGCACGTCTTTCTAATTCGTCACGAGTAGCACCAAAGCCGGCACGTCTCATTAGGTGAGCCATTAACTGGATGTTTTTATCTGCCAATTCAATCCCTCCTAACTTTCCTACGTGGGCTTGTTTAATAATAGCCCATATGATGGGATTTGTCCTCTAACCTCTAGGACAAGCAGTTCATATCAAGTCCCAACTTACGTAAAGCCAGGATTTAGACCAATCACCGCCCAAACAAAGTTACAAGACTAGCGCGCCAACCAGTAGTCAAAGTCGACTTAGGTCATATTTGACTACTCGCAGTATTCTTTTATGTCCCGCTTAGCGTCAGCTACAGCCTGTGTTGCCCTCTTAAAGACATTGTCTACAGAATTGTTACCCAGTTCACGCAGTCGTTCTACTTCTTGCTCTGCTGCAACCTTTGCTGTAGTTGCTTCAGCACACTGCTCCTCAGCAGAAGGGCCACAAGCAAATACGGAAATTACCATTAAAGTAAGAATTAACGTGACTATACGTGCTTTAATTTTCATAATTAATCCACTCATCCATGATTGCTTAATAATCGAAGTGTTTCGATTGTTACTGATATTTATCCTCTTTCAAGGAGGTTAATACGCTATCCTATCAACATACCTGTAGTCAATAGTATTCCATGCATAAAACAGTTTCTAACTACATTGCATGGTTTTCATACGACAATAGGTAATTTAATACATACTCTAGTACCGCCTAATGGGCTCTTATAAATATCTACAAATCCATTATGAATAATTGCCTGCTGATTAACCAATGATAGGCCAAGACCAGAGCCAACTCCGGTACTCTTGGTCCCTCTAACGAAACGTTTCATCACCTGTTCTCTCTCAGGTTCATCTATTCCTATCCCATTATCGTCAATATGTACCTCTATCCATTTACCACTAATTTTTGCCGAAATATGGATAACTAGATCTTCGTCTACAACACCGGAATGCACATGAGCGTTCTCAATAACATTACGAAATAAAACCGCCAATCCTTCTCTCCAGCCGCGAAGCAAGGGGGGGGTAGATGGTAAACGCAGGTCGATGCTGGACCTCGCACTATGACTTTTATTTACTCCAATGACATCCTGGATTAATTGGGAGAAGTCTATTTCATCAAAAACATCCTCATCAGATAAATCACCTCTAGCAAGCAAACGTAATGATTCCAATGTGTTCAGCAAGCGGTCTTGTTCTTTAATTATGTTTAACAATATTTTGTGCCTGTCCTCAGGAAAAGAATCAGGGTATCGTTCTAGCATGTCCAGATTCATTTTAATACTAGTCAACGGTGTTCTAAGCTCGTGGGCAACGTTGGAAGCAAACTCACGAGATGAACTAAGTGCTTGTTCTGTTGTATGAACATTAACCTCCAGCCTGGAAAGCATTTCGTTCAAGCTTTGTGCCAATATTTCCACTTCGCCAGGTCCAAGTTTTTCTGGAATGCGTTCAGAAAGATCTTGGGAACTTCTTACAGTTTCTGCATATTTTCTCAATCTATTTATAGGATTTAGGGCAGCTCCACCTAAAAACCAACCACCTACTCCAGAACCCATTACTGAAATAATTCCTATAATGAAAAACCTTTTCCTGAAATCGCTTAGTGTAGTACTCATTGAATCCCATGATACAGCTGTCTGAATCGTAACCAAAGGAGGAGTCCTAGAACGGCCCGATGGCGGTCTCCGCAAAGTTTTTGTCTGAATTCGCCATTTTGTGCCATCCACTTCCAACTCGGAAAACCCTTCCGGGAAGAAAATTAGCGGAAAATCTGGAAATCCTCCAGTCGCGATTATAGTATCCCTTCCAACAAAAACTCTGGTCGGTATTTCAGCATCAAGTAATCCTCCTAATCCCAAAGTTTGGTCGGTTTCACTAAGTGTGTTAAAAAAACGTCTATTGGTGAGAATTTTTGATACAACCTCAGGCTCTGCAACTTTTTCTGCTTGCCAATAAAGTCTATTATCCAAATGATTTCGGATATCGTCTTCCGTTAACTGATGAATAACGGCACCTGCCATCAATACTATGATGGCAGTGAATCCTGATAATACCAGCGTAATTCTACTTCTAAGACTCATGATCTCAAGATAAACCCAACCCCTCGTACAGTATCTATCATTCTAGGATTTCCATCTTGCTCCATTTTTCGCCTTAAATATCCAACAAACACATCTACAACGTTTGTATCCACTTCAAAGTCGTAGCCCCAAATTTGTTCTAATAGCTGATATCTACTTACAACTATATTTGGATTGTTAGACAACACATAGAGTAGGTCAAATTCTTTTTTGGTAAGGTCCAGGACTTTGTCACAATACAAAGCTTGTCTCTGTTGCGGATCGACCCTTAATGATCCCAAATTGATCGTCTTAGTAACTGCGACCTTATTCCTCCTAAGTAGAGCTCTAATCCTAGCAACCAATTCATCAAGTGCAAACGGTTTTACTAGGTAATCATCCGCACCTGCCTCTAATCCAGACACCCTATCACTGACCTCGTCTCTAGCTGAAAGCACACAAATTGGGATATCAATATTGGTCCCCCGTAAATATTTGATTACTTGTATGCCACTTATGCCAGGCATGTTAATATCCAAAATCAATATGTTTGGAAGATTTTCTTCAACTTCCTGAATAGCCATATCCCCACTCGAAGCCGAAGAAACCATGAAGCCCTCTAACTGCAGTCCGCGCTCAAGCGCTTCTCTAATTGATTGGTCATCATCCACAACCAGAATTTTATATGTCATCTATCTCACATAATAAAACTGTCAATCTATTAATCGCCCAATCGTTACTTTCTGGGTGATGTCGCTTTCTGCATAGGCTTACGTCCGCCTTTCTTTACATCATCAAACGACATAAGAACTAAATACTATAACTAATAAAAAGAATTAAAAAATAATTTCTATCCAAAATC
>CAZPLA010000053.1:0-4773 GCA_964587385.1 uncultured Dehalococcoidia bacterium | reverse complement strand
GCCTGAAGGAACTCAATGTGAGAAGTTAAAGAAACTTGCTCAAGTTCCGTTGTATGATTTTAGGAATGACATGTTAAAACTAACGTTTGATAACGAAGTTCCAGAACTTGCTGAAGAATAATGAAAGTTTTTCAGAATATTTAGTATAATAAGTTAGTACGAAAATCGTACTTTTTACCGCTTTTGGGAGTCGGAGGTGGCTTAGACCAACTTCCTTGGCAAAATATACGAATGGAGGAGATTATTATGGCTGATTCGGATATGATAGAACGGTTGGAAAAGCAGATTGAGGGTAGTAACCTTGCTCTTGCTGCCGTTGCCGAGGTGTTGCACAAGATGGACTCTCGACTAACGAAAGCTGAAGAGGAAGAATTTGAGTTGTCTCAAGATGAGGCAGATGCCTTTGAGAAGCAAGAGATAATTAAGGCTGTAGCCAGTGAAGTATATGGGATGATTAAATCCGATACTGGCGCACAGTGGGGAGATTCGACTGATGTTAAAGCTAAAAGTATGCCAGCTGGACATGATGATGCAGAGAAGGCTGTAACTATTGATAGCAAGACTGAAAATGCGAATCGCACAATTCAAGCTATGCAGAAACAGCTTGATTTGTTGAAGGAAAGTATGGAAGAGGATTTGGAAAAAGAAGGGTATGGAAAGGCTTTTGGCGATGACGATGCTCCTGAGGAAGAGGAAGAAGATAAGAAAGATGACGATGAAGAAGAATTCCCAGAAGAAGTACAAGAAATGGCAAAGCAAATAGCTGAACTACAAAAGATGGTTTTGTCAAAGAACCAGAATGTTCAGTCTATGATTGAATCAGAAACTGAGTCCCGCTTGCGAAAGATGGGGTTCCGTGAAGAGAATGGCTTAAACCGTCCTCAACTGATTTCTTATGGCGACTCTCTAGGTGTAGACGACAACACCCCTATTCGCAAGTCCAATAACCCTGAAGATTCTGTTGACCAGATGATGCAACTTTCTTATGGTGAGTTGCGACGGTTGCAGGAACAGATAGAGTCGGGCGATACTGATGGTGTGCCTAGGGAATTGCTAGGCTAATATAAATTGATTTTAAGGAGAAACGATTATGGCTAATCCATCCCTAGCTGAGTATATATCTCAGTCACAAAGAGGGCTTTACCAGAGCGTTTTCGGCCCTGGGTTTATGAAGAAAGCTGGTGCTGGTATTGGTACACCGTTTACGGTTGATACTGCCACTGGTATCTTTAATACCACCTATGGACGAAAAGTCTGGCAAGCCCTAAATAACCAAACTCGTTTCTTTAATGCGGTTCCCCGTGTAGTATGGGGCAACACAGCTGGTTGGAGGGTCAGGACTGACCGTGGTTCTAACCGTTCTCGCCCAGTAACTGAAACTGGAAATATCCCAACCGTGGACATTTCCGACATTCAGACGGTATCGAGCTTGCCTCGTATCGTTTCCACAACTTTCGGTGCGTCAGTCAAGTCCGTCTTTACGGCGCAGTTGGAAGGTGGTGTCGGGGATGTGCTGGCGTTGGAAAATGAGAATGCCCAACTTGACCACATTAAAGAGATAAATGAAGAGCTTCTTGCTCTAAGCGCAGCCAGGGCTACTGGTGGTACTGATACCACTGTAGTGTTTGGTTCCACTAGTGCAATTGCTAAACACTTCAAAATAGGCGATGAAATAAATAGGTATGACCTGAGTGCTACAGGCCACGATATTACTGGCGGTGTAACCGTTGGTGGTTCTGGTGGAACTGCTCACTCTGGTGGTACAGTCACTCTAGACGCTACTGGTTTGTCAGATGCTTGGGCATCTGGTGACGTTGCTTACATTTATAGCCGTGCAGGATTTAGTTCCCTGGACGATATGGTAGCTGAAGATGGTATGGCTGTTGGTGGGGGAGAAGCCCGTTCTAGGGTGTTTGACCTTACTTTGGCAGGACGTACTGCTGGCGGTTGGAATGCTGCTGCTAGTGTCAGCCACAATGCTGGCGTAGGCCGTGACCTTTCATTGAATTTGATTGATAATGCTATCCAGAAGATTCGTGAGAATGGTGGCGAACCTAAGCTGATTTTGATGGGACATGACCAGTATTTCAAGCTAGAGCGTTTGCTCAATTCCCAGCAACGTTATATGGGCCAGGAAGAGTATCAGGTTGGTGTAGGCTCTGAGCGTACATTCCCAGGTACCCGAACTGGTTTGGTATTGGCAACTTACATGGGCATTCCAATTCTTCCTGATGCGGATGTGCCTAAGTCTGTTTCCAGTTCTGGAACTGTTCTTGGTTCCAACATCTATGTGTTGGACACCGATTATATTGAAATGGCGATTGCACAGCCCACCCAGTATGTAGAGAACCGTGACTACTTCGCAGCTAATGCGCTAGTCGTTAGGGGCTTACTCTATACGATGGGTGAAATGCGATGCAAGAATTTGTGGGTTCAGGCTAAAATAGCTGACCTCAACGCCTAATCCACCGCTTGAGGGGCGGGAGCTTAAAAAACTCCTGCCCCCCTTTTTTACTAATCTACTCGACATTTAAGGAGAGATATTATGGCTCTTACGATAACTGTTCCTGGCAATGCATCTGACATGACAGGTGTTCCAGGGAATAACAAATACGTCATTAAGACTTGCACATTTGATAGCAGCTATGCTACTGGTGGCGAGTCCCTAACTGCAACTACATTGGGTTTGGAATCAATCCATTTTGTAGCTTTGTCAATGGAGAACAGTGGTTACGTCCCGCAATATGATTACACTAATTCTAAAATAGCTTTGTATGAAGCTGGTGCAGATGGAGCAATACTAGATGAGGTAGCTAATGCTACAAACGTTTCAGCGGTTGTAGTTCGTGTCTTAGTCTTCGGAAGATAATGCTTTATGGCATTGAATACAGATACGGAGTTAGATGTTAAATTAGCCGTTTATATGGAACGGCTTGACTCATATATTGATAGTCAAACAAAGCTAAACGAAAGTATTTGTCAAAGAGTAGAAAAAGTTCATGCGGAACTAGATGAATTAAAACATTGGAGAACCAAGATTTATGGAGTAAAATCTTCTGTAGTAGTGCTAAGTTTAATTATGATGCACACGGGCGTGATTTTAGGAAGTGTGTTCGCCATGATGAATTGGTTCTCAAATAGGTAGGAGTGGTTTATGAATTCTGAACATTTTCCTGAGGTATGGCCCTCATGGGAAATTGACCCTAGTACTAGGACAAGCGTTCATGTTTGGACAAAGTACGCACCTATTGATGTTAGTGTAGGCACTACAGCGGTGGATTTATATACAGTTTCTAGAGGTGTTCCCTCTGTTAACTTGGTTAAGAATCCATCTTTTGAAGTAAATACCCTAACGGATTTTACAGCTTCGGGGGCTGCTATCTCACAAAGTAGTGCCCAAGCTGCAAGCGGGTCAAATTCCCTTTTAGTTAATCCCGATAATTCAGCTGCTGATGAAGGGTTCTACTGGTCAATTACAACAGTAGGTCACCCTGAAGGTAGCTCTCTTGTAGCTCAATGCGAAGTTAGAGGCGCATCTGCTTCTGGAACTGTGAAGATTGAAATTCAGGATAGTTCTGGAACTGCTTTAGCTACTAGTGATACCCATTCTCTAACAACCTCTTTTACTAAAATTAGCGTTGGTTATGAATTAGCTGAACGATTAGCTCAAGGTTATCGTGTAGCTGTTGTAACACAAGCCCAGCATAACATTAACTTCTATGTTGATAAGTTTATGGTGGAACAACGTAAAGATGGTTTTGTAACTGATTATGTAGACGGGGCGCAAGGACTTAACTACGAATGGTTTGGAACTGCAAATGCTTCTGAATCTAAACGTAGAGCAGGATTAGCCGTTGTAAGAGGCTTTAAATTAAAGAATGGGCATGGAAGTAATACGGTTTATATCGCTTTAGATGCTACAGCTTCTTCTACCACTGGAGTACTTCTTAAAGCGGGAGAAACTTGGGAAACTAATTGGCCTATGGATGTACAAGTTAATATTTCTGCATTAGCTTCTGGGGCTAGTACTCAGGTGTATGGTGTAGTTTATGGAGTACATCAGGGATAATGCAAGTTATTACAGCAAGCAAAATGATTTCTAAACCCTATACTGATGGTTTTATGTGGTTGGAAAAAGCAGAGGGTGGACAAGTATCAGTTGCTGATATTGGGGATGCACTTGAAGAATTTGAACGATTGTTTAAAGCTGGTATTGCATCTAAAGCTGAGAAGTTAACCCTGGCTAGAGCCTTCCCTGAGAATATTAAATACACGGAAGCTGCGTCTAAATATGCAGAGGAAGATGAACCTATGGTTGTAGGTGGGCCAGCATCCGTTTCTTTAGTGGATAGGGAAGGACATTTAATAACTACCGATGCTTTGAAGAAAGCTTTCGCTAAGTTTATGGATAACTTTAGAACTCGTAATGCTATGGTATTACATTCTGATGTTCAAGTTGGTTGGGCTTTGCCAGCCTATATCACTAAGGGTGGGCAGATATTTAAAAGCGGTGTTGATGATAAAGGCTTGTTCTTTATTTGTGAATTGAGAGATGATACCAAAATTTCTGAGAAGGTAATGAAAGAAATTAATGAGGGACGATTACGGTCTTATAGTATTGCTGGTTCTGCTTTAAAGGTTCAGAATATGCAAAAGGGATTAGTACCATATATGCAAGTAGATGATATGGAATTGGCTGAGGTAACAGTCTGTGAGAAAGGTGTTAATCAGGCAGCTTCCTTTGATTTATTGAAAGCTGAAATGCCACAAACT
>CAZPLA010000052.1:0-1579 GCA_964587385.1 uncultured Dehalococcoidia bacterium | reverse complement strand
AAGAACTTTAATGGCAAAAGGAAGAGAGGATAGTCTGATTACCCCATCCTGTTCTAGTTTATTAAGACTGTATATTGAATGGTGTTTATGATTTGGAGAGAGGGCTTGAAGTGTTCCAAATGTGTTAGCTAGTATAGACATATATTCTCCCTGGGTAAGTTGCAGTGGCTTCTTGGATAGTAACGTATTTCACTAGAGGGCGCAATATAAATCATAGTGCTGAAGGAGCTAGTGATTATGCTTGCGCCAAGGGGAAAACCGATCATATGCAATGCCTCGTATGTTATCTAGACTGGATGTGACAGTGTGAGGAATAGGGTGTTTTAAGAGCTCAAGGATTGCATGCAGTTGTGCAGTATTCCGAACTCCCACTATCGGTGCTGTGATCCCTCTTTGGTTCATGATCCAAGATAAGGAGAGATCCTCTGTTGTAAAACCTGCTTTGGTTGCGATTTCTTTAATCTCAGCGATAGCTTTAAAATTGGTAGGGTACCAATAGCGATGGCGATACTGCTCTTGGTCGCCAAAGCGAGTTCCTGCAGAAGGTTGGGTGTCAAATGCATATTTGCCACTTAAGAGTCCCCCGGCAATGGGATTGTATGGGATGATGCCTAGTGATTGATCAATAGCAGCTGGAATGATTTCATCTTCAGCATGCCTATCTAAAATGTTATAGCGGGGCTGTATGCATGAAAATGGGACTAAGTTATTTTGAGTGCTGATCCATTGGGCCTGAATACATTGCCATCCTAGATAATTTGAACAGCCTGTATATCTTATCTTTCCAGCCTTGTGAAGGGAGTTAAAGGCATCAATAGTTTCTTCTTGTGATGTCGCAGGATCTGGCCAGTGCGCTTGATATAAGTCTATATAGTCGGTCTGAAGGCGATGCAAACTCTCATCTATGGATTTCAGGATGTGTTTCTTTGAGAGGTTGACTGTGTAAGAGCCGTTTTGGACAACCATGCCCACTTTAGACGCAATGGTCACCTGATGACGCTTCCCTTTGAGTATCTTGCCTAAAAATTCTTCAGATGTTCCGGCATTGTATGAATCAGCGGTATCGAAGAAGGTGATATTGTTATTTAGGCATGTATCTATAATTGCTTTGCTGGCTCCAAAGTCGCTATCACTCCCAAATGTGAGAGTTCCTAGGCAAATTGGAGGAACTTTCAGCTCCGTGGATCCTAGTTGAATATATTGGTTCATTGACATGATATGAGCTTTCTAAGGATCAAGAAGTAAAACTATTTTGGTGGAGACGAGGGGGGGTCGCAACCCCTGTCCAAAAGCATCTCTAGCGAAATATACTACAAGCTTATCTAGCAATATTGTTTACTTAGTTACTTGATTCGTCACTAGCACAGTATTCAAGCAATGCAACCGATAAAAATTCAGCAGCCCCTATCGATATCAAAGCTACTATACCTCAAATAAATTGGCACCTATCTTCGCGTATGAGGAACGATAAAGACAAGCGTGGCGCTTATTTTTTAAGCAGCCAGTGCAACGGGCTGTTTGCCAGTTACTTTTTTGTCGTTTGATTAACGAGATAACGACACCTCGGCTTGCAATTTCG
>CAZPLA010000051.1:0-13096 GCA_964587385.1 uncultured Dehalococcoidia bacterium | reverse complement strand
CTGTCTCTGCCAAGGTCGTGATAAATCATTTACTGGTTCAATAACATCATGGACTGCCGCACCACGTTGATTTACTGATTCCCATCCATCTCCTATCGAAACAGCTTTACAGGCCGGTATAGACATAAGGGACTGCGCAATTCGTCCATCAATTTTCCGGTCCCATTGAACATGGGAACCTAATCCTATAGGAAGTCCTTCAGCAACTACTTCAATAACCCCTCCTACCGTATCCCCCGCCTCTTTGGCATCATCAATGGCCTGCATCATGGCAGCTTCTACAGAAGAATCTGCGCAACTCACTGGTGATTCGTTCACTTTCTGCCAATTAATATCTCTAGGATTATTAGCCCAAACTCCACCGATAGCCAATGAGTGACTATGTAATTGTATTCCGAATTCCTCTAGTAATCGGCGTGCTATTGCGCCAGCTGCTACACGAGCAGCCGTTTCTCTTGCACTAGCCCTCTCTAATACATTTCGAACATCAGAATATCCATATTTCATCGTACCCGGTAAATCTGCATGACCAGGCCTTAACCGAGTTATTCTTTCTATAGTCTCATCAACAGGTTCCACACTCATGATATTAGTCCAGTTAACCCAGTCTTTGTTTTCTATGGTCATCGCTATAGGACTACCTAAAGTCCTGCCATGCCGAACACCAGATACAATGTGAGCCATATCTTGCTCTATTTGCATACGGCCCCCCCGGCCATATCCTTTCTGCCTACGACTCATTTCGATGCCAATATACGCTTCAGATATCTCAAGGCCCGCAGGCATACCTTCAAGTAAGACTACTAAACCTTGACCATGGGATTCACCAGCTGTAAGAAAACGAATCATGTCAGATGTACTTCTCCTCGTTTTATTATGAGATTGATCCCTTCTGCGTCGCTCGAAACATTATCTCAATCGGCGCCTCCATAGACGTCCATTTTTCAAAAGCAATGGCACCTTGATACACGAGCATCCATATGCCAGTCATTATTGTCGCCCCAGCCTTTTTAGCTTCCATTAGTAAAGGCGTGACCCCTGGATTATACACTAGGTCGTAGACTAAAGATTTATCAGATATGTTATCTGCCTTAATCAATGATTTATATGGCTCGGATCCTCCTGTCATGCCTACAGTTGTACAATGAACTATGAGATCCGATTCGGATGCAATCTGGTTCATCTCCAAAGTATCCATCCCAACAACCCTCGCCGACATCTTTCCTAGCCCCAATTCAAGCAATAATTTAGAAGCTCTGTCCATGGTCCTATTAGCAACTACCAACGAATCAAATTTATGATCCTTAATCGCCGCCACTACTCCTCTTGCAGAACCTCCAGCACCTAAAACAAGAATTTTCTTTCCCTTAAAATCAAATTGCGTCTTTTCCAATATGCTTCGTATGAAACCCGCACCATCAGTATTGTACCCAATTAGACGTCCACCATCATTAGCCACCATATTTACAGCCCCAGCAGATACGGCCTCCTCGGATATAGAATCAAGCATGGGCATTATCGTCTCTTTGTGGGGAACAGTGACGCTAAAACCAATTACCTTGTTTTTTAGCTCACGTGCTTCAATTACAAATTCATGTAATTCCTCAGGCCCAACATCCCATGCCTTAAAATCAATATTTAACCCGTGATAATTGAGCCCAGCCTTATGTAAAGTCGGCGACAGCGTGTGTCCAATTGGATGTCCTATTATCCCTAACTTAGTTTTCAAATTTATCCCCATCTAACATAAAGGCATTCAATATCACAGCCGCGGAAGCGGCATCCACTAATCCTTTATTTCGAGAAGGTTGATGTCCTGCTTCTCTAACTAATCTCTCAGCCTCTATAGTAGAATATCGTTCATTCCATGTCCTAATAGGAACTTCCAAAACGGCATGCAAATCCTGAATGAATTTCTCTGTCTTAAGGGCCTGAGCGCCTTTCCTTCCCCGAGCGTCTAATGGCAATCCGACTACAATCAACTCCACATTATATTTCACTACACACTCGTTAATTCTATGTGTATCGGAGTTTAGATTTTTTCTAACGAGAAATCCTATTGGAGTAGAAATAGTACATGTAGGGTCACTGACGGCTAAACCAATTCGACGATCCCCTACATCAAGACCAAGTATCCTCAGGACTTTACCTCTCTCTCAACAATTTCGTAAACCAAGCTAAGAGCTTTTCCTAGATTCTCTATATCCTTTCCTCCAGCTTGAGCCAATTCAGCACTTCCACCTCCGCTTCCATTGATTACTCGCGCTACTTCTTTAACAACTTCACCAGCTTTAAGTCCTTTTTCAATTAAATCAGGGGTAACCATAGATACAAATAATGCTTTATCATCCACTACTATGGCTAATACCAAAATTTAGCTGGAGATCCTGTGCTTTAGCGAATCTCCCATTTGCCTCAGCGCATCAACGTTAGTCAAATCACAACGGGTGGACAAAACATTTATCCCATTAACCTGAATTATGGATTCCACAAGTTTATCCGCTTCTGCAAATACCTTTCGTTGTTCGGATAAAGCGATTTCTTTCTTCAAAAAGCTCAACTCATCCATAAAATTACTCAACCTATTTTCCAATTCAGATTGAGGCACTTCTAGCCTTTGCGAAACCCTTTCTAAAATACTAGATCGTTCGACAAACAATTGCTCTGCTCCAAATCCAGTTACTCCCTCTAATCTCCGCATCCCACCACCAATTCCTGTTTCTCCGAGAAGAAATATAGGCCCAACCTGACCCGTTGCATGCACATGTGTCCCTCCGCATAATTCCAAACTGAACGGACTCTTGGAATCCGAGGCAGACATTTCTACTACGCGCACTTTGTCACCATACTTATCTCCAAAAAAAGCTAAAGCCCCTTGTTTAATCGCTTCTGCATAAGTTGTCTCATGAATAATAACCTTCAGGTTGTCCCTAACTCGCTCATTAGATAATAACTGTACAGCCATCAACTCTTCATTAGTTAATGGGCCTACATGGCTATAATCAAAACGCAATCGTTCAGGTGCTACCAATGAACCGGCTTGTCTCACATGAAGCCCCAGCACTTGGCGTAATGACGCATGTAAAATATGGGTGCCACTATGATTACGTGCAGTATCGACCCGCCTCTTAACATCAACTTTAGCTACAATTTTATCATTAAGAGAAATGTCCCCAGAAATTACCTGACCATAATGCACTATCAAATTCGCCAAAGGGCTTCGGGTATCCAGAACTTGCATCACACCATTAGAGCCCTCAATAAACCCAGCGTCTCCTACTTGCCCCCCTCCCTCAGGGTAAAAGGGAGTTTCGTCCAGTATCAATTCGATACTGTCGCCAGCCTTAACATGTTCCATGGGTTGGTTTTCCCCAAAAAGGCCAATTACCATCGCTTCCTGATCCAAATTCGTATGTCCAACAAAAGGAACATTTCTCTGATTCAACATTCCATATTTGTCCACTATACCCATGCCTCCTCCAACAACATGAGCAGCCTTTGCAGCCTCTCTATGCTTCCCGACAGCTTCGTGGAATTCCTCCAAATTCACACCCAATCCGGCAGTTTTTCCAATTGACACAGTTTCCTCAACTGGAAAGCCATGAGTGTCCCAAAGATAAAAAGCTTCATCTCCTGAAATTCTGCTATCAAATCGCGCCATTAAAAGCTTTTTCAATTCCGCTAAATCAGATTTGTCGCAAGAAGAATCATTAAGCAATCGTCTGCATTGTTCGATCATTTTACCCAGCGCATGCTCAATCCCTAATTCGATAAATGACTCAGTTGGTGGCATTGCTTCCTCGATCAAAGAGTCGGCTTTATTGCTTCTATAATTCTCATATTCTCTGGCCAACCCCACACGTATTTCCTGATCACGATTAGATCTCTCTTCAAGGAGAAGCACGATATGCCTATCTAATATGCTGGAAATATTTTCCAAATACCAATGTCTTACCTCCAGCATGCCATCTAAAATCATCGATCCACGCTCTACAGCTTGACCGAATTTTTCGTCTTCCATTTTCAACACTTTTGCAATAAAGACTTGGTTTTCAGCCAGTTCCGTATATACATGAGAGAATTGACTAATTACAGACTGGCCTACCTTTAACATGAAACCCTCTGTCATTCCCAGACTCCTACCATATCTAATGGCCCTTCGTATAATTCGGCGTAAGACATAACCCCGTCCTTCATTACTCGGTATTACACCATCTGAAATCAGAAATACAGAAGCTCTCGTATGTTCCACGACTACCCTATATGCATAGTCTATTTTCTCATTAACACCATAGTTTTCTTCAATCATAGAACCGACTTCCGATATTAAATCTGAAAACAAATCCGTATCATAAACATTTGATGTGCCCTGCAAAACCGAGGCCGCCCTCTCAAGACCCATGCCTGTATCAACACACGGTTTATTGAGTAAAGTACGTTCACCAGTTGTATTCTGATAATATTGCATAAACACTAAGTTCCATAATTCCACAAACCTTCCACAATTGTGGTTGGGATGACAACCATCAGCATCTGAAATAGCCTTTCTGAAATTCCCTCCACACCCCATATTCATTCCAAAATCGAAATGCAATTCGGAGCACGGACCTGTAGGTCCTTCTTCGCCTGCCGGTCCCCACCAATTATCCTCATCCCCATAGAGAAAAATTTTGTTTTCTTCAATCCCTATTTCATTTTTCCAGAAATTGTATGTCTCCTCATCATCCAGATAAACCGTGACAAAAATTGAGTCTTTTTCCAACCCAAAGCCATCTTCAACAGACGTGACTAGTTCCCATGCCAATCTGATCGATTCATCCTTAAAATAATCCCCAATACTAAAATTACCCAACATTTCAAAAAAGGTCAGGTGAGTGTCATCTCCCACCTCATCAATATCAGTAGTGCGAAAACTTTTTTGGCTCGAGGTTAATCTGTGAGATGGAGGTTGCTGTTCTGCCATAAAGAATGGCTTAAATGGGACCATGCCAGCACTCGTGAACAATAATGTCGGATCACCTGCCGGGACTAACGATGCACTTGGCATACGCAAATGACCCCTCTTTTCGAAAAAGCTTAAAAATAACTCTCTAATTTGATCTGCAGTAAACATACGCGTTCTCAAAGCAAATGATATACATATAAGTTTATCCTTATGAGCATTTTTGAACAAGATCTTGAGAGCCTATATAAACATTATCTCTACGATTGACCGAACTCCAAAGTTATCGTAATATCAGACCTAAATCGTCAATATAGGAGACTAAATGCTATCAAGTGTAATTAGCAGAATAGAAAAAGCACGACGCTACTCCGAAGAAAAGGATAGAATCCAATTCGATAGCTTCACAGCTTCAATAAGGGGAGACAACGGTGAACACTTGATTCAATACGAGTACGGAAATTGGTCATGTGATTGCGTTTTATTTAGTGAAAACAGTGTATGCAGTCACACTATGGCTTTTCAGAGAATTCTGGAGTCAATGTTCTAACAAAAAGATTTTTTCACTGAACGCCTTTCCCATATTAACCATCATTGCTTGTTATATTAAAAGCATCATCTATAGGATTTGCCGTAGGCTTAGTTTGCCTGATCATACCCATTGTGCATATTTTGACCGGACCACTCGCACCAGCTATTGGCGGATTTGTGGGAGCCGTAACCATTTCTTCAAGGAAAACGAAGGCTCCGCTGATCGGAATCTTAATAGGCATATTTTGGTCTACTGTTGTGCTAATTTTCTACTTATTTAGATCTTTTTACCCTAATTTATTCTCATTACTAGGAAGCTCAATAATAATCCCGTTTATAGGAGTATTTCTATGGGCCAGCATATTAGGAACAGTGGGAGCTCTCATAGCTAGCAATAAAAAAAAGTAAACTGGAACCCTTATATAATCCCATCAGCCGTAGAGTTGCTTTCCCTTTTTCCAACCTCTCCAGCTCTCTTTGCTATCAAGTCCCCTAGATGTAGCCTATGATGGTACAGATGCACCGAATTTCCCAATCTTGTTGTAGGCTATCAGATTATAAGAAAGTTTATTCACATTTTTTGAAAACAAGACAAGCATTCTGGCCGCCAAAACCAAATGCGTTCGACAAGACTGTTTCAATCTTTTGCTCTCTACAAATATTAGGGACATAATCTAGATCACAATTACTATCAGGAAATTCATAATTAATTGTCGGATGTAACATTCCATCCATGATCGACATCACACAAGGTATTACTTCCAACGCACCAGACGCACCAAGAGAATGCCCTATCATAGACTTAGTAGAGCTAATTGGGATCTTTTTCGCATATTCTCCAAATAATGTTTTGATAGCTATAGTTTCAGCTAAATCGTTTAGCGGAGTTGAAGTCCCATGCGCATTAATATAATCTACGTCAGCTATTGTAACCCGAGCATCTTCCAGGGCCAATCCCATAGCTCTAGAAGCCCCTACTCCAGATTCCTGCGGTTGTACTAAATGATAAGCATCAGAGGTAGAACCAAAACCAGCCAACTCACAAAAAATACTAGCCCCTCGTTTTTGAGCGTGCTCAAGTGTTTCTAGCACTATAACCGCCGCCCCCTCAGCAGGAACAAATCCATCTCTCTGAGAATCAAATGGCCGGCTCGCTTTTTGAGGTTCATCATTCCGCGTACTAAGAGCTCTCATAGAACTAAAGCCCGATAAACCCAATTGACTAATTCCAGCCTCCGTACCTCCAGTTATCATCACATCAGCGGTACCCCTCCTTAAAACCTCAAGCGCTTCTCCTATCGCCTGATTAGAGGCCGAACACGCTGTAATTACAGTAGAATTGTAACCCGTAACACCCAACCTCCGACTAACATTAGAAGCTGCCATGTTAGGAAGAATCATGGGCATAAAAAACGGCGATACCTTCATGCCTCCCCTTTCTACCAACGTCCTACACCCTTCCTCAGTTGTAGGAAATCCACCATTCCCATTGCCAAACAGAACTCCTATTCTATGAGAGTTTTGAGAGTTTATCTCAAGGCTAGCTGATTCAATTGCTTCAAGTGCTGCGGCAACCGCCAATTGTGAAAAGCGTGCCATGCGCTTACTTTCTTTAGAGTCCATATAATTAAGTGGGTCGAAATCTGTAGCTTCTCCCGCAATTTGACAAGGGAAAGGAGATGGATCGCAAAGTGTCATAGGCCCTACCCCAGAGCTGCCCTTTAGCAACTCTTTCCAAAAATTCCTCGAACCTATTCCTAACGGAGTTATTGCTCCCATTCCAGTTATGACAACTTTAGTTCGGTCCATTACATTAGTGCCCCCATTCAAATAATCATTTATGTGATTTTACAAAATCGTAATATAGTTCTGGGTCTATTCCTTTTATTATTTCTCTTACCTCAGCAGCCACAAATAAAGAACCAGTAGCAACTAAAATGTCATCTTTTCCACTAAGCTTCTCAGACATTTTTACAGCATCCCAGGCATTATCAGCTACATGTACCCGGACCCCTTTTTTGTTAAACATAGATGCAAGGGAATTAACTTCCATAGCTCTAGGCTGTCTGGAATTAGTAATTATAATTATTGGATCAAGGATTTTGAGTTCATCTATCATACCATCAATATTTTTGTCACTGGAAACACCAAATATGACAATTACCCTTTTGCGGTCAACCATTTCCAATAAGGAGTGTGTTAAACGACGTAAAGAATACGGATTATGGGCCCCATCTACCATTATCATGGGCTCTCTGGATAATATTTCCATTCTACACGGCCAACTGACGGACGATATACCCGCTGCAACATTCTTAAAAGGAATATTCCATCCTTGGCCGATCAGAGCTTCAATTATGCCAATTGCGACTGAGGCATTTTCTAGCTGATGCCTACCAAGTAAAGGTATCCATAAGTCATATCTCATTAATCTGCCGGCAAGTGCAAATCGTTGTCCTTCGTAATTACTTTCCAATCCAGTCCATTCTAGATCCTGTCCTATAACAGTTAGTTCAGCATCCGCATCTGCCGCTTTCTGTTTTATTACCTGCAAAACCCCATCCTCTTGTGGGGCACAAACGACAGGGATTTTATGCTTAATTATTCCGGCTTTCTCAATTGCAATTTTTTCCACTGAATCACCCAATATAGCAGTATGATCTAGACTGATGGAGGTAATACCACTAACCAACGGGTAGATGACATTTGTGGAATCAAGTCGCCCTCCCAGCCCTACTTCCAATACCTGGAAGTCTGCCCCAATATTTTTGAAATGAAGGAATGCCATCGCGGTAAGAGCCTCAAAAAGAGTGATAAACCCATACCTACCGAATTTAGCAACTTCTTCAATATGAGGTTTAACACTTTCGACTAGGAACGAAAATTCTTCTTTCGTTATAGGTTTACCATTAACAGAGATTCTTTCTAAGAAAGTATGAAGATGAGGTGAAGTAAATAAACCAACTTTATATCCCGAATTGGATAATACCCCTGTCACCATAGCACATGTGCTACCCTTTCCTTTGGTTCCCGCTACATGAATGGCCGGCACATCAAAATGAGGGTTTCCTAGCCTCTTCAACAGAAACATGACCCTATTCAAATCCAGCTTTACTGTGGGAGGCACTGAACCAGCATGGCGCTCTAAGTCCACCAAGCTGAAAAGATAACGCAACGAAGATTGATAGTCCAAATGTAATTTACTGCATCAAGTTAAACTTTGGATTAGATCATAAGTGTAGAAACCGTAGTTGTTATTGTCAATCAATTTTCCGAGTTATGCTTTAACGCTTAATCAATTCCAGACATGCAAACTAATTTGACGCTCCTTGTTTAAATAACCTATACATATAAATGCTTGACCTACTATCAAGTATATAATATCGTTGTCCCCGGTCTTATATTTATGTTTACTCACCTTCATGTTCATACCGAATACAGCCTACTAGACGGTTTGAGCCGAATACCTCAGCTAGTATCCGAAGCAAAGAATCACGGAATGCACTCCCTAGCGATAACTGATCATGGGTCACTTTATGGTGTTATTGATTTCTACACCGCCTGTAAAGAACAAGGCATCAATCCAATAATAGGTTGCGAACTTTACGAAGCCCATGGCAGCCGTTTTACTAAAGACAATTCCGAGAGAAGACCCTCTCATTTAACAGTTCTAGCTCACAATAACATTGGATACAACAACTTAATCCACCTATCTAGCAAATCCCATTTAGAGGGTTTTTATTACCGCCCACGAATTGACGACGAATTATTACAGCAACATCAAGAAGGGCTTATAGTCCTATCAGGTTGCCCAAGCGCCAAGATACCACGATTAATCAGTGATGGCCGATTAGAAGACGCTATAAAGCGAGCTGAATGGTATAAAGAACTTTACCCTAACCGCTTTTTCCTAGAAATCCAAGACCATGCGCATATACCAGAATTACCCGCAATTAACAAAGGCCTCATCTCAATCAGTAAAGCGCTAGATATTCCAATTGTGGCAACTAATGACAGCCACTATACAACTATAAACGAAGCCCCTTACCAAGATTTACGAATATGCATTGCTACCAACGCAACCATTCATGATCCTAAAAGGTTAAAGATGGAAGACAATTCTTTCTATCTTAAGAGTCCTATGGAAATGGCCAAGTTATTTAGTGAATTGCCTGAAGCTATAAGAAACACAGAACGGATAGCTGAGATGTGTCAAACAGCAATTCCGTTTGGTGAAATGCATATTCCCAGCTATCCGATACCAAACGGCTCCGATGCAGATGAATTCCTTGCCAAAATTTGCTGGGATGGTCTGCAAAAGCTATACCAAGATCCAACCACCCATGCTAAAGACAGACTCAAATATGAGTTGGAAGTTATCAAACAAACCAATTTTGCCAATTATTTCTTAGTAGTCTGGGATATAGCTTATTTTGCTAGACAGCAATCTATACTGATGGGTGTACGTGGAAGTGCAGCCGCGAGCCTGGCCTTATATTGCCTTGGAGTAACAGAAATAGATCCTCTTGCTCATAACTTAGTGTTTGAACGTTTCCTTAACCTTGAACGCAAAGAAATGCCCGATATTGATATGGACTTCCAAGATGATCGGAGGGATGAAATCCTTCACTATGTGACTAAAACATACGGGAGCGACAAAGTAGCTCAAATAATAACCTTCGGCACTCTCGGCCCCAAAGGAGCAATCAGAGACGTAGGCAGAGCTATGGCCATAAGCTATGGAGAGGTAGATAAATTGGCCCGCATGATCCCATTTAAGACCAGATCAATAAACGAAGCTATTAAGGAAGTGCCTAGCCTTAAGGAGATCTACAATAAAGACCAAACAATCCATGATTTACTCGAGAATGCCAAAGGCTTAGAAGGCATATCACATCATGTCAGCACTCATGCAGCAGGAGTAGTTATATCTGAAAAACCTCTTGTTGAATATATACCCCTTCAACGCCCAGTTAAGACAGGCAATGGAACCGAAATTGCCATGACCCAATATGGCATGCAAAATATAGCAGACCTTGGGCTTTTAAAAATGGACCTCCTCGGGCTAACTAATTTAACTATTATAGATAAAACATTACATTTACTAGAGACAAATAGAGGTTTAGAACTTACCCTGCATCAAATCCCATTAGATGATGCCCGTACATTTGATTTACTATCTTCTGGCCTCACAAACGAAGTATTCCAACTTGAAAGCGAGGGAATGCAGAGGAACATAAAAGAACTAAAGCCATCCTCTGTCAGTGATGTGGCCGCCATGATAGCCCTATATAGACCCGGTCCAATGGACCAAATCCCAACCTTCATCGATTCTAAACATTCCAGAATCCCCGTAACATCTCCTCACCCTAGCTTAGATGCTATCCTGGAAGACACATACGGGGTGATAGTCTATCAAGATCAGGTTTTGAGAATTCTGCAAACCTTTGCTGGCTACACCCTAGGTTCTGCCGATATAGTGCGTAAAGCTATGGGAAAAAAGATCCCGGAGTTAATGCGCCAGGAAAGGCAAGGTTTCATCAAAGGTGCTGAGGCCCAAGGCTTTACGTCCAAACAGGCGGACGAAATATTTAAGCTCATTGAACCATTTGCCGGATACGCATTTAATAAAGCTCACAGCGTGAGTTATGCTTTGATATCTTATTGGACTGCATTTTTCAAAGCGAACTTCCAGTTAGAGTACATGACATCCGTGTTAAATGCTCGGAGTGATAATCCTGAAAGAATGGCCAATGCTATAACTGAATGCATGCGAATGGGCATCCCAATTTTCCCACCGGATATCAACCTTAGTGAAGTCGAATTCACTATTTCAAAGGAAGACGAAAGCAATATTGGGATACGCTTTGGGCTTGCCGCAATAAAAAACCTAGGTTCATCTGGAGTAAATACCCTTATAGAATCCCGTACAACAAACGGAATATTCGCATCAATTGGAGAATTTACTAAAAATGCCAATTTGCGCGGATTAAATAGGCGTTCTTTGGAAAGCCTGATTAAAGCAGGTGCATTTGATTCCCTAGGTAATCGTGGCTCTATATTAAACGCCACTGAAGCGATTCTAGCTCAATCTCAGATGCAGTATAAAATGAAAAGCACAGGCCAAACTAACCTATTCGAAGGGCATGGTAACCAAGACACAATGCCTGACATAGATATCCCTTTGGACTCCTCCGATGTACAAATCGGTGAAAAATTAGCATGGGAAAGAGAGCTTTTAGGAGTAACCTTAACACCCAGCCCTTTGAGTAGCCTAGTATCCAGCAATTATCCAGGCCATATTACCAATCTAAATGCCATCAACAAAGACATGGAGGGTCAATTCATTACGTTATTAGGTCAACTGTCCTTAACCCGAGAGCTCACTACTCGTAATGGACAGAATTACTTGATCGCATCAATAGAACTTCTGGGAGGATCCATTGAGGTAATAACTTGGCCAGATGCACTAAATCGCACAAGAGAAGTATGGAAAGAAGGTAATATCCTACAAATTAAAGGGAAAGTAGTAGTACGTTCAGAAACAATATCTATATATTGCGATATAGCTCGGGAATACGACTTAACTAGCGATAATAATGGTTTCTCAAACAAAGGACATTCTGCACAAGCAACCTCGCCCTCAATTCCCAACGAATCTGAATTTTTAACCCTATCCTTAATGGAATCAAATGATCCAAGCAATGACTTTAATCGCTTGCGCGCTATTATAGACATAGTACTCAAGTTTCCAGGCAGCAATCCACTGGTATTTGATATACATACTGGCAGGCAAAAAGTCCGGTTGAGAATGCCAATAACAGTTGGATATTCCAGTGAACTCCACGTCCAATTGACGTCTTTAATAGGTGAGTCCAAAGTAGCCTTCGGAAATACAATGCCTGTGGGTAACACCTTTGAAACTACAGGATAATGAGTTTGCCAGCCAACCAAATTAAACTTCAATCATTCATGTGACCAGATTTTGCACACACCGATACCTAGCAATAATTTTCTATGGGTTTCAATCAGGTTGCAGGTGTATTGTAGATACGCTCCAAGGTTAAAAGGTCCAGTTTTAAATTTAACCCACCAGAATATCCATGTAGCCGTCCCGAATTGGCTATAACCCGGTGGCAAGGGATCACCACTGGCAAT
Source organism: uncultured Dehalococcoidia bacterium (assembly GCA_964587385.1). Lineage (GTDB taxonomy): Bacteria > Chloroflexota > Dehalococcoidia > Lucifugimonadales > VEXD01. The sequence continues at coordinate 465 of CAZPLA010000051.1, read as the reverse complement.
CTATTCCTGGCCATTACGGCACCTACTGCTCTCGCCGCTTTAGAATTACCTAACTCTTTTGCAATCCATAAATAACTTCTAGTTTCTCCGACAGGAATCGTTCTACATACCATTAAACATTCTTGAGTGAACTTAGCCATACCCCTTATATCCAAAGGCAATCGTTCAAGTCCAAATCCAGTTCCCGCAAAATATGCTTCCATTACTTCCCGGGTTGTCTTCATTAATTCTAGATTGCTATTCGAAAAATCTTCGAACTCGCCCCGAATCCCCTGAATAGCTAGCTCTCTGGAAGGTTTTAAACTTGTACGTCGCAAGCCATATTCCGAAAGTAGCACTGCAAACCACCCTAACGGAGTTGGGAAAACGTCACTAAAAAACATTTTCTTAGTATATCTCGAAACATCCATTAACCAGTAGCCCTTTTTTTGTTTGCCACGACTTGATGCTTGTAGTAGAATCTAC
>CAZPLA010000050.1:0-1609 GCA_964587385.1 uncultured Dehalococcoidia bacterium | reverse complement strand
TATCCAATATGGCTTGACCGGAGACAATATACCTTCTGCTAGGTTTCACAGCGTCAAGCCTTCCCACCTCTGTATCTATTTCTATAGTCTCATTAATTGAGAGGAAAATTATTAGGTGTCCATATAGGTGTCTATTAGCCCCAATCACACCGCCCCAAAAGTTCTGTAAACACCTCACTACGCATCAATACATAAAGTAGTTAGTCTAATTTCTACCTAGATGCTCAATCTGATGACCCCACTAATTATTCACAGTCAGACACCCTCCAAGTAAAATCCCACATTCTTGTAAAACAACCCAATTGATGTTATACATGTTGCTCACCTAACCACCAATTAGGAAACTAATGATACATCGACCAATTATCATTCACAGGTTTGGATTGAGGAGATAAGCTTGGATTTAAACACAAAGACAATTCTTAACCACAAAGTAGTTGCTATAGTCAATTTGATTTGGGCGATCTTCCACATTTGGATTGCTATAGAAATTGAGGAAGATTATGGATTTTTGGCTATAGTTATCGTGTTCGTGCTGATATTCATAGGCACCTACATGATTAGCGAGAGCATAGCTAGATATATTTTCCTCGTAATTGGTTTGCTATATCTCTTCCCCCTTGTGGTAGGTGTCATACCTACATTGACGTCAGATGATTCATCGATATTTGATATAGTGGGATCACTGATTTGGTTAGCCATCATTCCGTTGACCCTCATTGCTGGTACTGCACAATGGACTGGTCTCGGGAAATCTGAATCTGAGGCTTCTGAATGAATCCAAAGATTCCGATAATAAGACCTCTCTCTTTGACAAATTTCTTTCAGTATCATTCCCCTGCGAGTAACCCTCACTAATTCTTCACAGTCAGAGAACCTCCAAGAAACCCCCACTAATTCTTCACAGTCAGACACCCTCCAAGTAAAAAATTCCAACATTACTAGTAAAGAGCACTGTTCTGAAACTATTTCTTGACCACTTTCGTATTTACTATTAGCCTCACAGTCTAGATTTCTTTTTAACCTTTACACGGAGAATCAATATGGCTTCATACGCTTTAATCAAATTTAAAATTAACAATGACTTTTCTGAGTGGGAACAAGCTTTCTATGGCGCACAGCCTATGGCTAGAAAAGCGGGTATCATTGAACTCTTTCACGGAATGACCGAAGACGATCCTCAAACTTGCTTTGTACTAGCTCATGTGCCTTCAAAGGAGGCCATGGATAAATTCTTTGAAAATGCTGGTGATGAGGTTGCTAAGTCAGGACATATTTTAGAGTCAACCGAGGTAACAATGTTGACTAATTAGCCACCACAAGAAAAAACCATTACACGCACCAGGGCAGAATTTTTGTGCCAATTTTGTGCCAGTAGCTTACAAAACCAGGCCATATTTGGGGAAACGTGGCAATAGTTAAGAGCTCTCATATTACTGATATTATTGTCCTTGTTTGTTGCAGTCTATCCCTGTTTACCCATTAGATCTGTCTACTAATCAGTAGGTTCGGGGTTCGAGTCCCTACTGGTGCGGAAGTTATACCAACGGAGTACAGAGAATCTCCTTTTTTGTAATCTCAATAATGTGCCTCTTTTGTGCCAATTATT
>CAZPLA010000049.1:0-1724 GCA_964587385.1 uncultured Dehalococcoidia bacterium | reverse complement strand
TTGCCTCCTATGACTTCTGGCACGTCTGATACATTGGTTCATCATGTTGCCCCATACTATGCGGCGACCGTCATAATCGAAAATAGATTTGATCCAATTGAAACGTGCCGTTTCTTAGCGGAAGAGGGTGTTCAAATTGCGACAGCGGTACCCACTATGCTGGTTCGGATGTTATCCAGTGGTGGGATAGATTTACTCAAAGACTCTCCTATTAGGTGTTTTGCTACTTATGCTGCTTCGATCAGCTACGAGCTGGCTACCTCTGTTGAGAAGAGAGCAAATTGCCGTATCGTTCGTTGCTACGGCACAATGGATTTTGGCGGTATCTCAATGTCTACAATAGCGGATGACAGGGAAACAAGAATTAGAACAGTTGGAAAACCATTTAAAGATAATGATGTGAGGATTCAGGGGAAGGATGGAGAAGAGTTGCCATTCGGCGAAACAGGTGAAGTTGTTATGAAACAGAGCCAACTTGTGATGGGGACAGGTTATTATCGAGATTTGCCTAAATCTTTTGAAAACTGGAATGATGAATTTTATCGTTTGGGAGACCTAGGCTACCTGGATAAGTCCGGCAACCTTACCCTTGTTGGTCGTGAGTCTGAGCTTATTATACGTGCTGGCCAAAATATTGCTCCTTCTGAAGTTGAGGAGCTTATGATTTCTCACCCTAAGATTGTAGATGTAGCTATAGTAGGTATTCCTGATGAAGATTTGGGGGAGCGTGTTTGCGCTTGTGTTTTATTAAAAGATGGCGAGTGCATAGAAATTGAGGAAATTAGGATACACTTTGATTCTTTAGGGGTTGCAAAATTTAAATGCCCTGAACAAATCGTTTGTTTTGAAGAATTCCCTATGGCGATGTCGGGAATGAAGACGGATAAACGGCGTCTGGTCGAATTAATCAATAAGAATTAGAATATTTCGATACAATTTACTTAGAGGAAGTCATGGCAATAATCATTACGGATGAAGATGCGCGGCGTCACTTGAGTATGCCGGAGTGTATTGATGCAATGCGTGTTTGCTTTGAAGATTACGCAAAAGGTACGGCCGTTAGTCTTCCACGGTCTAGGTATACAATAGAAAATGGGGAACAGGATAAAAGCTATTACGCTAACGTCCACGTTGGAGCCGCTCCTAGTTTTGGAGTGGCGTGTGTGCGGGCTGGAACTCACATAATTGATGACACGGCATATGAGGCCGGCCGTCGTTCTATGAGAAACCCTGAACCGATCAATTGGACCGTAATAATACTCTACGATATTAAAACCTCGGAACCGATTGCCTTTATGCACGAATCTGAAATAAGTGGCATGAGGGTTGGGGCCACTTCCGCGGCAGCTGTTAACGAAATTGCTCGGGAAGATTGTAGCATTTTGGGGATGTTGGGTACCGGCCGGCAATCAAGAGCCCATTGCGAAGCCGTTTGCAGTGTCAGGCCTATTAAAGAAGTTCGAGTATATAGTCCTAATAAAGATCATATAAAGAGTTATTTGGAAGCTATGGATAAACTTGGAGTTGAAATCATTGCTGTAAGTGACGAGCAGGCAGTAGTGGAAGGTGCGGATATAGTTTGCTCGACCACCAATTCAACGGAACCAGTACTTAGAGGAGAATGGCTTTCCGACGGACAAATGGTGGTATCAATAGGGAATTCTGATCCTACTATAACCCGTCATGAGGTAGATGATGAAACTCTGAAGCGCGCATCACAAATT
>CAZPLA010000048.1:0-1587 GCA_964587385.1 uncultured Dehalococcoidia bacterium | reverse complement strand
CGGTATGGGCCTGACCGAAGCTGGACTGGTATTTTCAACTGTCAGTATCTCTCACATTCTGGGACTGTCTTGCGGAGGTTATTTGGGGGATCGTTTCAGCAAGAGGATAATTTGTTTTTACTGTATGATTTTTCATGGTAGTGGAATGCTGGTGCTTGCGTTTTTTGATGCTTATCCAATGGTGCTTTTGTTTTCTGTTCTTCACGGAATTGCCTGGGGCATCCGCGGACCCCAAATGGTTGCCATTCGTGCTGATTATTTCGGAACCAGATCCTTTGGAAAAATCCTTGGTATATCATCAATGGTGGTTATGTTTGGAACAATGGTAGGGCCGATTATCTGTGGGTTTGTTGTAGATCATTATGGAATATATAGAAATGCATTTATAAGTATTGGTTTGATAAGCTACATAGGAGCATTTCTATTCCTCTTTGCTCGTAAACCTATTTTTGATGCCTAACTACAACAAAAAAATAAATACTGCTTCGACTTAAAACTGCAATTTATTATTTATATGAAATATTGCGAACGCTACCTGTAAGGACTACAACCGTACCTTAATCCGCAATTCTAAGGCGGTGAATCCTATCATTGAATGACCAAGGAGAATAATATAAGGGAATTGGCCAGGGTGGTTTTTCCCAATCACAGCAAGTGGCTCTCCCCCATAATTTATTAAGCAAAAGACTACAGTACTTCCAGCAGATTCAGCACATAATTACCCATATCGCGACTACTTAACCGTTCTGGTTGCCACACTTTGAATCAAGTAGAATATATATTGCTCAACCTTATTATTCAGGAACGGATGATTCCCGAATTATTTAGGTGAAGTTCTGCAAGGTGAGAGTGTGTGCCGTTATTGTTAGGCAGTTCAATACCGCTCTGAGTCTTTACGTTCCCGCTTGCCATCTCGGCAATGGTGAACTCAAACCCATCCGGAATTTCAATACGCGCCCTATGCTCTGCGCCTGTCACAGGATTCTTGATCGGTTCCACATTTAGTTCAAAAACACCATCAACTACTACACGACCCCTGCGAGCCTCGATATCCGCTTCTAAGGTGACGGGTAAGTAGAGTGTCTCATGACGAATAGTGGTCATGGCATTGACCACCCAAAAGATGGTCGCAAGTTCCTCGGTATCTTCTCCGGTAATAATTTTTTCAAGTGCATTTCGCTGCTCCAAAGTAGCCTGATCGTCAATAATGATAAGCCGCTCACCATTACCTTCATGAATGGGTCCGGGCCACTTTGCCAACATTCCTGCACTCAACCCTGCAAGTGAAACCTCTCCATAAAATCCTTTTTCAATATGAAAACCATCTGCAGCTTCACAGGTGCCATAAGTAGGTAGTGAATTAAATTGGCAAGGGCAGCCGTATGCACAATTACAATTTGCAACTACAACCGCGTGAATCTCCCAAGGTATCATATTGCACAGTAATTACATGAGTTAATAAATACAACAACTTCAAATTAATATACCCCTGCACGGAGAATGTAGTATATTTGAACAATACCGATGGGACGCTCTTCTGAATCAGTTACAACTAGGCAGGTGATCGAATGCGTTTCCATAACATGC
>CAZPLA010000047.1:0-11314 GCA_964587385.1 uncultured Dehalococcoidia bacterium | reverse complement strand
TGTTGGGTGATCCGTTAACTTTGCGGGACAAGATGCCTGTGGGTAATATTTGGGGAGCTGGTTTTCAACCTGCTTGGGTAGATTTTGATAATGACGGTGATCTTGATCTGTATGTTGTGAATGATTTTGGGTATCAATTGCAACCTAACGTACTTTGGAGAAATGACGGACTTTTGGTTGACGGTTCATGGGGATTTACTGACATATCGGTGGAAACAGAAGCAGATGTCGGATTAAATGGGATGGGTTTAGCGGTCGGTGATTATGATCTTGATGGATTCTTTGATTTTTACATGACCAATATTGATGTCAATTATCTATTAAAATACAAAGACGGAACAGGCACATTTAATGATGTGACTGTATCTTCTAACACTGATTTGAGCGGGGGAAGCAAATCGAAAGTTTTTTGGGGAACCATGTTTTTGGATTATGATAATGATGGGGATGAGGATCTTTATGTTGTTGCCGGTTATCTAAAACAAGAGAATTTTGATAATCCGCGGGAACAGCGTAATGTTTTATTGAGAAATGACGGAAATGGCAAATTCAGTAATGTTTCTAAAAACAGTGGTGCGGATGATCTAGGGATTGGCAGAGGGTCTGCGTTTTTGGATTTTAATAACGACGGATGTCTAGATATTATTGTTCACAATTTATCTCAGAAACCAAGGCTTTTGCAAAACCTATGTACGTCGACGAACAGTTGGATTAAAGTTAAATTACTTGGCACAAAATCAAATATGGATGGTATCGGAGCGAGGGTTGAAATCATTGCCAATAATGTGCAGCAAATAAGAGAAATATCAGCAGGGTCAAGTCAAATGAGCCAAAATATGTTAGAAGCGCATTTCGGTGTTGGCAGTGTGAACAGCATAGAATCTTTGACCGTGCGTTGGCCAAGCGGTAATGTGAACGTACTTGAGGATGTTGACGTCAACCAGAGTTTATTGATCGTTGAATCTGACTAGTTTGTCACTGTTTCAAGCTATATGAATTATTCTTAGTATTCGGATTAATAGATCTGGTATAGGTTTAATTTTAAGCAAAAGCAGACTACTGATGTATGATGAAGCAATTCCTATACTGACGCCTGCTACTATATCCGAAAAATAGGATACCCCGGCAACCATCCTTGACATGCTCCAAAGCAAAGCAAGCACTATAGTTATTGTTCCCAGTGTTTTCTTTTCCCTGAATATCGAGAACGCTAGAGCTGTAGATGCAGCAGCTGGGTTAGATGGGAAAGACGAATCAGTAGGCAAATAAAATAATAGAGATAATTCAATTTCATCAAACGGCCTAGCTCTAAAGTAGAAGTCGTTTATTATTAGTACAGTAAGATTGGCTATGCCTAAGGCAATCACTGCAGTGAGGACGCTGTTTTGATTACGTTGCCTGTAAAACCTATCATCACCTGAAAACCATAAGATAAGTAACGTTAATCCAAGAAGCAGTGGTACAAGATAATCGCTTGTGACCAGTTTGAGGGTTGTATCTATTGCAACATATTGTCCTGCCAATATGTTGGCCCATTCGACTAATTGAATATCAAAAAGCCTTAGCGTTTCCATAAGAGTTTTAGATATATACGGGTTGAAGAGTAAAATGAATTGTAATTCAAACACTCAAGTCCTGGTTGCGGCATCAACATTTTTTTATTAGGTGAATGTTTATTTAGGGATGAAATCAGAATAGTGAAAACGGTGGCGATTCCAGCCCCCAAAATAAAAAATAAAGCCTGTTGATTCCCATCTAATCCATCAGACGAATCAGGTATATTTCGAGGTTCCGAAACAAAGAACCAAGTAAATGATATAAAGATTAACAGTAATCCTAATATCTTGTTTAGGAATGGAGATTTAATAAACCTCAAGCCATATAAGGGTCCTTGGCTTACGGCTAATTGAATTGCACCACTTGATGATAAAAAGACCAACAGAAGATAGTCTAGTGCAAATGGCATTTGCGTTTATTTTGTTGCGTCTGCTGGTGTGCACCAGTCCATGTACTTAGGATGGTTGCCTTTTACTATTTCGAAATATAGTTCTCTGATTGATTTAGAAATTGGGCCCACTGTACCTTTTCCTATTTTGCGGTTATCTAATTCAACCACAGGGGTGACGTGAGCGGCTGTCCCAGTAAGTATGCATTCATCCGCTGTATATAATTCTGTCCTATTTATATGAGTTTCCTCTACTTCTAGCCCTAATTCCTCTTTTGCGATTTGGATAAGGGTATTCCTTGTTACTCCTGGTAAAATATTATCAGTCAAGGGCGGTGTAAATAACTTTCCTTTTTTTACGATAAACAAATTCTCACCTGAACCTTCGGAAACATTACCGTCCTTATTTAAAAGTATTGCTTCATCAAACCCAGCAAGTATTGCTTCAGTTTTTGCTAGAACACTATTGATATATCCCCCAGTTAATTTGAAACGTGGCGGTATAGTGGTGTCGGTAGTACGTTGCCATGAAGATGTGCAGCACCTTAGAGAATCACCTTCGAGATAGTTTCCGAATGGAACTATGATGATAAAGAGGTCGCTAGCAAGTTCATGTAATTTAAGATTAGCTACTTGAGTCTCACTTTTATACGCGAGTGGCCTTATATAGATATCGGATCTATATCCGCACTTTTTTACAAGGTCTACAGTGATTGTGCAAAGTTCATCTACGGAGTATGGGATATCTAACATCAACAATTCACACCCGGTGATTAGTCTTTCATAATGCTCTCGCAATTTGAAAATATATGTAACTTCCCTTTCTTCATTCCAGTTTCCACGAATTCCTTCAAAAGCACCGGTGCCGTAGTGAAGGGCGTGAGTCGTAATGTTAATATTAGCTTCTTCCAAAGGAACTATACGTCCTTGAAAAAAGGCGTATGCATTGGGTTTCATTGTGTTGTCTCTTCAGATTAGAATGTGTGTAATTATAGAGATCCTATCCATTTATCACAACGCCAGTGGTTTTCTAAATCTTGATGGAGGAGACTTTAATTTTTATTAGGCATAACCTAAAGCAGTTAATATTTTGCTTTGTCCAACTGTGGGTCTCGTTTTATATCTATGCTAACGGAGTTTTTAGTAATGTCTCACTAATTCCAGAATGCACTATTATATTCTGATAATTTAATCGTTGAATTGTATGGGTTACTAGATGGACGTTAATATAATAATCTTAATATAATCACCAACAGCTTTTGTAATGTGGAGGATTTTTGAAAAGAATTGATGGAAGGTCCAATTTAGACATTCGGGATACTAAATTCACTATAGGATATCAGCCATTTGCCGAGGGTTCTGTATTGGTTGAAATGGGTGATACCAAAGTTATTTGTTCGGCTAGTATTGAGGAAAAAGTGCCTGGTTGGTTAAGAGGTGCGAATAAGGGGTGGGTTACAGCTGAATATTCTATGTTACCCAGATCGACCCTTTCTCGAACTAATCGTGAAAGTAGGGGAGGTTCTGTTAAGGGAAGGTATCAAGAAATACAACGTTTAATTGGTAGATCGATCAGGGCTATAACGGACCTTAACGGATTAGGATCTAGGACAGTAGTAATTGATTGCGATGTTTTGCAGGCGGACGGCGGAACTAGGACTGCTGCTATTAATGGTTCATTTGTGGCTTTGTATCAGGCCGTTTACAGTTTGGTTAGTAAAGGAGTATTGCCACGAGTTCCAATACTTGGTGCCGTTGGAGCTGTAAGTGTGGGATTGGTGGATAACGAACTCCTGTTGGACATTTGTTATGAAGAAGATTTTAGAGCCCAAGTAGATTTTAATATTGCTATGACTGAAGAAGGTAAAATGGTGGAATTGCAAGCTTCTGCAGAGGGGGAAGTATTCGACAAAAATTTGATTAAGGAAGCTGTAGATTGTGCCGAATCTGGCATACGAGAGATAATTAAAATCCAACAGGCATGTATAAAGTCAATTACAAATTAAGTTCGGAGGATTTTTAGACGTGGGCATGATGATCATTGGGATTAAGTGGTTAGACGGGAGATCAAAGTTGTATTACGTGATCGCTATTATTGGGGTGTGTATAGCTTTAATTTCAACTGGGTGCAGTTCTTCTCCATCCTCTGTTCCATGGGTTGAAGAAGGTCGATTGGATACCGAAATAGCGCATAATTCACAAAACGAACTGGGGAATGACGATCTTGTTGATGATGACTTTGCTAGTCATATAACAGAGAGTAGTAAATTAGAACGTACTGATATGGTTGGTATTCTAAATCTGCCTTTGGTGGTAGAGAATGTGAGAGAAGCCGTTGTATCTGTAGTTGTTGAAAAAACAACTGTTGGAATATGGGGAGAGGAACAAGGATCAAATAGTGGTTCCGGAGTGTTCTTTAGAGACGATGGCTATATTTTAACTAATAATCATGTAATAGAGGGAGCAACAAAGGTTCTTGTAACAGTTGATGATGGGGATCCTTTGGAAGCTGAGATTGTGGGCGTGGATTATGATACGGATTTAGCTGTTTTGAAAATTGATGAATTGAATGACCAAGTTACGCATTTAGATTTTGCGGACCCCGATACTATAAAAGTAGGGCAATGGGTTATAGCGATAGGTAACGCATTGGCTTTGCCTGGAGGACCTTCCGTTACGTTGGGTATTGTAAGTGCATTGGATCGTTCTTTGAAGATGAGTCAAAATCATACCCTTTATGATCTCATACAGACAGATACCATTATTAATCCTGGAAACAGTGGTGGTCCTCTTTTAAATATGTCAGGAGAAATTGTGGGGATCAATACTGCTGGTCTTAGGGGAGAACGCGTGGAGGGCATTGGATTTGCAGTAAGTGGAGAGACCGCTTTTCTTGTTGCTAAGGAGATAATAGAGTTTGGGGAAGTAAGATGGCCTTGGTTGGGTATTGGAATTCAGGAAATGGATGCTCAACAAATAGCTGACATGAGTCTTGTCCTGAAACGCGGTGTTTTGGTAGTTAATGTAACGAGGAACAGTCCGGCTTACGCTGCGGGAATTATGTCTAAAGATGTGATTCTGGCCTTAGATGGTAAGCAAGTGCTAGCTATAAAAGATCTTACGCGGGTTCTGAGATCCAAATTTGGGTCTACTGAAACGATTGCAATTAAGATTTGGCGTGACGGCAACGTTATGGAACTAGATGTTACTCTTGGTAAGAGACCAGGAGATTAAGGCATAATTTTGAAAACGAAATGATTGAAAATCTTTTCTTGGTCTATTAGTCGGACAGTTCTACTCCAAGAATTATTTCCATGTTGTCTAGTTTCTGAGTTTCACGGATCTTAAGATTCTCAGAAATCCCTTCAATTATATTATTGGAGAGGGTTTCTTTTTTGATAGCATCTCCGAATTTGCTAATTACATCAGAAATTCCTTTTGGTCCCTCCAGATAGCAGATAATTCTATCAGTTACTTGGAAATCAGCATTTCGACGCATATTTTGTATGCGGTGGATCAATTCCCTTGCCAATCCTTCTTGTGCTAGTTCATCGGTGATATTTGTATCTATTGCCACCATGTATCCGCTATCAAAAACGATTTGATAATTGTCACTGACTATACTTGTAGCCCCTTCAGCAGCTTGATATGCATCATAGTAAAAACTGTCTTTTTCAGATACCAAGATTAATTGTTTAACGTTCAATTCTTCTAATACTTGTGTTTTGATGTCATCTAAATATTGTTCTTCATCTCTGCTACTGGTTTTAATCAATACCGTATTTAATGGCAATCGTACTTTTTTGCCAGACCTTGAGCGTGCATCACGACCCATGCTACATAATTTCATTGCCAACCTGGTAGCATGCATTAGTGGCTGGTCTACGAGCAAATCGTTGTATCGAGGAAAATCAGCAAGATGGACACTTGTTTCTGCATTATTATCAGAGGATACCACTAGATTCTGGTAGAGTTCTTCAGAAAGAAATGGTGTATATGGAGCCATTAATTTTGCTAAATTAACTAGACAGGTGTAGAGGGTAGAATAGGCGGAAAGTTTATCGTTATCATTCTCACTTTTCCAAAATCTGCGTCGGCTTCGACGTACGTACCAATTAGAAAGCAAGTCTACGAATTCTTGGATTCTTCTTCCTCCATTCGTAGGGTCGTAGGAGTTTAGGCATTGGTCGACTTGCTGAATTAGGGTATTCAGTTCGGATATGATCCATCGATCTAATTCAGATGTTGGTTCTATTTCTTTTGTTAAGGTGGTTGGCTCAAAATTGTCGATATTAGCGTATGTTACGAAGAATGAATAAACGTTCCATAGAGTAAGCACAAATCTTCGGACAACTTCACCAACTAATTTTTGAGAAAACCTTCGTGATTCTCCCGGCTGTGTTGCTGTAAACAAGTACCATCGTGTTGCATCAGCTCCATGTATGTCCAGTATCTCCCATGGGTTAACCACATTACCAATAGATTTACTCATTTTACGGCCCTTTTCATCTAATATTAGGCCAAGGCATATGACGTTTCTGTAACTTGATTTACCAGTCAGGAGTGTTGAGATCGCCAATAGACTGTAGAACCATCCTCTAGTTTGATCGACAGCTTCGCAAATGTATTCCGCCGGGAATGGGCCATCCTTTAGCAAACTTTGCAGTTCCTCATCAGATTTGATATTCCATTGGGCAAACGGCATGGCCCCAGAGTCAAACCATGCGTCCATTACCTCAGGGATACGGTACATTTTATTGCCACAATGGGTACAATTGATGGATATTTGGTCTATATGAGGTCTATGTAGGTCGAGCTTATTTATATCGTCCAATTGACGTGATTTGGATTTCTGTTTCAGGTCACTGATGCTTCCTACGCATGTATAGTTAGTACATTCGGTACATTGCCAAATTGGCATGGGCGTACCCCAATAGCGTTCTCTTGAAATAGACCAATCCACTCCGTTTCGCAACCATTCACCAAATCTGCCTTCTTTTATATATTCAGGGTACCAATTAATTTTTTGATTTTCTGATAATAATTTATCTTTTAGAGCCGTAGTTTGGATATACCAAGATTCTTTGGTGTAATAAAGTAGAGGGGTTTTACAACGCCAGCAGAAAGGATAGGTATGATAGTAGGTTGAGTGTGATAATAAAAGATCGCGTTGGTCTAAATCGTTAATAATATCCGTATCTGCCTGTTTAACAAATTTTCCTTCAAATGGAAAAGTGCCTAAAAAACATCCTTGCATGTCGACAGGTTGAAGATAATTAAGTTGGTTTTGTTTTCCTGCAGATAAGTCCTCATCCCCGAAAGCTGGAGCTATATGGACTATTCCAGTACCATCATCTAGTGATACGAAACTACCTACAATAACTTTTGGTTCGAAGGTAGATGTAGAGTGGATTATAGATGGATTACTGTCAGTTTCCTTTGACAAATCCCCAAACTTTTTTATTTCCACACCAAATTCTTTTGGATGGTACAAGGGTTGGTAAAGGCATCCTTCTAAATTAGAGCCTTTTATGGTTCCTACTACTGAGTGCGGTTCAGGAATTACTTCGCTCACTAATTGTTCAGCTAATATTAATCTTTCATTGACATTTGCGTCATCAGAAATTTCGACTATTGCGTAGCTTGCTTCCGCATTTACGGCTAGCCCTGTGTTAGAAGGTAGGGTCCAAGGAGTAGTTGTCCATGATACGAAATAAGTAGGTATTGTGGATTTCGGTGAAGTAGTTAAATTGTCACAATTATTAAGGAATCCCAAATTATCTTCCGTATTTAATAACGGAAATTTTACGTATACAGATGGATCAGGGGTATTTTCTTGATAACCTAGCGCTAGTTCGTGTGAACTGAGTGATGTGACACACCTGGGACAATGGGGAGTGGCTTTCAAACCTTTATAAACTAAACCATTATTCCAAAGTTTGTTAAATATCCACCATCCGGTTTCAATATAGGAATTGTCCATAGTGACGTAGGGCTTTTCCATATCTACCCAGAACCCTATACGATCAGTGAGACGTTCCCACTCCTTAACATAACGAAAAACGCTTTCTTGGCATTTTTGATTGAATTGCTCTATTCCATACTGTTCAATATCACGCTTCGACTTTAAGCCCAACTCTCGTTCTATTTCTAATTCTACGGGAAGGCCGTGTGTGTCCCAACCAGCTTTACGTAAGGGTCTAAATCCCTTCATTGTTTTGTAGCGGCACATAATATCCTTGAATACTCGTGCAAGGACATGATGTATCCCAGGGCTTCCATTCGCAGTGGGAGGACCTTCGTAGAGTATAAATGGCGTCTTACTTTGATCATTTTCAATTTTAGAAAAAATATTTTCTTTCTGCCAAAATTCTAATATTTCCTCTTCCATTGTTGGGAAATTGATTCGGTTAATGACCTTTTTGAACATCTACTGATATTACTCCTATAGTGTAGATTTATTTTGGCAGATCCACAGGTGTAGCCGCAATATTAGGGAACTGATTCATACGGTTTATAACATCTGTTTTATTGGGAATAGCGATATGTCCAGACCCTTCTGCGCATAAACTTCCGGCGCAACTCGCGAATAATGCAGATTGTAACGGGTCTTTCGTTTCGTTGTATCGTATCAGATAGGCAGCCATGAATACATCCCCACACCCGGTAGGGTCAACTTCAATTGTGGGATAGGGCGGAATATAAAACCAATTGTTTTTCCATCGCAGGTAAGCTCCTTCATTTCCTAGTGTCATGATCAAAACTGAACAGGTAAAACTATTTAGATACGTAGAGTCGCATCTGGGAATATCGGTATGTGAAAATACTACAACTTGAGCTTTATCGAAAAAGGATGCTCTAGCTCCTAATTCAGATTGCTGTATTATCCCATCATCTCCCCATTTTCGCATCCAGCCTTGTGGGCTGACGGCAATTGAAGAATTGTGAAATAAATCCAGGATTCTTGGATTTATTTCACTCGCTACGGGTGATAACAACACGGTAGGTGTGTTATGCCACTTACGTGGGACATCGAGCTTTTTGATTTTTGAGGCGAGGACATGTATTTTTTGTGTCCTTGACCCATCTGATTCCCGATTTTCAAATGTTGTTGTAACTTGCGACGGTATGTTAACTACTTCAAGTTGGTCTAAGTGTATATTGAATTCGGGCGTGATACCTGACGTGACAAGGGCTACCTTGCGACCCATGTTGGATAGAGTTAGTGAAGAATAGAACCCTGGTCCTCCCAGGGATATTCCATCAGGAGTTAGGTCAAATGTCACGTGGCCTATAACAAGGTATTCAGGAGTAGCATTCACAATATTAGTGTCCTAGAACTAAGAAAAATTCGCGGTTTCCTTTGGTTCCGGTTATCGGAGATGGAACTAAGTTTTGAATTGTGAGTTTAGATGCAATAGCCCAACGAATTACATTACCCAAAACTTTAGCATGGACCTCTGGATCTTTGATGATGCCTTTTTTACCGACGTCAATTTGTGCAGCTTCAAACTGTGGTTTAACTAAGACTATGATAATACTTGGTTTTTCTAAGTGAACGAGTATGTTTGGAATGATTTTGGTAACGGAGATAAAAGATACATCAATGGTTGCGATGTTAACTGCTGATGGCAACTTGAATGAATAGTGTGCATTCACCCGATCTAGGACTACTACTCTGGAGTCTTCCCGTAGCTTATTGGATATTTGCCCATACCCTACATCTAATGCAAAAATTTGCTTAGCTCCTTTTTGCAACATGCAATCAGTGAATCCTCCTGTTGAGGCTCCAACGTCAAGGATTCTCATTCCACTTAGATCTAGTCCTAAATACTTTATTACATGGTCTAGCTTGATTCCCCCTCTACTTACAAAAGGCTCTCTTGTAATTAAGTCTATAGGTATGTTATTAGGGACAGATGTTCCTGCTTTTGTTAGTTTTTGACCATGGGATATTACATGGCCTGCCATGATAAGGGATTTAGCCTTTTCTCTGGTTTCCGCTAACCCTCTTTCTACCAACAGGTTATCCAGTCGAATTTTATGTATTTTTTTGTTTTTAACCATAGCTCTATGAAATTGACACTGAATTTCTAAATAAATTATAATACGCATCTCGTGGAGACTAAAGCATTATGCCCAAACGAACTTATCAGCCAAATGTACGTCGCAGGAAAAGAGTCCATGGATTCTTCCGTAGGATGCTTTCTAAAGGTGGACGTCTAGTATTAAGACGGAGACGCCTTAAGGGTCGTCATCGCTTGACAGTCTAATATATTTCCGAATTATATGCGACGAGATTCACGGTTAAGAAGAAATAAGGAATTCCAAAATGTATTTAGAGAAGGCCGGGGATGGGCGAATCGTCTCCTAGTCTTAAAGGCCGTACCTAACGGCTGTACAAATACTCGGATTGGATTAGTCACGTCAAGGAGAATCGGCAACGCTGTAGTTAGAAATAAAGCAAGACGAAGACTACGGGAAATATTGAGAAGCATATACATTGAAGATGGCTGGGATATAGTTTTAGTCGTACGTAAGAATAGATCAACTGCTGAATATAATCAGCTGAAATTGGCAGCACAGGATCTGTTGTCTAGAAGTAATCTGATCGGTAGAGCTTTGTTTGCTGGGAGCGGCAATATTTGAAAACTATAAGTCTATTTCTAATAATGTTGTATCAGAAGATAATTGCAGGCTGGTTACCTACTACATGTAGATTCCAGCCGAGTTGTTCACAATATTGTTATCAGGCTATATCAAAACATGGATTCGTGAAGGGTATGTTTCTTTTTGCACGCAGGATTCTTCGTTGCCATCCATTTGGAAATATGGGATACGATCCGGTTCCGTAGTTGAAAATTGTTAAAGTTAAAATTATCTCCATACATTCTATACTTAGCAATGTCGTTGTTAAATGTTAGTCATAGCTTCAATCGTTTGATGATAAACAGGTCAGCAATATGAAAATGATATTAATTTTGTCCAGCGCATTGTTGGCACTAGTAGTTTTATCTGGCTGCACAGGAGGTAATATCATTGGAAGAGCAGAAGGATGGACTCCCTTAGCAATTGATGAATCCATTATTTATGTTGCCTCAAGTGATGGGCATGTTGTTGCACTTGATCCTAATGCCCTAGAAAGGGATGAAGATGCTGCTCCGATATGGGAATATGAACCCCCTACACAAGAAAGAGGTGTTGGTTCAGTATTTAATCCTCCCGCATTTGGAGACAGTTTTGTTTTTGTTGGGGGTTCGGTGAATGTGGATAACGATGAAACTGGCAGATTAGTTGCGCTTAGAAAAGACAGAAGAAGTAGTAGTAGATTAGAAGAGGACGAATGGGAGGAAAATCTACCTGGCGCTA
>CAZPLA010000046.1:0-26545 GCA_964587385.1 uncultured Dehalococcoidia bacterium | reverse complement strand
CCTGACATTACGGCAGTAACCAATACAACAGTGTCTCCGTATCGCACTAAAACCGCACCACTTGACTGGCCGGCCAATTTACCTACTTCAAAAACTAAATTCCGATTCCCAACTAATTTTTCTAATTTATATTCCATCTACGAACCAAACAAATCCTAAAAATAATAAAGAGGAAGAGGGATCGGAATAACTAAAGCGTAACGGTCGTAAGGAGAAATTATCTGCGGAGGCCTAGCCGCCCAATAAGTGATCTGTATCTATCTACACTTTGCTTAGATACATAGTTCAGCAATCTTCTTCGGCGTCCTACTAGTTTAAGCAAACCCACACGTGTATGGGTATCTTTTTTGTGTACTTGAAGATGGCCCGTTAGCTCGCTTATTCTTGCAGTAAGAAGAGCTACTTGAACCTCTACAGAGCCAGTGTCACTTGGAGTGTGACCATACTCCTTAACTACCGCCGACTTCTTTTCCGTGTTCAATTATCTTTTTTCTTTCCCTTTTTCTCTTTTCACGTAGGATTATATCACATTATTTTCGAAAATTAGAATAGTTAGCTATCAACCCATAAAATATTTTGATATGCCATTTTATTGCAACAATAACTAATCTAAGGATAAGCTGTTACTAAAAGCATCATTGTTGAGGCTGCTGTGGCCAATTTATACATAGTCGCGACACCTATTGGTAACTTAGATGACATTAGCGCTCGAGCTTTGGTCACTCTTGAGAAAGTGGATTTAATATTAGCCGAAGACACAAGAACCACTAGAAAACTTCTTAATCACTATAAAATTAAAAAAACTCTTATAAGTTTCAACGAACACAATCAACAAAAAAGGATCCCATTCGTTATAAATACCTTGACTAAGGGCGATGTGGCACTTGTTAGCGATGCTGGAGTACCAACAATCAGTGACCCGGGCCAAAGATTAATTGCTGAATTGCATTCACGTGGCATTCGTGTAATACCTATACCTGGGCCTACTGCAATTGCCGCGGCGCTCTCTGCCTCCGGTATTACTGGAAACAGTTTCTTGTTCCTTGGTTTTTTGCCACGTCGACAAGGAGAAAGACATAGACTGCTAAATTCATTAATATCTTTTGATAGAACAATAATTATATTTGAATCTCCACATCGAGTGCTTAAAACATTGAATGAATTGGCGTTATTTTGGGGAGATAGAAATATATCAGTATGTAGAGAACTGACTAAATTATATGAGGAGATATATAAGGGTAGTGTAAGTCAAGCAATCTCACACTTTGCAAATCCTCGTGGGGAATTCACATTAGTAATCGAGGGTAATAGTGGCAACAAAGAAACATGGAGCCAAATGGAATTAAAAACAGAATTACTTAAACTCAAAACTGAAGGATATAAAGCAAAGGAAGCAGTAGAATTACTTGCCAACGTCTCAGGTCATCCCAAACGATTAATTTATGAAATGTGGCTCTCGAATCATGTCACCTGATTGCAATCAAGAAATTATCTAATCCTATATTTGCCAATAACTATTTATGCTATATTTGGTATTCACTTCTATTTAAGTCGAAATTTGATCGATAAGCGCAATAGGTGAAAGACTTGTCAGAACGTATATTTATAGGGGTAGCATGGCCTTATGCAAATGGTTCTTTGCATTTAGGCCATATAGCTGGATGTTATCTAGCAGCAGATATTTTTGCCAAATACCACCGAATGGTGGGAAACGAAGTTTTGATGGTATCTGGAAGTGACCAACACGGTACACCAATAACCATCCGTGCGGAACAAGAATCAGTATCACCCCAACAAGTCGTCGACAAATATCATTCAGAATTCCTCAATTCATGGAGCAGAATGGGAATTGATTTCGACCTGTTCACTAATACAACTACCAAGAATCATAAGAATGTGGTCCAGGAACTGTTCCTCAAGTTGTTAAATAAAGGACACATCTATGAAGATACTATGAAACTACCCTATTGCCCCAAATGCGAACGGTTCCGACCAGACCGATATATAGAAGGCATTTGCAATTATTGCAAATATGACGGAGCCAGGGGAGACCAATGTGATAATTGTGGGAGGACATCAAATCCAGAAGAAATGCTGGAACCTAAATGCCGCGTTTGTCGTTCATCTCCTGAATTCCAAGAATCTAATCATTTTTTTCTACGTCTTTCGAGTTTCCAAAAACCACTCCTCGAATGGGTGAAGAAGCAAAAGCATTGGAGACCTAACGTATTAAATTTCACCCTACGCTATATTCAGGATGGACTTAAAGATAGAGCTATAACCCGGGACATAAATTGGGGAATTCCAATACCATTAGAAGGATATTCCAGTAAAAGAATTTACGTTTGGTTTGAAGCTGTAACTGGTTATCTTTCTGCTGCAATAGAATGGGCAACATTACAAAATAAACCTAAAGCCTGGGAGCCATTCTATAAGGACGAACAAACTAAAGCATATCACTTTCTAGGGAAAGATAATATTCCATTCCATACTATAATATGGCCTTCTATGTTGATGGGTGAGGGTTCCATGATACTTCCATACGATGTTCCAGCAAATGAGTTTCTAAACTTAGAAGATTCAAAAATATCCACAAGTCGTAATTGGGCTGTCTGGCTGCCAGATTACCTTTCCAGATATGACCCAGACCCACTCAGATATGTATTGTCGGCCACTATGCCAGAAACTAGTGATTCCCATTTTTCATGGAATGACTACATCAGACGTAATAATCAAGAGCTAGTTGCAAACTATGGGAATATGGTTCATAGGACTCTTACATTAACCCATCGAATATTTAATGGATCCTTCCCAATACCTGGATCCTTAGATGCATCTGACCAGAAAATACTAGAATCAATACCAAAAGTTGTTAAGAATACTGGGACTCACATAGCCAAATGTAATTTTCGTCAAGCGTTACATTCGATAATGTCATTTGTTCAAGAAGGGAACCGATACATCGATTTAAAAGCCCCATGGAAAACCATGAAATCTGATATCGAGAGAACTGCTACTACTCTTTGGATATGTTTGAGCATGATTTCATGCCTCCGCACAATATCCTATCCTTTCCTTCCATTTAGTGCACAAAAACTCCATGAAATGCTTGGTGACACCGGCAGTGTTAAGGATCTCGGATGGGTCATCCAAGAAATAATCCCAAACAAATCTTTTCCACAACCAAAACCTCTTTTCACTAAATTGGATGATTCTATTGCTGATGAAGAACTAGAGCGTTTAGACTCTAAATCCAATGAGGTTAAGCCAATTGCCAACAACTAGGCCCAATATAGAAGAGATTTACCAACCAATTCAAAATGAACTAGTCCAAGTTGACCAAAACTTAAGGAATCTAGGAGGGTCCGAAAGTCAACACATACAACATTTTTTGGGCTACTTATTTGACAGAGGAGGAAAGGGATTACGTCCAGCATTAACACTGCTTACGTCAAAATTGTTCGATAACGAAGATAATCGTAATGCCATTACTATGGCTACTGCAGTTGAATTGCTTCATATAGCCACATTAGTTCATGACGATACAATCGATAATTCCTCTATAAGGCGCGGAAAGGAAACTATAAGTAAACGCTGGGATTCCAACATAGCAATACTCATTGGAGACTACGTATTTGCAACTTCTGCCACCATTGTGTGTACTACAGGAAATATTCGCGTTGTACATAGATTCTCAGAAACCATAATGGAACTATCCAGTGGTCAACTTATGGAATATCTCAAATCAAATAACCCAAAACAAAACCGTCACGAATATCTAACTCGTATATATTTAAAAACCGCATCATTGTTTTGCACAGCAGTAGAAAGTGGAGCTTTGTTATCTAATGCACCAGAAAGTGCCATACCACATTTAATAGACTTCGGATACAACCTTGGAATGGCATTCCAAATCGTTGACGATATTTTGGATGTTGAAGCTACGGAAAAAGAGATGGGCAAATCTGTAGGCAACGATTTACTACAAGGAGTTTTGACGTTGCCAACAATTATTTTTCTCGAAGATAATCCAACCGATCACTCAATAGACAACTTTTTTGCGGCAAAAGGAGACAGAGAATCCCTAAATCAAATAATTCAACGAATACAATCATCAAATATAATTGAGCGGTGTTACTCTGAAGCAGAAAAATATTGCGCTAAAGCTAGAATATCGCTAGGTAGTTTACCTGACTCTGAGGCTCTCACCTCACTATCTAAACTGGTAGAATTTGTTATGGAAAGGCGACGATAAGAACTAGTTAGATTTTCTCAACTCAAGATATGTTTATCATTGATTCCGTAGCTAAAAGTTGCTCATCAGCATGATAAGAACTTCTAACAAGTGGACCTGAAGCCACATGTTTAAATCCAAGACCCATTCCTATATCCTTCAGTATTTCAAACTCTCTAGGCTCTACGAATCTTGATATGGGTAGATGTTTCTCCGAGGGTCTTAGATATTGTCCAATAGTTAACAGATCACAATCCACTTCCCGTAAATCACGCATGGTTTCTATTATCTCATCCCATACCTCTCCCATCCCCACAATTATCCCTGACTTAGTAGGGATTTCCGGGTTTACCTGTTTTACGTGAGCAAGTAATTGCAAGGAACGCCTGTAATCCCCTTTGGGTCTTACTTTACGGAAAATTCGTTTAGTAGATTCTATGTTATGGTTTATCACATCTGGCTTAGCGTCTATTACAGTATTAATACCTGCCTGAGAACCTTGAAAATCAGGTATTAACACTTCCACTTTACAATCGGGAACCAGATCCCTGATACGCTTAATACACTGAGAGAATATGAAAGCACCACCATCAGCCAGATCATCTCGATTTACAGATGTAATAACGCAATATTTCAGTCTCATTGACTTCACCGTATTGGCAAGTCTAAATGGTTCTCCTATGTCCAATCCTACAGGTCTACCTGTAGTCACAGCACAATAACGACAGCTTCTTGTACAAATATCTCCTAATATCATAAAAGTTGCACTTCTACGTTCCCAACAGTCACCTATATTGGGACACATAGCCTCTTCACACACCGTATGCAACGCAGAACTACGCATTAAGTTTTTTAGCTCTAGATAATTCCTTCCTCCTGGCATAGGAACCTTTAGCCAGCTAGGAAGTCTATTTTTGTTTAGTTCACTCATAGGTTCTTTTATTGTTTATCACCCTTAAGGTTTTTCTTATATATCGGGATCGCAGTCACAGCAATAGATAAGCAACTAAATTAAAAGCTTAATCATTTTTGTCTACTGAGATACTATTCTTTTCAGACATTATAATTGCTTCTATATATTGACCTGCCAAATCAAGCCTCCCAGTTTCATTAACCACACTGTAATCAAAATCATCTATAGAAGACATTTCATTTTCTGCGGCCTCTATCCTTATACGAAGAGCTTCCTTAGATTCACTTTGACGTAAAAACAAACGACGACTCAATTCGTCCATAGATGGGGGTGTTAGAAATATCATTACTGACTCGGGAATCAATTGCTTTATAGTCGACGCCCCTTGCACATCCGTTTTCATCAACACATCCATGCCTTTTGAAAGAGCTATTTCTATAGGTTCTCTAGGAGTACCATACCAATTACCATATACAGGTGCAAATTCTAGCAATTTACCACTTTGTTTCAAGCTACTGAATTCTTCGGTATCCACAAAAACATAATCAACACCATTAGTCTCATCTTCACGGGGAGCTCGTGTGGTTACAGTAATCACGAAGTACCAATTCTTTGTAAGCGTTTTCAAATACCGGAAAACGGCATCCTTCCCAACTCCAGAAGGGCCAGAAACAACTACTAATAAAGGTCCATCACTTTTGCGATATTTTGCTAAGTCAATCATATCGATTTTTTGACTAATAAATCAATTTGTTCCCAGAATAACGGATAAGAAACATTTACTGCATTGGCTTCATCTATAATAGTATCTTTATCAGCCAATAACCCTGCTATTCCGAGTGCCATGGCTAATCTATGATCACCATGACTTTCTACTTCAGCCCCTTCAAGTTTGCCTTTCCCATGAATTACCATACCATCTGGGCATTCTTCTATGGAAGCACCCATTTTAGAAAGTTCTGTTACTGTTGTCCTAATTCTGTCAGACTCTTTTACCCTTAATTCAGAAGCATCCTTTATAACTGTAGTACCTTTTGCAAAACAAGCCGCCACAGCAAGAACAGGAATTTCATCTATTATTCTGGGAATTAGGTCACCTCCTATCTCCACTCCAACAAGAGAACTAGACTCTACTACAACATCAGCACACGGTTCACCAGCTTCAACATATTGTTTTTCAAAAACTAGTTTAGCTCCCATAGACTGTAAAGCTTCTATAATTCCTACTCTACCCGGATTCATTCCTGTATTTTTTATTGTCAGTCTTGAATCCGAATGGCATATACCTGCAACCATCCAGAATGCCGCCGCACTAATATCACCAGGAATTGTTAAATCAGAACTATTCAGGACACCTGGAAAGACTTCTAATTGCAAATCTCTCTGAATTACTTTGCCACCCATGATATCCATCATCCTTTCAGTATGATCGCGCGACAAAGCAGGTTGATGAATAACCGTAGAAGTACTGGCCCGTAGAGCAGCTATCATGATGCATGATTTAACCTGAGCGCTAGCAATGGGCAAGTTATATTCGATACCATGAAGAAGTCCACCTTTTATAGTTAGCGGAGGCAGGCTGTCCTTGATACCTCCAGAAACCAAAGCTCCCATCAAATTCAAAGGTTTAATAACTCTATCCATAGGCCTTGAAATCAACGATCTATCACCTGTAATTACAGAAGTGAATGGTTGACTAGCTAATGCACCAGAGAGAAGTCTCATAGTAGTGCCACTATTACCTGCATCTAAATTATAGACACTTTCCCTTAAATTTCCTTCACTCCCATGAATTTGCACATCGCTACTAGAGTTAATTCTCTCTATCTGCACCCCTAAATCCTTCAAACATCTCTCAGTCGCTCTTACATCATCACCAGCAGGGACCCCTCTTACAACTGATATTCCTCGGGCTAATGAATTCAATAGTAACGCTCGGTGAGCGATAGACTTATCTCCAGGAACATCTATTTCCCCAATTAAGCTTTTGGGTCTATTTACTAATTGATACACGACAGAACAGATTATTGGCGGGTTTGATTATTATCTTTATTATTTTCTGAACCAAACACCTTTTCAACCATTTTTTCTCCAAACATGATTCCTGCTAGAGAGGGAACATTAGGACGTTTGTAGTCACTTCTTCCGGAAGGCGATGCTGAACCATTAAGCCAACTATCTCTATTTAAAAGGGCATCCGCAAATAAGTCGGTCAGATCATCCGATGCATCTTTATCCATCATGGTATTTTTCAATAGTAGTAATTCAGCAATGAGTTGGTCCATCCAATAACCAATGTAATCCCTATTCGTAATACATATATCCCGATGCATAGTCGGATCTCCAGAAGCTAATCTGGAAACATCTCTGAAACCACTCGAAGCTAATCGACTAATATCATCCCATTGAGGACTTCTCGCCACACAACTTACAAGAGCAGCAGATAACACGAATGGAACATGACTTACTGCAGCAACAAAACTATCATGTTCACTTTCATCAATAAAATACGGGTTAGCACCTATAGCAGTTATTAAATTAACCAATATTTCAACGCTTGAGGTGCTGGCTTTTCCATCTGGAACCAGGCAATAAGGTTTATTGTAAAAAATATCCGCATCAGCCTCTTCAGGCCCTGAACTTTCTTTACCAGCCATTGGATGCCCACCAATAAAATCTGCATACGGAGTAATAAATTCTTTGGCCCAATTCATAACCTCTCGCTTAGTGCTACCTGTATCTGTTACCAACGCGCCTTGGTTTAATCTAGGTCCAATAATCTCCATTATATCTTTTACAGACATCACCGGAGTTGATATAAAAACAATACTGGCATCAGCAACAGCATTAATAAGGTTTTTTTCTATTTTATCTATAGCCCCAATTTTTTTAGCTTTGTTTGAAACCGAACGTTCTAAATCAACTCCAACTATTTCCGTATCTTTCAACCTCAACCTTTTTAAAGCTAATCCAATTGAGCTACCTATGAGACCCGTACCGATGATTGTTATACGGTCCACACTACACCTCTTTATTATTCTTAAAAATGATTACTTTAGTAACCTGACTGTTTTATAAGATCTGGTCAAACAGGTATCGCTCTATATACATGCTTTACCCTAGTCTAATAAATCTTTAGCCAAGGAATCCGGTCCTTGCCGCAAAGATGTTCCAACATTTATCTCTTTTCTAGATTTCCGTCGTCTAGGAATATTACTCAGTATTTCCTTAAAATTATCCAGAATCTTAATTGAGGAACCCCCTACGTCCAGCACCAAAACGTCTACTCCTATATCTCGCAAACATTCCATTTCTTTAGATGAAATAGTTACAGGCACCCTTACCATCAAATATTTATCAACCATAGTTCTAATAGATCCTATGCAAGACAAATCGCCCAAAGTTATGGCTCTGTCTCCAATTTCTAAAGAAACGAATACCGCGTCCACAGGCAAGGTGCCTATTGTTCTAAGCACTCTATCTTCAGTATCCAAAGGTATATTTAAAACATAGGCTGAATTATCATCATTCATATATTGAACGGCCATAAAACCAAGTTGGACTACATAAAAATCATAATCTCTACCTATCTCTTTATCCTCAAAAGCAGATGCCTCTTCTGACAACAACCCAAAAGGAACATCCTTCAGCGTTTCTACAAGAACACTTAATTGATCCTTCGAATATGTGCCACCTAAAAGAACTCCATGTGGACTTATACGGGATAATCGAGTGGCCGCCTGCACATGGTTATTTTCAATCAATCCTACTAACGCCATAGCTGGAGTCTTAGTAGTTTTAGAAGCGGCACTGAATCCGATACTACTTCTAGATTCCTTACTTAACTTTTCAAGCGTGGTTAATAATCTACTCATTTACTGTACCTTGATTTATTTTCCTTTATTCACCAAAATTAACTAATAAACAAAAACTCTCTACCGGAACTACTTCATCTACCTTGTCATATCATAACTATTATTATTTTGCATGCGTCGCTTGCATCATGTCAATCAGTATCTCGAATGCCTCCAATATCTGTAAACTTTAGGCAATTCTGTGGTTTTTTATTACTTTATGGTTCGTAATAGACCCATCGCCCATGTCCTTAGATCTTCTTCAATGTCCGCGCCACAGTGCGGACATTCATAGTCTCCAAACCTGATTCTTGTGGCACAATGACAACAAACTACGATTTGTGCCATGAATTTCATTGCTTTATCTATTTGCTCTTCTGTAACAGACACCTTTCCCTCCTCAACAGACCAGTGTTTTCTAATCAGGAACATACATTTCATAAAACTCAATCCAAGTTTCTTCTAGCATAGGAGAAAGCTGACCCCACAAAGACACTTCTCCTTCTTTAGTAGGTAGTCTAGGATTATCTTTTCTATATGGATTCCTTAACGCCTCTTCAGTCCAATCCATATATACAGTATGTAATGGACCCGGAACAGTATTCCCAGTTATATATGTTCTGCAGGGAGTCCTTTGTCCAGCATCCTCATACTGTTTACCCATCTTATAAATTATCTCTGCCCCTTTCCTAGCCATACCGGGCTTCATCTTGAAAATTCTTCTAATTAGATACATCCGTCCTCCTTAGTTAAACGTTGACTTTTCCTTTATAACTACAAGCAGACTTTATACTTGCTGAAATACAATGAGTCAACTGTCATTGTTTGACCCGCTCGAATATCATTATATTGGATGTAATCAGATAAAAGCTAAATTACATCCAACAGTGATCAGAAAAACTTTTAACGAAACACAAATGAAAATATCCATGCAAATACGATTCTGTTTTTATGAAATGTTATAACAAAATATATTATGATCCATGAATGAACCAATTATGGATTTTAACTAATCAATGCATATATTAGGCAGAAATTTAATCGCCCCATTCACTAGCTTTTGGGAAGACCACTCCCTGGAATTAAACTTGTCTGTAGATCTGATCAACGACGGAGACCCCTCGATATTCGGCCCGAAACAAACTCATGAAGGAAAGGAACAAACTCCATATTGGATTGACTTACCAGATGGTGCCTTGAGCTACCATGTTGCACACGAATTAACCCACCTAATCATGACCAAAAGAGGATTTCCGTCAACAGTTCGAGGTCCTCATTATAATATTGATTCACCACAGGCTAGAGTAGGTAGCGATCTTCAAGAAATGGTACTTCATCCAGGATTAGAAGATATACTTGCTCCATATGCTTTTGATCAATCGCATATAAGACAACACTTATTTGAAGGAGCAAGAAAAGGTCTAGAAGAAAGTCCTATCCCTCTAACGGGAACCCTTTGGTGGGTTACATGGTCCTGCAGGTTTGCAGAATTATACTATTTATTAACTAGAGACCAATGGCTGAGATTGGAAGTTGTATACGAAGGTCGATGCCCAGATATTGCCGATATGGGCAATCAATTGATTTCCATTATGAACGAATATGGATTCACCACGGCACCGAACGCAATCCGTTCAATGATATCTGCTAGAAATATTTTAGAACTGCAAAATGATAACCAATGTTTTGTTTTGGACCCGTCAACACAAATGCTTTATTGAATTCAAATTGCTAATTCCACTGGCCTTTAAAGGAACCCAATCAAATTAACTAGTTCTCTGTATCACCTTCCCACTCCCACAAAATACTTTAGAATCAAAACTGCGAGTGCAACTATACCAGCGCTCATTACAATTAAACCAACGAAATAATTCAACTCACCCAGAATAAGTCCCGGTAATATAGCTTTGGTAGTACGTAAAACTTTCTTCAAGTATCCAACTAACATCAACCCCCCGTTCAATCAAAAATGATTTCCATCGGATAATAGCAAACCAATTACGGCATGCAAACAGGTATTTGCATTTATCGATATACTAAACTCACACCATGTCCATTTTAATTTTATGAGTCTACAGATAATGATTGTAGTCAATTAACCGGGAGTATAACAAATATACTACGTAGCTTTTTTGAAGCATTCCTTCCCTAACGATTTGACAATAGGATCTTGTATAAATCATTCCAAAATATTATGTTAATATAAGCTAAGAGAAAGGTACGGAGAAATGTCAAATCTAGAGTCATTTTCAAACAACTGCACAACTCGCCTAAATAAATTAAGCCAACTACTTTGGAATGCTCGCATTAACGGTCATTCCATTCCATATTCAGAAGGTGCTTGGCTAAAAACTATTGATGAATCATATATGATTCAGAGCAAAATAGAGAAATTGTCAAACGACCAGAGGGCCGGATGGAAAGTGGGAGCTACCAACAAGGAAATTCAAGAAATGTTAAAAATCAATGAGCCTGCATCTGCACCAATTCTTCAATCCACTTACTTTGAAAGTTCGACTGAATTAATTATATCTACAGAACACAATCCACTGGTCGAGAGTGAATTTTCCTTTCATATAAAACATGATCTGCATCCACGGGGAAAATACTACCAATTAGATGAGATAATTGAAGCGGTAGATGCAGTCTGTCCGGCTATAGAACTAGTTGGATCTAGATTTGATGGAGGGCTTTCTAATATCGGTGCGCTTCGGTTAATAAGTGACATGGTCGGGAATATAGCATTCATTGCGGGAAATCCCACAACTGAATGGACTCAACTGGATCTTAACAACCATCAAGTGTCTTTATATAAGAACGGCATATTAATGACTTCAGGGCAAGGCTCTAATGTTATAGGTGGCCCGTTATCTGTATTGCAATGGACCGTAAATCACCTTTCGAGAATGGATGTTCCCATTATTAAAGGTGAAATAATCACAACAGGAACATGCACTACACCGATATCGGTCATAGCGGGAGATCGAATAATATCTGATTTTGGTCAATTAGGGATAGTTGAATTAAGAATTTTGGAAGAAAATACCATAGATAAATAGTAAATCAGATTTATCTAAATTAAACCACCCCTCTATTAATACAATATAAAACAGGAGTGACAATAATGGGTAAATTACGCGGATATCAAACCAACGACATATATTCTATTAAAACTGTTTCTGACCCGCAAATTAGTCCTGATGGGGAGAACATTGCCTACGTAGTTACTACGATCAATCGCAAGCTAAATAGTTACAATTCAGCGATTTGGTTAAAAAATAAACACTATAAACCTCATAGAATTACCTCAGATAATGTTAAGGAAACTCAACCTCGCTGGTCTTCTGATGGAAGCTCCATAGCTTTTCTCTCCGACCGTGATGGAGATTTTGCACAAATCTATGTGATGTCTATAGTAAACCAAAAGATCAAAAAGCTCACTTTTTTCAAAAAAGGTGCCCTAGAAATAGTTTGGTCTTCATCAGGAAAAGTAATAATTGCAACTTCCAGAGTCAACAGAGATGAAAAAAAGTCTAAAAACGATCCAATAGTTATAACGCAGCTAAAACACAAACATAACGGTCAAGGTTTCTTTGATGGAAGTCATGTCCAAATTTTTGTTGTTCCTACGGATGGTAAAAATCCTAAGCAAATTACAAAAGGAAACTGGGATAACAGCCAAGTAGACTGCTCTCCTGACGGCAAGAGCATATGTTTCGTCTCTGCAAGACATGAAACTCGGGACGTCGATATTGCAGAAGACCTCTGGACAATGCCTACCAATGGTGGACAACCAACCCGTCTAACCAAACGATTTGGAATAGTAGAAGCCCCTATTTTTTCACCTAATGGACAATCTATCGCTTTTAGCGGACACAACCACCCAGATGATTCGGCCGGTAGAATATCTAAATTATGGGTCATATCTAGAACAACAGGAAAACCGAAAGCGCTATCACCGTCATTAGATAGAAGCGTAGTATCTGGTTCAGCCATGCCTGGAGCTGTGCCTTCCAGATTTTCCTGGACCCCTGATGCAAAAGCATTAATCGCACGAGTACAGGACGGACCAAACCTTCACCTATACCGATTCCCTTTAAATGGAGACAGCGGGTACTCAATTATTGAAGGGAAACAGTGTGTTGAAGCGTTTTCCCTATCCAGTATCGAAACTATTGCTTGTTTGATAACAAATCAGAACAAGCCACCCGAAGTATTTCTATGGGAACATGATAACTTGCTACAGGTAACTCATCTAAATGATAGATTATTTAGCAAAATAGCATCGCCACAGATTCATGATGTAAAAGTAGAGTTGACTAAAGGCACAAACATTTATGGATGGATTATTAAACCACTAAATTTTAATCCCAATAAGAAATATCCCTTGATCCTAGACATTCATGGGGGACCTCACGCCGCTTTCATGAATACATTTCGGGGATCTTACCCAATGACACTGGCAAGCATGGGATGTGCCGTCCTGCAAATGAATCCAAGAGGTAGCACAGGATGGGGAGAAAAGTTCTCCCGATATCTAGGAGATGGTCGTGGTAAAAAGGATTTCCCCGAATTACTTCGAGCTATTGAATACATATCCACTGAACGCTGGATAGATACCAATAGATTGGGAATAACTGGGTATTCATATGGAGGATTCATGACCGCATGGGCTATAACTCAAACCAATATGTTTAAGGCAGCCGTTTGGGGAGCAGGTGTAGCAAATTTATACACTCATTACGCGTATACAGATAACACATCGCCACGGTATCCAGAAATGGGAGGGTCACCTTGGGAAAATAGGAAACGCTATATGGAACTATCGCCTATTAGTTATGTCCAGAATGTTCGCACACCTCTCTTAATGCTCCATGGTGAAGCCGACCTTAGATGTAATCCAGCTCAAGCCGATGAATTCTTTACAGCGTTGAAATACATGGGAAATGAAACCGTACTAGTTCGGTATCCCGGAGAACATCATGGTTTTAGACAGAACGGCCGACCCTCAAATCGAGTCGACTATGATACCAGATTAATTAATTGGTTTTCTGAACGATTGCAATTCTGATAACGAAAATTGGCACAATGGGGAATGAATTTCCATGTTTAAAAATTACCAGCACCATAAAACTGCAAAGTAATTGGTGGCAACGACTGGGTTCGAACCAGTGACCTAGCGCTTATGAAGCGCCCGCTCTAACCACTGAGCTACGTTGCCACCTATTGGACCTTTAAGCCAGTCGCCTAACAAGATCCAAAGGCTAATATAGTCACGGTCAGCTAATCATGTCAATTATTTGCAGTACCTGAAAATCAAACCATACGCATAATTACTTAGTATAAACCAACTTTTAGTCAACTTATCACGAGTGAGTTACTCATCTCGTATATAATCACCACTTTTGCCGCCATGTTTGCTAACCAACATTATTTCCTCAATGAAAATGCCTTTATCTACTGACTTACACATATCATATATAGTCAACGAGGAGATAGTTACAGCAGTCAAAGCTTCCATCTCCACTCCTGTGCGAGCATTAGTACTTACTGTAGCTATAACTTCTATACCATGACGTGATTCATCACAATCTAAATCAATCTTCACCTGATTTAACTCTATAGGATGACAAAGAGGAATCAAGCTAGAAGTTTGTTTAGCAGCCATTATTCCCGCTAGTCTTGCACAAGCCAAAACATCTCCTTTGGGAATATCACCATTCAATATCATCCTTATAATCTCTGATTTCATTCTCACAAACGCTTTTGCAACAGCCGAACGACTAGAAATACTTTTGTTCCCAACATCGACCATTCGCACTTGTCCTTGTTCATCCAAATGAGTAAACCCTTCGGTTCCTATATTTGAATAGTCAGTACGTCCTACAACCCCAGACTGAAGTCCTGCAATTCTATTAGCCTCCTCATTCTCTGGGTGACCAGAATGACCTTTGATCCATTTCCATTTTACATTACGTGTAGTTCCTAACATATCTAATTGTTCCCACAGGTCATTGTTCGCTTTCCGTTTCCAATTACGATTCATCGTATTGACTACATATTGACTATCGCTGAAAACAGTAACCTCAAACCCTTTGGGCGAAGCTTCTAACCCTTTTATAACTGCCGTGAGCTCCATTCTGTTATTAGTTGTGTGAGCTTCATTTCCGGAAACGACAGTCCTCTTATCATCGTTTGTGATTATAGCCGCCCATCCACCTTTTCCAGGATTCCCATCACATGAACCATCCGTATAAATATTTATCATATGAAGTTTAAATATTCCTTTTTGAAAGCCCTACCCGCCTATTTGATACATCTCTATTTTTCTAGAGGTAGATCCAATCCCAACACTTCTATCTTCAGAATATCGATCCGTTCTTCCAAGCCAGACACCAGATATCACATGTCTCAACTCATCATCAGCTATACCAGAACGCATCAGATCTCGTAAATTATGGCCCAATCCTGAATACAAACATGTGTATAATTTCCCATCACTCGATATGCGTGTTCTGGAACAATCCGTGCAAAATGGCTTAGAGACTGATGATATAATCCCAATTTCCCCGATACCGTCTTTGTACATATATCGTTCAGCAACCTCCCCTGGGTGATTCTTATCCAAGGGTTCAAGAGGCATTTCGGAATGAATCATATCCAGAATTTGTCGAGCAGATATTACATCATCCAGTTTCCAACCATTAATATTACCTACGTCCATATATTCTATAAATCGCACAATATAGCCAGATTCTTTGAAATAGCGAGCCATATCTACAATAGTAATATCGTTTATACCCTTTTGGACTACTACGTTTATTTTAATAGGACTCAATCCAACGGAAGATGCTTTTTCAATACCCTCCAATACACGTTGTATCTTATAACCACGGCCGTTCATTTGTTGGAATACTTCATCATCAATACTATCAAGACTAACAGTTACTCTATGCAATCCAGCATTCTTCAAATCCTCAGCTTTTTGCGCTAGAAAATAACCGTTAGTAGTAAGTGTTAAATCCTCTATATCTGGAATTTCAGCTAGCATAGAGATTAAATCTTGTAAATCACGCCTGATCAGAGGCTCTCCACCAGTCAAGCAAATTTTTCTCACTCCAATAGAGACAAATATTTTAGCTAACCTCACTATTTCCTCAAACGATAAGATCTTTTCCCTATCCAAAAACGAATATCTCTCACCAAATATTTCCGCAGGCATGCAATAAGGACACCGAAAATTACATCGGTCGGTAACTGAAATTCTTAAGTCCCTTATAGGCCTTCTATATTTATCAACAATTGAAGTCATCTTCATTTGAAAACTTTGATTAATTTTTTTGCTGCTTTACCCCTGTGACTTATATTATTCTTATCTTTAGTAGATAACTCAGCACTCGTACAATCGCTTTCGGGCAAATAAAAAATGGGGTCATATCCAAACCCATTAGAGCCCTCTGCTTTGTACTGTATAAACCCTTCAACTGAAGATTCTACAGTAGTAACACAGCCAAGGGTAGTAGCCAAAACAATAACACATTTAAACCTAGCAGTTCTTTTATTCCATGGTACCCCGTGTAATTCCTTTAACAATAGTTGGACCCGATCCTCATCTGACATACTTGGAGACCCGTATCTAGCAGACCAAACTCCTGGTCTACCATCTAAGACATCAACTTCTAGCCCTGAATCATCTGCCAGTGAATCCATTTTGCTTAGCCGTAAATAAGTTTTAGCTTTAATTAAGGCATTTTCATAAAACGTTGACCCAGTTTCCTCTACTACTTCTGTAATATCTAATGTATTCAGAGACACTAATTTATAAGGAAGCCCAGCTAAAAGACTCACAAATTCATTAAGTTTTCCCTGATTTCTTGTCGCAACTAATAGTTTCTTCATACAAGTAAACTGTTATGGACCAAGGATGGTTCAATCACAATCTTTTCCTTCAAATTTCTAGAAGATTATTCTCCATCACCTTATCATATTTTCCTTGGCGAGCCGCGCTGGTTAAATATGCTCTATTATAAAATGCCTGTTGAGATCTACTCTTATTGAGAACATCACCATTCCAAATCTTGAGAGGAGCCGATTGCAAACCTCTACCATAGGAAAAACTCAACTCCCAGGGCATTCCAATTTCTCGAGCTTTCCTGTTAATAGCATCTAGATTGACTGTAGCATCGTCATCACTCTGTCCACCAGACAGAAATACAATCCCAGGAACGCTTTCAGGAATCGCATCTTGAAAACAATCAATAGTTCTTTCAGCTATCTCTGAAACTTCCGTTTTTATAGAGCAAGATTTACCAGGAAGTATCATATTAGGTTTGAGTAGCATTCCTCTCAGGTCCACTCCCTGAGAATTCAATTCGTAAAATACCTGCTTAAGAGTCGCTCTAGTTACATCATGACATACATCTATACTGTGAGTGCCATCCATTAATACCTCTGGCTCAACAATTGGGACCATCCCGGCCTCCTGAGTCAAAGCCGCGAATCGCCCTAAAGCATGAGCGTTTACATGAATACAATAAGAGCTCGGGATATCATTTCCTATCGCAATCACAGCTCTCCATTTGGTGAATCTAGCACCCAGAACCCTATATTCTGCAAGTCTCTCCCGTAATCCATCCAATCCCTCTGTAACCAACTCATCTCTAGTTCCAGCTAGTGGTTTTGCCCCTGTATCCACTTTTATACCTGGAATTAAATTTTTTGAAACTATCACATCAACTAGACGAAGTCCTTCTGAGGACATTTGCTTTATAGTCTCATCATAAAGAATCACTCCACTAATATATTGTGAAATGCCTTCCGTAGTAACAAGCATTTCTCTATAATTACGTCTGTTTTCCTCTGTCGCTTGAATGCCATTAGCTTGAAATCTCTTCTCAATCGTACCGGTACTTTCATCCGCGGCTAATATGCCAACTGATGGACCTACCAAAGCTTTCGCAATGCGATTAAGATCGTAACTATCCATTTAATACCTCTTTCCTTTAATTAGAGCAATTATCTTAAATATAGAGGAGCTTATCTATTTGGCTCTTATCATAATACATTTCAACTCGGTTTATTCCTTCTACATCAGTGCTCATGCAAACCGAATGGGTTAAAGCACCACCCTCAACTAATTCTACACCGCTGACCAAATCTCCATTGCTTGCACCAGTGCATACAAAGATTACATCACCTTTCCCTACTAGGTCTTCAGTTGAGTACACAATATCTAGATCTATTCCATTTTGTGCAGCAAGTTGTTTCTCTTCGTCATTTTTAGGCCAAGCTCTACATATAATTTCTCCCCCTATACATCTTAAAGCGGCCGCTGTAAGCACACCCTCAGGAGTCCCACCTATTCCCATTAAAACATCCACTCCAGAGTTCGGTAAAGCGACTTGCAGGCCCGCAATAACATCACCGTCAGAAATCAACTTGATGTTGGCCCCAGCATTGTTAATATCTAAAAGTAAATCTTTGTGCCTGGGTCTATCTAATACAACTACCGTCAGATCAGTTATATCTTTATTTAGTGCCTTTGCAATATTACTAAGATTAACAGAGACAGGATCGTCGATGTCTATGACGTCCTTTGCTTTATTTCCTACTATAATTTTATACATATACGCATGCGACTTTGGACAGTTCATTTCACCTCTGTTGCAAACAGCCATAGCCGATATAGCACCTGGCAAGCCCTTTGATAATAAAGTGGTACCATCAATTGGATCCACTGCTACGTCTACCTTAGGACCAAACCCATTGCCAACTCTTTCGCCTATATACAACATAGGAGCCTCGTCTTTCTCTCCCTCTCCTATAACAACTATCCCATCCATGTTTATATTAGTTAATGTAGACCTCATAGCATCAACAGCTGACTGATCAACCAATTCTTTATCACCCATACCCTCATATCTGACGGCAGAAATAACCGCTGCTTGTGTTACCTTAAGCAACTCATTTGAAAGCGCAGAATTAATCTTATTATTTCTCAAATATGACTCCATTTATTTCACCAGTGTATATAGAAACCCTTCTTCTTTAAATCGAAAGTCGATTGGTCATATAGAACTCGATTTAATTATATGACCACAGAATCTACTACAGAATATTCACCATTCCTTACCCAAAATACCCAGATTAAAATCTACCGTACTGTTAAAATTTAAAGCCTGGAAACGAGCCGCTTCTGCAAAATCAAGACCACTAGAAGCGTAAATTATACTTCTAGAAGAATTAATAAGGAGTCCCCTTCCGTATTGGTCTATACCAGAACGCAAAGCTTCTTCCATATCACCTTTTTGCGCTCCCACACCAGGCAAAAGGAAAGGAACATCCGGGCATGCCGCACGTACAATTTTTATCTCATT
Organism: uncultured Dehalococcoidia bacterium; assembly: GCA_964587385.1. Classification (GTDB taxonomy): domain Bacteria; phylum Chloroflexota; class Dehalococcoidia; order Lucifugimonadales; genus VEXD01. The sequence continues at coordinate 7,168 of CAZPLA010000046.1, read as the reverse complement.
TCCATAAGTAGCACCTACAACTAACCCCATATTCCCATTAATGTTATATCTATAGTAATGAGAAGCCATATACTCATATAACGGTTTTTCTTGTTCACCATTTGCAATCTTTAAGTCTTGTAACTCAACAGCGCCTGGATTAGAAGATCTACACCAAATAAAAACTCCCTTATCTTTATACGAAAGAAATGGTTGGATAGAATCTAACCCGGCATAGGCATTAACAGTAGCTGCATCAAACTGCCACTCAATGTAGAGTGCCTTGGCATACGCTGCACTCGTATGCCCTATATCCCCTCGCTTACCATCCCCAATAATTAGCACCTCGCTAGATTGTGTTCTTATGTAATCCAGAGTACGTCTCAATGAATCCAATCCCTGCAACCCAAGGGCCTCGTAAAATGCCAGGTTAGGTTTATAGGCTGCAACTAAATCGATGGTAGAATCAACGATGCATTTATTAAATTCAAATAAATCCGATATAGGCATCCTTTTAGGATCTGGGTCAAGTCCTACACAAAGAAAACTTCGTTTCTTGTTAGTTATCCTATTTAACTGTTCTGCAAACGTCTCCATATTAAAAAGCCTACTATTAGTGTCTAAAATGTCTCTTCCCTGTCATAACCATAGAGACTTTGTGTTCATTAGCAGCATCTATGCATTCTTGATCTCGAATAGAACCGCCTGGTTGAATAATAGCGGCCACACCTATCTTCGCAGCTAAATCTACATTGTCAGAGAAAGGGAGTAACGCATCGGAAGCCAAGACGGAACCTTCACAATCATTCTTGGCAACTCGAGCAGCAAGGTCAACACTGGTCACGCGGTTAGGTTGACCCGCCCCCATACCGATTAAACGTAGATCTTTAACCAATACAATTGCATTAGATTTAATATGCTTTACCGCCTTCCAGGCAAATTCAAGATCTTTAAATTGCCTTTCAGTTGGTTGAACCTCCGTAACTGTCCTCCATTCATTAGAATTATCCATGGTAAGATCAGGGTTTTGAATCAAAACGCCTCCACTCACAGACCTAATGTCATATGCCTCCTCCTGGGAATTCAATAATGGCATACGTATAATTCGAATATTTCGACGCTTCTTTAATAAATCTAGAGCATCGGGCATATAATCTGGAGCAACTATTACCTCATAGAATACGCCTTTCATTGCTTTTACAGTTTCAATAACAACAGGACGATTAAATCCAAGAATTCCTCCATAAGCAGAAACTGAATCCCCTTCAAACGCCCGACTATAAGCCACTAGTTGATCTTTATGACTCGCAAGCCCACAAGGATTAGAATGTTTTATGACTGCAACGGTCTGGTCCTCAAATTCGCTCACGATACGCCAAGCCGCATCAGCATCTAGTAAGTTGTTAAAAGATAGTTCTTTGCCATGTAGCAAATCTGCTTGTAAAACCCCCTTAGAATCTGAATCAAAACTGTATGCAGCTGCGTTTTGATGCGGGTTTTCACCATATCTCAAATCAAAAACTTTTCTATAATTAACATTTAGTATTGAATCTAACTTTCGATCCTTGCTATTAGATAAATAAGCTGCAACGGTAGAATCATATTGAGATACATGTCTAAAGGCCTTCTGCGCTAACATCTGGCGCATTTCATCTGTTACATTATTCTCGGTTAATTCCCGGCCTACCCAGCCATAATCGTCTGGATCTGTAACAACAATAACGAATGGAAAATTCTTTGCACCCGCTCTCAACAAAGTAGGTCCACCTATATCAATATTCTCCAAAGCTTCTTCCATAGTAACCGTTGGACTCGCTATAGTTTCAGCGAATGGATATAGATTGCAAACGACGAGATCTATTGTTTCTATTCCCTCTTCAATAAGTTGATTCATATGGTCGAGTTTGTCTCTACGAGCCAATAGTCCACCATGGACTTTCGGGTGTAACGTTTTAACACGGCCTTCTAATATTTCTGGGTAACCAGTTAATTCTGAGATTTTTTTCACCGGTAGTTTAGAATGAGTTGTAAGTATCTGATATGTGCCACCTGTGCTAACTAAAGATACCCCATTCGAAACCAACTTCTTAGCAAAATCTAATATTCCTGTTTTATCTGAAACACTTAAAAGAGCTCTCATATCCTTATACCTTTTCTGAATCAACCCTCAATCTATCGTCGGATTAAACACAACTCTACGATCATCAATTTGGTTAACTACTTCTCCAATGATATTTGAGTCATGAATAACGGCCTGTAATCCATCCGCTTTGTCTGGTTCGCATATTAAAACCATCCCTAGCCCCATATTAAACACATGATACATCTCTAGCATGTCTACTCCTTTTGCCTGTATCATTGAAAAAATAGGTTGCAAATCCCAAGAATTCGTATTAATTACCGCCGAAAGCCCAGAGGGTAATACTCTAGGCAAATTACCAATTAGACCGCCACCAGTAATATGTGAAATTGCCTTAATATTATCGAAGTGTGGTTCCAATAACGAAAAATAGTTGCGATGCGGAACTAGTAGTTCTTCTCCTAACGTATGACCCAATTCCGTGTGATGATCAAAGAGAACAGATGGCTTTTCATCAATATCAAAAACACTTCTTATCAAGGTAAAGCCGTTGGTATGCACCCCGCTAGATGGAATTCCTAGCAATACATCTCCATTATTCACTTTCTTGAAATCGATAATAGCGTCTTCCTCAACTACACCTATAACAGTTCCGGCTATATCGAAATTATTACCTCTATATAAGTCTGGAGCCTGAGCAGTTTCGCCTCCTATTATTGCACATTCGACCTCTCTACAAGCCCAAGCCATACCTCGCATCAATGGCTCTATAACCTGATGGTCTAGTTTTCCAATCGATATGTAATCAAGGAGAAAAAGAGGTTTTGCACCGCACGTGATAATGTCGTTTACGTTAAGATTCACTAAATCCACTCCTATAGATTCATAATGATCTAAAAGAGTAGCGATATTCAACTTGCTTCCTACACCGTCGGTACTGGAAATTAGCATAGGCTTGTTATATCCACCCAAACGGTAAACCCCAGCAAACGATCCAAAACTCCTGACTACGTTATCACCATGTGTAATAGAAGCAAAACTAGCTATCCTATCCTTAATGTCTTCTGTCTCAATACGATCTATCCCAGCAGATTTATACGAGTAAGGAACCACCTTTACCTCCACACAAATAGGGTTAACATACAAACCAATAAACTAATACCATTTTGTTTGCGTCACTATAACAAAAATTGAATCAGCAATGGCCTCCTTAAGATTCACGATCCTCCAATGTCAACTTATCTAATTCAAGTTGAATTGGTATAGGATATTCACCCGAAAAACATGCGTGGCAAAACCCTTTTGTTTTATCGGCATTTACTTCTAGCAAACCCTCTAGACTGAGGTATCCCAAACTATCCGCACCTATTAATTCACGTATTGATTCCTCAGAATGATTTGCTGCCACAAGTTCCTTGCGAGTGGCCATATCAACACCAAAATGACATGGCCATTTAATAGGCGGAGCACATACCCGCATATGAATTTCCTTTGCCCCAGCCTTCCTAAGCATATCAATAACCATTGGTGTAGTCGTAGCCCTAACGATGCTATCATCCACAACTACTAGTCGCTTACCTTTTATCACCTCAGGCAAACTATTAAATTTAAGTTTCACATCTATATCCCGAGATTTCTGATCTGGTTCTATAAAAGTACGTCCTATATAGCGATTTCTTATTAGCCCATCACTGTAAGGAATTCCAGACTCTTCTGAGTATCCCATGGCCGCAGCCGTAGCGGAGTCGGGAATCCCTATAACCAAATCAGCATCTGCGGGGTATTCTTTAGCAAGGCGTGCTCCCATAGCTCGTCGTTGCAAATAAATTCGAGAACCGGCTAGGACACTATCAGGACGCGAAAAATAAATTAGTTCAAAGACACACAGAGCTTCTCTATTATCTCTTCCTGGCCATACGAAGGAACGCACACCATTATTGTCTATAATAACTGTTTCTCCAGGTTCCAATTCTCTAATAAACTCGCCACTCACAAGATCTATCGCCGCACTTTCCGAAGCTACGATCCATCCTCCATCCAATTTTCCTAAACACAGTGGTCGAATTCCTAATGGATCTTTGAACGCTATCAAGGAATCCTTTGTTTGTACAACTGCTGAAAATGCCCCCTTTGAATTACGCATGCAATATGACATTCGTTCTTCCCAGTTTTTACCAGGAGCATTGACCAACATATACGCAAGAACTTCTGAGTCTGTACTAGAAGAAAACGAAACATTCCAATCGTTTTCCAAACTATCGCGCAATTCAAGGGCATTAATTAAATTCCCGTTGTGAGCTAAAGCTAATTCCCCATTGGCGCCGGTTACCAAAAATGGCTGAGCATTAATTAGTTTGCTAGAACCTGTAGTAGAATAACGAGTGTGACCTATCGCCATATCGCCCATCAAAGCTGATAGATTTTCAGATGTAAAAATGTTTGATATCAATCCCATCCCAGTCTGTATATAGAGTGACTCTTGGTCAGACGAAACTATTCCTGCAGATTCTTGACCTCTATGCTGTAGTGCATATAAAGCGAAGGCCGCTATATTAGCGGCTTTAGTTCCTCTCTTAAATACCCCAACCACCCCACATTCATCATGAGGTTTATCTTCAATCAGATGGCTATCTATGTCAGCATCCAATTCATTCACCCTGGCATTATATCTGTTGCAGCATAGGCAATCAATTCTAATCAATCTCGTTTAGGATTTATCGCTACCCTCCTATCATTTCCCGAACCATCGCTAAGAGTAGTAACCTTAGGATCACCCGCCAAGGTCACATGAACAATTCGCCTCTCTGCTGCCCCCATTGGTGCTAGAGTTTTAGACCTACCCGTTGCTACCACTTTATCGGCTACTCTACGTGCCATTTCACTCAACGCGGTTTCCTTACGCTTCTTGTATTCCTGAACATCAAGTTGCACTCGCACCAATTTTTCGCGTTGCTTATTTACTATTATGTTAACAAACATCTGAAGCGCACGTAAGGTTTCTCCTCGACGTCCTATAAGGAGTCCCGAATCGTCTCCATCTATATCTATTAATGGTCCTCCGCTTTCCTCACTATGTGCACTTTTTAAAGTACATGTAGCAGACGCACTTAGATGGCTGAGGATTTGTGAGACGACCTCCATTGCCCGAGATCCAGCATCCTCATGCGATGAGAGCCTCCGCGCACGAATTTTCGCTAATTCTGAACCAATTCCCAAGAAACCGGTCCGTCCCGAATTTAGAACTTCTATTTCAATTTCGTCTCTGCCTACGTCGAGCTCGTGCATTGCGACCTCGATGGCTTCTTCGACGCTCTTGGCCGTTATTTCGCGTATTAATTGGTTCTCCATTGACTGACGTTTCCTCCTTAGAATCGTCCTCAGAAACTTGAGGAACTTCAGGAACTTGAGATGCTGCCTTGGTAAATAATGGACTCCATCCAGTAATAAAATATTGAGTAAATACCCCAACAATATTAGACACTACCCAATATAAAGCGAGTCCACTTGGAAATGTCATAGTAAGGAATCCAAGCATTATGGGCATCATCCAAAGCATCATCGTATTAGTCGATTGTTGCCTAGGATCGGTGGAAGGTGCACTAGTCATTTTTTGCTGGACCCATGTTGAGGCTCCAACCAAAACAGGCATAATAAGTTTAGTTGGATCTGGTTCAGCTAGATTCAACCATAAGAATGAACTACTAAGCGGTATCGCTTCATGAACAAAAGGCACCCATGAATACAAATTATCTGACAAAGAAACCAATCTGTCAGGATTCGTAGGCAACGTACGAATTAAAGCTTGGAAAAGACCAATCCAAATAGGGAATTGAATGGCTAAAGGCCCCAAGCAACCTAACGGGCTTACTCCAGCCTGTTTGTATAGTCTCAAAGTTTCCTGGGAAATCCTCTTTGAATCATCTTTGTATTTATCCCTTATAGCCTGTAGTTGGGGCTGAAGTTTCGTCATAGACCTCATCTGTCGGACTTGTCTAAGAGTCAATGGCGTTGTAGCAACCCTAACAAAAACAGTGAAAGCTATAATTGATAATCCCATATTGTTGAACAACAAAGAGTACAGCAAGACCAAGCTATTGATCATAGGCCTCAATATGCCTTCGTTCCAAATAAATATTATTCCATCCAGCACAATCTATTCCTTAGTTGCAGTTGCAAATTCCCATCTGAATCGCCATCCATCCAAATCAATTGCCCGAACCACACCATCTTTGTCTCCCACATACACCATTGCAGAGTCACCGATTACTGTACCAGTCAATGGTGCCCTAATTTCACTATCTATATCTTTTGCTACCTTGATAGCTTGACCACTAAATGAATCAATGAACGAAATCTTTCCCTGATCAGTGGCCACAATCAAATCGCTACCCGCTAGAAATGGAGTGGAAGATATGGAATCATTCAATTCTATTTCCCACAATGGTAAATCTTTTTCCCTTCTATCTATTGGCAACGCATTTACTTTCCCGTCCATGGACGCAACATACACGGTTGACCCGTCAGTAACAACACCCGCCCAGTACCAATTATCCCCTTGGTACGACCACAGTAGTCTTTCCTTGTTACTGTGACTAGGCTCACTAATGTCAAGGGCATAGATTTTTCGATCAAAAGAACCAAATATAAGCAATTCATCTATGATAATTGGCTTCGTAACAATCGCTCCGTTCGTTTTAAATTTCCAGAGAGTTCTGTCATCAGCGCTAAGTCCTGCATCATTTGAAATTGAGATTGCATAGAGATAATCATCCATGGCACCAAAATACGCTATCTCATCCTTAACAACTGGAGTAGACCAAATCCTTTTATCTTTCTCTTTACCTTCTCTTAACCCATCTGTAGGGAATATCCAAAGCCTTGCTCCATCAATCTCACTAAATGCGTACAAATTACCGTCTTCAGATCCAACAAGAACCATACCATTTGCGACTACAGGACTTCCAATGATAGCGCCAGGTAGATTTTCCTCCCATTCGTCCTCTTCTAATCTACTACTACTTCTTCTGTCTTTTCTAAGCGCAACTAATCTGCCAGTTTCATCGTTATCCACATTCACCGAACCCCCAACAAAAACAAAACTGTCTCCAA
>CAZPLA010000045.1:0-4453 GCA_964587385.1 uncultured Dehalococcoidia bacterium | reverse complement strand
ATTCGGTTTTATCAAACTGGGAATCTGAAATATGGTGAAACAACTACGCTTTATTCAATTTTATCATTGGGCAAGCCAATAGTACTTAATTTTTGGGCTGGGTTATGCCCTCCATGCAGAATAGAAATGAATGATATGGATAAAGTCTATGGCGTTTTCAACGATCAGGTAATATTAATAGGTGTTGATATAGGCCAGTTTGTGTTGTTGGGGACAGAAGAAGATGGGAAACGCCTTTTGTCAGAATTAGGTATAAGCTATCCAGCAGGAACTACAATGGATTCAGGAATTGCTGAAGCATATGGAATCTTTGGTATGCCCACAACAATTTTCATTAGGCCTGATGGTACAATTCATAAGAGATGGACTGGAGCTCTTAATGAGAGCAAACTAGCCGAATTGATTGTAGATTTAATTGAAGCATCATAGAGTTTTGTGACATTTATAGAGAATTATATTCAACTGAGTTTAGAGTGGAGTTTTAATATTGGGCTTAAAGTGGATAATAGGTTTTCTACTTATTACTGCGGTAATCGCTAGAGGGTTAGGAATATTTTTGTAGGCTATGTTTTAACATTTATTTGTTTTATTAGATTAATTATCATCTAGTGATTGTTTTTGACACAATCGTTTTGCGTATGCATTTATTAAATTAAGGAGGTTTGTATGGCAGCCTTTGTTATTGCAGATGTTGATGTTAAGGATCCAGATAAATTTAAGGAATACAGTAAATTAACGCCTAACATTTTGAAAACCTATGGAGGTAGATACTTGGTCAGAGGCGGAAATGTGGAAGTTGTAGAGGGCACATGGACGCCTAATAGGCTGGTTGTGATGGAATTCGAGAGCATTGCTCAGTTAAAAAGATGGTATAACTCTCCTGACTATACAGATGCATTGAAGATAAGACAGGGATCATCTGAGAGCAATGTGATAGTAGCTGAAGGGGTCGAAAGCTAGTGTTTTATATAGCTCCTTGAAATTCAATCAGAATCGTACATTATCTGCGGAGTATTAAGGATTACTTCGCGTGATGCAAAATTAATAGCGGAGATAGATATGGAAATTGGAATTATTGGGCTGCCCCGTTCCGGTAAGACGACCTTATTTAATGCCATAACTAAAGGGAAGGCTTCGATTGATGGTTATTCGGATAAGGCAAATGTTGGAGTTGCAAAGGTTCCGGATGAAAGGATAGAACGATTAGCGACAATATATCAGCCCCGTCGTGTTGTTAATGCAGAAATAGCTTATACAGATGTGCCTCCTCCGCCTGAAGGGTTCGGTCGAACTCGAGGAATAGGAGGGGAATACATGAATGTACTGCAGGCTGTTGATGCTTTGTTAATTGTTGTTAGATGTTTCAACAATCCGGCGGTTGCCCATGTGGATGAAACAATTGACTATCTCAGAGATGCTGGGAATATGCTGATGGAATTAATTATCTCAGATATGGGGATAATAGAAAGAAGAATAGAGCGGATTCAGCATGAAAATAAGGGTGCGAGTTTACAAGAACGACAGCATTTAAAGAATGAAGAAAGTTTATTGATGACAGTGAAGAAAAATTTGGATACGGGTATTGCTCTGAGAGATCAGGGACTTTCTGAGGATGAGGTAAAGAAGTTGGGCGGGTTTGGATTACTATCAATGAAGCCTGTTATTGTTGTTCCTAATATAGATGAAGATCAACTAGCTATTGTAGAAAAATTGGATCAGGAATTGTTGAAAAGCATTAATAGTCAAAACATGGCAACTTTGCCTTTGTGTGCCCAATTGGAAATGGACCTTGCCCAAATGGATTCAAACGATGAGGAGGATTTTCGAATCGCATTTGGAATAAAAGAGTCGAGTTTAGAACGCATGGTGAAAACCTCATATGGTGTCGTAGGATTGATTTCTTTTTTTACAGTGGGAGAGGATGAAGTAAGAGCATGGGAGATTAAAGCGAATACTATTGCTCAAAAAGCAGCAGGTAAAATTCATTCGGATATTGAGCGAGGTTTTATACGTGCCGAGGTAATCGCCTACGAGGATTTGGTAGCAAATGGCAATTTAGTGGAAGCAAAAAAGAAAGGTTTGGTACGACAGGAAGGAAAACAATACGTTTTGAAAGACGGTGATGTCATGCATGTATTGTTTAATGTTTAAAAAATCCTTCAATAGTTTATATCGTGGACTTTTTATACCTCTAAGATGGTCGGGGCGATTGGATTCGAACCAACGGCCCCCTGCACCCCATGCAGGTGCGCTACCAGGCTGCGCTACGCCCCGCCGACGGTGAGTATAGCATATGAAAATTACTCCTTCAATTAGAGTTTTCGGAACAATATATGGACTAGGTGTTGCCCTTTCCTGCATATTACTTACCGTTGATGGTATAGTTAACTAGTTATATTAAAGGAGATTTTAAGAGTGGATGACTTAGTGGATGTCAGAACTATACAGTTAAATAGCGGTAGCATTGTTATAACCTGGACTGATGGGCACCGTAGCATATTTTCTCCTAGAGAGCTTCGTTTGAGATGTCCTTGTGCGCAATGTGTGGATGAAATGACCGGTGCGGTTAAATTGGAGGCTAACAGCGTTCCTGTTGAGATTGAACCTGTAGACTCAATATCTGTTGGGAATTATGCTGTCCAATTTCTCTGGAGTGATACGCACTACACAGGAATATACACACATAAGTTTCTCAGAACGCTATGCCCTTGTGAAATATGCGAGGCGGCTATTGGTAATGATTTAAGTGTTTCGTAATCTATAATGTAGGAAGCACAAGGTAAATATTGCGGTTGAAGTTAAGGCTATAGATGGACCTGACGGCAAGTTGAAATAATAGGAAATGTATAATCCTATTACACCTGAAGCAACTCCGAAAAATATTCCCAGAAGAATTGCACTGGAAAAGCGCTTAACTATCAAGCTTGAGGCCGCTGCAGGTGTAATCAGTATTGCAACAACTAATATAATGCCCACTGTCTGAAGAGATACGACTATAACTATAGATAAAAGTGCTAGTAGTAAATAATCGATTCTTGAGGCGGGCAATCCTGCTACAATCGCCCCTTCGTAGTCGAAACCTACAAAAACCATCCGTTTATGAAATACTATCATTAATAGAATAGTAAGGAGACTTAGCCCAAGGGTTACAAGTACATCCATGGTAGATGTACTCAAAACCTGTCCGATTAATATATCTTCGAGATTTATCTGCGTACCACCTAATACTGAGAGAAGGATTAGGCCTAGCGCAAATAATCCTGTGTACATGATTCCAAGTGAAGTATCGTGGGAAATGTTCGCTTTCTTGACTATAAAGCCCATCAATAATGCGACTGCTATCCCCATTGGGATAGCACCAACTAGAGGACTGAATCCGATAGCATATGCTGCCACAATTCCTGGAAGAACTGCATGTGATAGAGCGTCACCCATGAATCCCATTTCACGGTTTATGACATGTGCGCCTAAAAAGGGACATATCACGCCGATAGAAATACATACGATTAGAGCACGTACCATAAACTGGTATTGAAACGGTTCAAAAATAGAATCAATCAGCATGGTTGTGTTGTCCTATCTGATGGTCAGCAAACATTTCTCCGTGTGACCCATAGAGTTCAATTAGAACTTCTCTTGTAAAAACTGATTCAGGTTTCCCATGTGCGCAGATGTGCCTGTTAATACATAATACATAATCAAATCTGTCTGCTAATGTGTTCAAGTCATGTGTTGCTACAACAATGGTTTTTCCTTCATCCCTAAGTGCTCTCAGCACATTGATTACTCCTTCTTGGGATGCTATATCCACGCCGCTAAAGGCTTCATCTAGAATTAAAATGTCAGCTTCTTGGGTCAGGGCTCGCGCAATAAATGTCCGTTGTCTTTGACCACCAGAAAGGTTGGATACTAATTCATCTCGATTTTTCCACATGTCAACTTTACGAAGTGATTCTTCGATCCTAGCATCTTCTCCAAACCCGAGATTCTGAAGGAAAGACCCAGTTCTTGAAGTTCCCAGGCTTACAACGTCTCTCACTGATAACGGGAATCTCCAGTTAACCCGTTCCCTTTGAGGCACGTAGCTGATTTTGCCTTGTGCATTTCCGGGAGGCAATCCATCTACCAGAATCTCGCCATGGACAGTTGGCTGTAATCCGACAATAGCGTTAAATAATGTACTTTTTCCTCCGCCATTTGGCCCCACAACTCCAGTAAGAACGCCTTTAGGTATAGCGAAGGAAACGCTATCTAATGCCAAGAAATTATCGAATTCGACGCATGCGTCCACAGCTTGGATGCAGCAGGTACAGTGTTCTTGTAAACACGGGCATCTCATTGTCATATCCTATCACTCATGTTAGACCTTGGCTAATTATTCGATCAAATTTGAAACTATCACCTCAATATTGTGTTCCATGAAGTTTATATATGATTCTCCTTCTTTCAGTGT
>CAZPLA010000044.1:0-1665 GCA_964587385.1 uncultured Dehalococcoidia bacterium | reverse complement strand
ATCCATTGGATGGAACAAATCTTGCCAGACATTTATTAATACTCCGTCTAGCGTAAATATTTGTATGCAATTATTTTCTCTGTCAGCAACATAAACGCGATCTAGACGATCAACCCAAATGCCGTGAGGTGTAGTGAATTGCCCCCCTTCTTCTCCGGGTCCTCCCCAGGAAGCAACGAATTTCCCCTCTGAAGTAAATCTATGTACTACAGAATTCCCGTAACCATCGGCCACTAAGATGTCGCCTTCCGAAGACACTGCTACATCTGCTGGATGGTTAAAAGGGGTTTGCAAAGATGGGCTTTCTCTATTTCCAATTCTAAGCAAGATTTTACCGTGTGGATCAAACTTAAGGACTTCGTGAGCGTCGCGGTCAATCAAAAACAAATCATCTCTATCATCCACAAAGATACCGTGGGCATCCACTAAGAGTCCATCTCCCCAGGTTTCAAGCAAATTACCATCCCCATCGAAAATTAAAATTGGTGGGTCTTTTCGTTGATAAGCGTACACCCGAGAATTAGAATCACATGCCACATTGCTCACGTTGCCGAAAGACATGCCTGAAGGCAATTTGGCGAATGGATATATTACTTCGTAGACCTGCTTGCCAGTGCCAATAATTCGTTTGGTCATTGCTGCATAACTCCCGCGCTTTCATCCAAAACTTTGTAATTATCCGTTGAATTTATTTTACAGTTTTCTGACTCGCAATCTGTTTTGCTTCCCGTAAAAAATTCTTTGCTCCAGATTGGACCATAGTTCTCGGTGAGATCGTAAAAGCCCTAATACCCCGCTTAAATTGAGACCCCATATTTTTCACGCTTCCGGTAGATACAACTGTTTTCCCAGCCGCTAAGGAAGAACTAATGATTTCGTCCACCATATCATTAGTTTTCTCTGTAGAAGGCCAACCCATAGACTGGGCCAAATCCAATGGCCCGATGTCTATAAAATCCACAGCCTCGACACTAAGAATATCCTGCAAGTTATTAAAAGCATCTTCCTCTTCTATGATACAGCCTATAAGGGTTTCTTCGTTGATTTGGCGAGTCCATTCTTTAGGGGATCCTAAATCTTCGCCAAAGGATCCACCTCTACCCCGATAAAATAAGGTACGCTTCCCTACAGGAAAAAATTTTGCGGCATCTACTATAGACGTAACCGTTGATATATTATTCACCCGAGCAACAAGTATGCCCTGTGCTCCGCTATCTAAAGCATGCAAAATGAATTCTGGATTATTCTGCATTCTAACAATAGTAGTAACATTATATATGTCGCCAGCACGAATTAGGTTTTCCAAATCTGAACCATTAAATAACTCGTGCTCACAGTCGACAATGACAAAATCAAATCCCAGATAACCAAACATTTCTACTAGTGTTGCATCCACAGGATTCACTGTGGCTCCAAAAACTGCATCCCCGTTCTTTAACTTCGCCTTTGTCCTATTTGGCCGTACCATATTGCCCTCACTATTGTAAATTCCACCTGCTTAAAACAACAATTGGGATTGGAATTGACTACCTACATGCCTTTTTTACGTCGCCAGTCCTCGTATTGCGCCTGTAACTTCGGAGGCAATTTTCCATGCACATCTTTTACCGAATATCCCTGTTCGAGAAGTTCTCTAGTAAAGCTTTCCTCTTCTTCTTGAGCTAT
>CAZPLA010000043.1:0-1582 GCA_964587385.1 uncultured Dehalococcoidia bacterium | reverse complement strand
ATCAAATAAAACAGTCTATAGACTGTTTTATTTGATCTTAATGCTATAGGCTTTAATTTAACTTCATTAAATTTATTTGCTATTTCTTCCCCCATCGCTCTAGCCAGAGCGGTATTACTTCTTTATTAAAAACGTTATCCGGGACTTCGCCGTTCAATGCTTTAAGAACAGACTCTGTTGCCCATGGGATGCCCGGTCCTATTCCTCCTCCAGGTGTCATTGCAATGTTATGCGGTGAAACTAGTGTTTTATTCCCAAGAAAAAGTAATGGATTTTCTGGATCTACCGGCTCCTGTTCAAATACATCCAGAGCTGCCCCGGATAATCTTTCGCTTTGTAGAGCTTCCGCCAATTCGTCTTCATCGATCACTCCACCTCGGGAGGTGTTAATCACAATTGCTGTTCCCTTCATCATTGCTAATTCATTCTTTCCGATCATTCGATAGGTTTCTTTGTTTAGCACTACATGTAAACTTAAAACATCAGATTCCCTAAGTAAGGTATGTAAATCTACCTTTTCTACTCCAAGCTCATTAAACCTCGATTGTTCTATGTAAGGGTCATACGCAATTATCCTAGCCCTCCACGGTCGTAACAATTCGGCAAATCGCCCGCCAACCCTTCCCAACCCAACTAGGCCTATGGTTATTCCGGGATAGCCATCTTCCCTTCGCCCAATGTATGTACTTAATAAAGAATCATCTCTCCACCCCCCGCCTCTTACCCACTCGTCGCGTTGACGTGACTTTTTGAGAATGTTTAGCATCATTCCCATGCAACCTTCTGCTACGGCTCCATAATTCGATTCGGTCGGACTATGTGTTACCAAAATACCCATATCAGTTGCATCGTCTACGTCAATTTCATCGACACCTATGGTGTATTTCGCTACAATTCGCAGATTATCTGAAGCTTCCATAACACTTCGAGAAATTCGTGCACCTTTTATTGATGTGCCTATTAATGCATCGCATCCTCTGGCCCCTTCCTGCAGGCTTTCATTAGTGTTGCCTATGGGGGTATTAATATCCGACTTGCCAAACACCAGATCGCAGCCAGCTGCTTCTAACTGAGAATGCGTTTCACCTGTTGGATCTGCTGTCGAAAATATGAACACTTTGCGACGGGGGTTTGTCATCCTTTGCCTCTCTTTTAAGAATCGTATTTGTTCAGTCGGTACATTCTAGTGCAAAATACGTTAATGTTCTGAAGAGCTATACTATCGATGCTCAACAGCAGCTAGGAGTTAATCATGGCCCGGCTAACTGAAGCTCAACGTGGCATTATCAACACAATTCGTGAATTTGCAAAGCGTGAAGTGCTTCCTATAGCAAGTTCGTACGAACATGAAGATCTTTATCCCGATGAACTAGTCGATCGCATGAAAGAAATGGGGCTATTCGGGGCTACCATTCCTGAGGAATTTGGCGGCCTGGGTTTAGACACCGTGACCTATGCCCTTATTATCCAAGAAATCAGCAAGGCATGGATGAGTTTGACCGGCATCCTTAACTCCCACCTAATCATGGCATATTTAGTCAGCGAATTTGGCACTGAGGACCAAAAACATCGTTTTTTACCT
>CAZPLA010000042.1:0-2326 GCA_964587385.1 uncultured Dehalococcoidia bacterium | reverse complement strand
CTGATACTAAATTATCTATATAGGATAATCTGATCTTGAAAGGCTGACAGTACTTTGTGGCCAGAGTGCAATTAAAGTACCCATAACCAGTATTGGGCCGGCAAACCACATCCACCAAACCAAGGGATTAACAAGTATTCTAAAAGCGACTCTCCCGTCTTCTAGAGCTTCTGTTGAAACAATGTACAGGTCTTCTATAAGGGTCGACTTAATCGCAGCCCGAGTTGCCGCCATATTTTGTTCAGGATAATATGCTCTCCAAGCCATCATATTTATGTCCCTATTTTCCCCGTCGTTTACTTTTAAGTAGTTCAGGAATTCGGTCCTGTCGGCTCTAATTAAGACCTGGGTTTCAATATATTCGACATGATACTTATCTACGGTCACCGACTCGCCTTTAGCTAGTATCACATCCTTTTGTATTCCATAAAAAGAAGACCCTATGACTCCTAAAGCCAGAGATACTAGGGCTAGATGAGCTACATAGCCTCCATATCTTGGCCGATTTGCGGCAACTAGCCTAATGAACGCTGAAGCGTAATTATGACCTTTATCCTTAAGCGACAGCGTGCCTTTTACCCATTCTCTCAATATTCCTGTAGTAACGAAGGCACACAAGCCATAACTTAAGAATGCGAAAGGTTTTGTTATGCCCATAAGTAATAGGAATATTATTAGTGCGATTGCTATCAATCCAGGTAATTGAATAGCTTTTCGTAAACTATTCCAAGATGAGTTTCTCCAAGGAATTAATGGGCCTACACCCATGAGGAATATTAGTACGAAGAATAAAGGCCCATTTACCTGATTGTAGAACGGTGCAGCCACTGTCACAGTTGTGCCTTGGAAAACCTGTGATACTAGTGGGAAGACTACGCCCCAAAGTGTAACAAAAGCGATCGCTAGTAGAAGGATATTGTTTGCTAGGAATGATGCTTCTCTAGACAACATTGAGTCTAATGAAGATGTGCCTTTAAGGTGTTTCCTTCGCAGGTAGAATACTCCGAACGAAAATACTAAGCTAAACGCTAAAAAGCCTAGGAATACCCATCCTAACGCGGAAGATGCAAACGAATGCACTGAAACTACCGGTCCTCCACGGTTTATAAATATCCCAAAGAACGCCATAGTGAAGGCGATATTAATTAATACAATATTCCATATTTTGAATAGGTTTCGTCTCTTTTGTACCATTATCGAATGAATGAACGCAGTCAAAACCAGCCATGGCATTAATGCAACGTTTTCTATAGGGTCCCAGGCCCAATATCCTCCCCATCCTAAGATTGTATAGGCCCACCATGAGCCCAACAGGAGTCCTATGGCCAATATTGCCCAAATTATTAAACTCCAGACGCGACCAAGTTCGACCCAATTGTTTGAAATATTCCCAGTTATAAGCATCCCCATTGCGATTGAAAATGGTACGGAAATCCCAACCAAACCTGCCATTAGCATCGGTGGATGGAAAAACATGCCTGGGTGAGTAAGAAGAGTGTTTATTCCCTGCCCGTCTCCAGGTATGAAAGGTAGTGTGGCAAAAGGATTTGCCATGAAAGTCATTACAGCAAGGAAGAAGGTCAATATTCCGACCAGTATTCCGAAAGTATACGACTTGATCGATTCCAGAGCCTTTGGCATGAAGTAAACGGTAATTACTGTTAGCAACGACAGCACCAGTGCAATGTATAGTAATGATCCTTCATTTCCGGAATAAAACGCCACCCAGGTATAGATTGGGTCCATGGCTAGATTACTGTGATCAGCTACATACTCGAGGCGGAAATCATGACGGAGAAATGCTATAACCAACGATACAGTAGAAATCAGGAGAGCCACTGGGATTAGATAAGCTGTCCTCAATGCACTAAGCTGAAGTTGGGAAGAATGGAACATCTTACCTAAAACTGATCCTATTAAGCCGTAAGATGATAGAGCCAGTGCTATATATAGGGATATAGATCCTACTTCTGCCACTTATACCTCATCTGATTTGTCATTTTTGTTTTTACTAGTTAAGAAGTCAGATATTTCCTTATCTGCTTGGGATAGATATTGGTCTATACCCTTAGTACTAGAGGTTTCTTTGTATGAAGATTGGTGTTTAGCTGTGTTTCTCATAGAACGAAGGGTCAGTATTAGGATTAGTATTGCTGTAGGTAGTGCAAGTGCTCCAACGATCCATATTGTGAGGTTGAACCCACGGGGGGGCGGTGCCGCCAACACATCTTCACCGTACCTGCTTACGAAGAAATCTAATATCTCTTTTTCAGATGCGCCGCCGTTCAATCTTTCCCGGACCATGTCCTTCATTTGTTTAGCAAGT
>CAZPLA010000041.1:0-120701 GCA_964587385.1 uncultured Dehalococcoidia bacterium | reverse complement strand
AAATTTGGTCCAGCATACGGCGTTGGTATAGGAGTTGGTGTCGGCGTAGCCGTTGGGGTTGGCTTAGGTGTAGCTGTAGGCGTAGGTCGAGGTGTAGGGGTCGACGTCGGGGCAGATGTCGGAACCGGAGGCTTTGGTGTAGCTGTTGGCGTAGGCATCGGCGTCGCTGTCGGCACAGGCATCGGCGTTGCTGTCGGCGCAGGCATCGGCGTTGCTGTCGGCACAGGCATCGGCGTTGCTGTCGGCGCGGGGATTGCAGTTGCCTTTGGAGCAGTAGTAGGAACAGCAGCTGTAGTAACAGCCGGCGCTGGGGCTGCTGGTGGTGGGGCAGCATCGCCTCCTCCGCAAGCTATGCCTACGGCTGTGATTACTAAGCTCAGAATAAGATAATTTATCAGTTTCAATTTGCGCTCCCAGTCTTATATTTAGTTTATCGTTAGATTAAATATGGTTAGTGCAGTAGAGAAACCATTATGCAAATAATAAATTGCACTAGAACACACATTCTTTTATAGGGAAAAACTTTATGGGGTACAGCTACGACCTTCGGATTCAGAGGACTTTTATATTCCTCTGAATCCGCAATATCCTAGATTCTAAGTCTTTCTATTTAGAAAGACTTGGTTATCTGCAGATTTGATTACTTGAGGGGATTAACCCTAGATCTTGCTGAGCCCTAAGAAATATCAGCGGTGGCTCCGGCCTCTTGAAGCTTCTTTTGTGTTTCAGCAGCCTCTTCCTTGGAAACGCCTTCACTTACTGCTTTAGGAGCACTTTCCACTAATTCTTTGGCCTCTCGAAGCCCGAGTGAGGTGATTTCCCTAACTGCTTTAATAACGTTAATCTTATTAGCGCCGATATCCTTTAGAGTAACGGTGAAATCGGTCTTCTCTTCTTCTGTTGGAGCGGCTGTGTCTGTTCCAGCTGCTGGAGCTGCTACTGCTGCCACTGCAACAGGCGCTGCAGCTGATACTCCGAATGTTTCTTCTAAATCCTTAACGAGCTCAGATAGCTCCAGTACAGACATTTTCTTTATTTCTTCAAGTATTTTATCCTTTGACATTTTTCCTCCTAGTAACCATTGTATTATTTTTGATGTTTTATCAGGCTAAGTTATTTATCTTGCAGTTGTTGAACCCTTTGATCTATTACTGTTACAAGTCCTCGTAGAGTGTTATCAAGAGTTGAAACTAGCCCTACCATAGGATTTTGTAGAGAGCCTACGAGTTTAGATATTGGAGACTGCAAACTTCCAAGCATCTTTGATATGATTTCTGGCTTTGGGGGCAAAGTTGCTAATTGATAAACCTGCTCCTTATTTAGTGCACGATTATCCATTAAGGCCCCAATAATATTTAACGGGGATCGATTTACCCGTATATACTCTTCAAGCGCTTTAGCTACCTCTGTTGGGTCTCCGTATCCAAATGCGAGCGCCGTAGGCCCTTTTACGACGTCTCTTAAACCAGATCTATCTGCATGTTCCGCAGCTATATAGCTAAGAGTGTTTTTAACAACTTTGTACTCTATATTCAGTTCTCTAAGCTTGCTACGAATTTCATTCATGCCATTTACATCCACCCCGGTAGGGTTTGTAGCAACAGCAATACTACAGCGATCCAATTTATCCTGTAGCATTTCCACTTGTTTAATTT
Organism: uncultured Dehalococcoidia bacterium; assembly: GCA_964587385.1. GTDB lineage: Bacteria > Chloroflexota > Dehalococcoidia > Lucifugimonadales > VEXD01. Next base: position 119,046 of record CAZPLA010000041.1, on the reverse strand, counting down.
TTCGCTCTGTTGGCATTTGATGCCTCCAAAAAATTATCCCCGCTCTTATGCGCGGGGATCGTGATTACTTTACAGTTCATCGTTCCTTCGCGCCTGAGCGGGCTATTTATTTAACCCTGTCAATAGAGACCCGCTGTCTTGGGCGGTTTGGATATCTATTCTATTTTAACTGAGAGAAGGCTATTAACATTAAGTCGGATACTTGGGCTCATGGTGCTGGCCAAAAATGCAGTCTTAATAAATGTACCCTTCACTCCTGCAGGCTTTGATTTTACCACAGCGTCCATTAGGGAGGCTATATTTTCTATTAGGTCTGGGGCAGGGAAGCTAATTTTCCCTACCGGACTGTGAATAATAGCCGTCCTATCCAATCGATATTCCAGCCGACCACGTTTCGCATCTTCAATTGCTCGTGGAAGATCCTGTGGTTGTACCATAGTGCCAGTCCTTGGGTTAGGCATCAGACCCCTTCTGCCTAGAACGCGGCCAAGTCGACCAATTTTACTCATCATGTCCGGGACCGCTAGTCCGACTTCAAAGCCTACCCATCCTCCCTCGATTTTTTTAATAAGGTCTTCATCACCTATGAAGTCAGCACCAGCATTCTTAGCAATATCCGCTGCTTCACCATTAGCGAAAACGACGACCCTAATTGGCTTACCCAATCCTTTAGGAAGAGATGCAACCCCTCGAATTAACTGGTCAGCATGACGAGGATCCGCATTTGTTCTCATATGTAGTTCCACAGTGGCGTCAAAGTTCACTTTGGAAATTTCTTTCAAAAGAACTACAGCTTCTTCTAGTTCATATTCTTTATTTTCTTCTATAGCTTTAATAGCTGTTTGGAAGTTTTTTCCTCTTTTTGGCACGTCTATTCCTCACTTACTTCAATTCCCATACTGCGGGCAGTTCCTGCAATAATATTGACCGCGGTATCAAGGCTACTTGCATTCAAATCCGCCATTTTTTGTTTGGCAATTTCCTCTAAAGCTGAACGCCTAATTTGCCCGACCCTTTCTCTACCGGATTGGGCAGCTCCCTTCTCTATGTTAAGAGCTTTTCGTATTAAGTCAGAAGCAGGAGGAGTTCTTACCACAAAGGCGAAAGATCTATCTTCAAATACTGTCAAATGAACTGGAACCACTGTTCCAGCTTGTTTTGCAGTTCTTGCATTATATTCTTTGACGAATGCCATTATATTAACTCCGTGTTGTCCGAGAGCAGGTCCTACAGGAGGAGCAGGAGTGGCTTGACCTGCCTCAAGTTGAAGTTTAATAACGGCTCGTATCTTTTTTGCCATATTTTACCTACACTTTTTCTACTTGCATGAAATCTAACTCCACCGGCGTTTCCCTTCCAAAGAAGGATACTAAAACATTGATTCTAGATCTATCCGGGTCTACTGAATTAACAATTCCCATAAAATCAGTAAATGGCCCTGCTGTAATTCGTACCATCTCGCCTTCTGTAACTCCAACGGTGATTTTTGGTTGGCCAGACTCTATTTGGTTGAGTATAGATTCGACTTCTTTGGGGTCTAGAGCGATTGGTTTTGGTCTTTTGTCTTGCTCATCCTCCGTAGATACAAATCCTGTTACCCCAGGTGTGTTTCTCACTGCATACCAGCTCTCATCGTCCATTTTCATTTGAACGAGTATATATCCAGGAAAAACCTTTTTGTGTTCGGAACGCCGCTTCCCGTCTCTGATGGTGACTTCTTCCTCTGTTGGAACCACAACTTGGAATATTCTGTCCTGCATATCCAAGCTTTGGATGCGCATTTCCAGATATTTTTTGACTCGCTCCTCTTGGCCAGAGTAAGTGTGTACTATATACCATTCCGATTCTTGAATTGTTTGTTCTGAAAGTTCCATTTTGTCTACGATTCGATTTAGTAGTGATGCTTAGAATGATTTAAGGAAGAATTATATATTTCGTAAGTGTTCGAGCTAAAGTAAAGTCGTATATACCAAGTATTGCTCCAACAAGGGCAGCAACAATTAACACCACCCATGTTAGTCGCGTAGTTTCCTCACGCGTGGGCCAAACAGCTTTACGCAATTCGGAAACTACTTCTCCTAAAAACCCCAATGGCCTAAAACCCCTGGCGTCTCCTTGGGAGGGTTTACGAAAGGCAGCTCCTCCTCTTGATGGACCTGTAGCCAACTTACCTTACCTCTCGGTGCATATGATGGCCTCGGCACCTTGAACAAAACTTTCGCAATTCCAGCCGTTGTGTATCATTACGTCGGTTCTTAGAACTTGTGTAGTTTCGTTCTCTACAGGTAGAACATTGGAGGGTAATTACTCCCCTGACATCTCCTCGTTTTTTGGCCATAGTTTAATCTAGTACTTGGGTTACTACCCCAGCTCCTACTGTTCTGCCTCCTTCTCTGATTGCAAAATGGAGGCCTTCTTCCATGGCTATGGGGTACATTAGGTTGACCTCAATTGTTGTGTTATCACCGGGCATTATCATCTCTACCCCGTCATCCAACTTGATATCACCAGTAATATCACTAGTGCGGATGTAAAACTGAGGTTTGTATCCGGTGAAGAATGGAGTATGTCTTCCCCCTTCATCTTTGCTGAGTACGTATACTTCAGCTCTGCACTTGGCATAGGGTTTCATTGACCCCGGTTTAGCCAGAACTTCTCCTCGTTCTATATCCTCTCTGTTGATTCCTCTTAGTAGAACACCAACAGCGTCGCCTGCTTCAGACACATCCATGTTTTTATGAAACATTTCGAGTCCAGTGGCCACAGATTTGGTGATTTTGCCGAAACCTACGATTTCGACCTCTTCCCCAACTTTTATAGTTCCCCTCTCTACTCGACCGGTAACGACTGTTCCTCTTCCTTTAATTCCGAACACGTCTTCAACCGGCATCAAGAATGGGCGATCCTTTTCTCGTTCTGGGACTGGAATATAGTCTTCCATCGATTTAACCAGTTCCAGTATTTTTTGACTCCAGGGGCCATCAGTTTGGCCGGCTTCCTGTTCTTCTAGTGCTTTCAAAGCGCTAACACGTGTTATTGGGGTGTCATCCCCTGGGAAGCCATACTGGCTAAGCAATTCTCGAACTTCCAATTCTACTAATTCAAGCAGCTCTTCGTCTTCCATGGAGTCTACTTTATTAAGTGCAACCACTATCTTAGGGACTTCTACCTGTCGTGCTAGAAGAATGTGTTCTCTAGTCTGAGGCATAGGTCCATCTGGTGCACTAACCACCAGAACAGCTCCATCCATTTGAGCAGCACCAGTAATCATGTTCTTTACGTAGTCCGCGTGACCGGGACAGTCTACATGTGCATAGTGTCTAGTTTCTGTTTCGTACTCTATGTGAGCAATGTTGATTGTGACTCCTCTTGCTCTTTCCTCTGGAGCGTTGTCTATAGAATCAAACGACCTGACAGTAGTGCCTGTATTTTGGCTAGCTAATGTATAGCTCATAGCTGAAGTTAGGGTAGTTTTTCCATGGTCAACGTGACCTATGGTTCCCACGTTTAGGTGGGGTTTAGAACGATCATATGTTTGTTTAGCCATTTAGGCACCTCCGTTTCGTTTCGTCTTTGTCATATTATATTTTGCCATTTTCTGGAGCCCACAGGCGGACTTGAACCGCCGACCTCATTCTTACCAAGAATGTGCTCTACCGTCTGAGCTATGTGGGCAGGTATTTAGTCACTATATGTTTTAAACCGCACCTATGGTGCAGGGGGAGGGATTCGAACCCCCGAAGCCCTTTCGAGCGCCAGATTTACAGTCTGGTGGTATAAACCACTCACCCACCCCTGCTAGGGGTCGCTCTATAGTTTAGCACAGGCATTAACCATCTCCAATCATTTCAGCATGGATATTTGCATGCCCGCCATATAATTTTTGAGGGTCAGAGCCCCAGAGGGGATTTGAACCCACTAACCTGCCGATTACAAGTCGGCTGCGCTACCATTGCGCCACTGGGGCCCGAATCCGCTTGATAACACAGAAACGTGACGGTTCTGCCGCCACGAGTCAACAATTGTACGAAACCAAATGGTTATGGTCAAGGACTCGGTCTGATTACATTGTCAGAGATTATTTTGTTCACCTTTGACATGACGAGGATTATATCCTAATAGCCATCTTGATGGCTTGCTTAATGTTTTTAGCATATACAGGGGTAATACCAGGGATATTTGGGGTTTTAGCACGAGCCGATTCTGGCAAGAGACATAAAGAGAATCCCATTCGAGCAGACTCTCGTATTCGTTGCTCAAGTTGAGGAACCGACCTTAACTCTCCATTTAACCCTATTTCTCCAATTGCAACCATGGAATTTTCTACTGGTTGGTTTTGGACACTAGATGCGATTGCTAACCCTAAAGCAAGGTCCCCGCCTGGTTCTGATAATCGCATGCCTCCAGCTACGTTAACAATAATATCTTGGGTTGCCAAATTCAGGCTTGCTCTTCTGCCAAGGATGGCTGCCATCATTATCATGCGATTATAGTCTATACCATTGGTTGTGCGACGCGGCATAGGAAGGACAGAAGGAGACGTAAGAGCTTGAATTTCTAGGAGAAAAGCCCTACTTCCTTCTATTATTGGAGCTATTGCTGATCCTATCGCTCCTTCGCTACGCTCGTTTAACAATGCAGATGACGGATCTGCCACCTCCTTTAATCCATCCGTGGTCATTTCGAATAATGCTACTTCATTAGTAGATCCAAATCGATTCTTGACGCTTCTTAAAAGTCGAAGTGATCCCAGGTTTTCTCCTTCAAGGTGCAAAACCACATCTACCATATGTTCCAGGACCCTGGGCCCAGCTACTGATCCTTCCTTAGTAACATGGCCTGCTAGAAGAATGGGGGTGCCGGAAGACTTGGCCCACCTCATCAGGTGTAATGTGCTTTCTTTTACCTGAACCGTACTACCTGGACCTGATTGAGATTCGCGTGTGAAGAGGGTTTGAATTGAATCTATGATCGCTAAAGAAGGGTTAACGTTATCTAGGTGTTGAATTATAGACTCCACTTCCGTTTCTGCTAGCATAAATACATTTGTGCCACTCAGATTAAGCCGCTCGGACCGCAATTTTATCTGATGTTCAGATTCCTCTCCTGAAATATATAGGACCTTGGAATTAGTTTCAGCAACGAAATTAGCTGCTTGCAATAGGAATGTTGACTTTCCGACTCCAGGTTCTCCTGCAAACAGCACTAGTGATCCTGCTACTAATCCCCCTCCAAGGACGTGGTCCATTTCTTGAAATCCAAGTGATATTCTCCAATAATCTTTCGTAGAAACTTCTGATAACTCTTTGGGAGCTGAGGATTCTCCAAAAGTCCACTTAGAGTCATGAGATTTTGGAAGCTTTGGAGCTTCAATTAGTGGGGAGCGTTCGCCACAAGCAGGACAGAATCCCATCCAACGGGGGCTTTCATGGCCACATCCTGCGCAAAAAAACTGAGTCTTGTGGCGAGTTGTTGACAATGAACCTAATCCTTGCTTAAGCCTAAAATCTATTATATCAAATAGACTACTTTAGATTTGACGTGAAGGTTTACATAAACTTACGCAGTTATAATTTAGTTACGGCTAGTTTGTGGTAGATAGTTATGATGAAGTCGTTACTAAAGGTGACCGCACTTTAACAATCAAGGCGCCATCTTTAATACTCATAACAGCTTTGTCTCCTTCTTTGAGATTTCCAGATAAGAGTTCTTCAGAAAGCGTATCTTCTATCTCATTTTGTATTAATCTCCTAAGAGGTCTCGCTCCAAAGTTAGGGTCATATCCCTTCTCGGCTAAATATTCCTTTGCCTTTTTGTCGACTTCAAGGGTTATTCGCTTTTCATTAAGATGTAACTCTACTTCTTTCAGCTGGAGATCCACAATGTTTAGGATGTGATCTTTGCTTAGCGGATGGAATACAACGGTAGAATCTATCCTATTAAGAAATTCCGGTCGGAAAAACCTTTTTACCTCTTCCAAAACCTTGTCTTTCATTCTTGAATAAGCTTGTTCGCCACTTTTGGCCTCATCAGATTTAACTGAGAATCCCATGGCGTTATCTTTGCGAATAAGATCAGAGCCTAAGTTGCTGGTCATAACTATGATAGCATTTCGAAAGTCTATCCTACGACCTTTCGAGTCTGCTAAATGTCCGTCGTCAAATATTTGCAGAAGTATGTTAAATACTTCAGGGTGAGCCTTTTCAATCTCGTCAAGCAATATGGTGCAATAAGATTTACGTCTAACTGCCTCGGTTAACTGCCCTCCCTCTTCGAAGCCTATGTAACCAGGTGGAGCTCCAATCAGACGGGATACGCTATGACGTTCCATAAATTCTGACATGTCTAGTCTGATCATGGACTCTTCACTACCAAACATGAATTCGGCTAATGCCCTGACGAGCTCAGTTTTTCCTACACCTGTTGGTCCAAGAAACATAAATGCTCCTACAGGTCTTCTTGAATCCTTCAACCCGGCCCGTGCGCGCCTGACAGCTTTAGATATATTGTGTATAGCCTCATCTTGGCCAATGATTCGTTTATGGAGTTCCTCTTCCATATTAAGGAGTCTTTCAGTTTCCTCAACTGCGAGTTTTGTAACAGGAATTCCAGTCCACATGCTTACTACTTGGGCGACATCTTCCTCGCCGACAACTGGTTGCTCTTGAGACTTTTCCCCTTCCCATTCTTGTTTCTGATCATCGAGTTTTTCTTCTAATCGAAGTTCTCTATCTCTAAGCTCTGCAGCATATTCATATTGTTGATTTTGAATAGCATCTTCCTTCTCTTTGCGGACACTCTCAAGAACCCTTCTGGTTTCAGAAAGTGAAAGTGGTGGGTTACTATGACGAAGTCGCACTCTGGATGAAGCTTCGTCAATTAAATCTATTGCCTTATCAGGAAGGAATCTGTCTGGTATGAACCGTGCCGCCATATTTGCTCCTGCGGCTAGTGCTTCGTCGGTGATGGTTACGCCATGATGTTCCTCATATCGATATCTAACGCCATTAAGAATCTTTATTGTTTCTTCAACGTTAGGCTCAGGAACCATGACTGGTTGAAAGCGTCTTTCTAACGCAGGATCCCTCTCGACATATTTTCGGTAATCATCCATTGTGGTAGCTCCTATAGTTTGGAGCTCACCTCTTGAAAGCGAAGGCTTCAAAATATTTGCTGCATCAACAGCTCCCTCTGCAGCTCCCGCTCCAACTATTGTATGCATTTCATCTATGAATAATATGCAGTTTGCTGAGCTACGCATTTCTTCAATAACTTTTTTTAATCGCTCCTCAAATTCCCCTCTATATTTGGTGCCAGCTACCAAAGCTCCCATATCTAAAGTCAAGAGACGCTTTCCTTGAAGGGTTTCAGGCACATTTCCGGACACAATTTGTTGGGCTAAGGCTTCAACTATGGCCGTTTTCCCTACCCCGGGTTCACCTATCAAGACCGGGTTGTTTTTGGTTCGCCTGCTAATGATTTGGATTACTCGTTCTATCTCTTTTTCTCGGCCAATTACGGGATCCAGCTTTGATGCTCTAGCTGCGGCTGTCAAATCGATTCCCAGTTGGTCCAACGTGGGAGTTTTTGTTGACGTACGGCCTCCTTGGGCTCCTGCTCCTGTGCTTTGACCCAAGACCTTTTGTGTTTCAGTTCTAACCTTTTCAAGAGTTACACCAAGGCTTTCGAGAACTCCTGAAGCAACCCCCTCTCCTTCTCTGAGTAGGCCGACAAGGAGGTGCTCAGTTCCAATATAAGAGTGACTCATTCTACGCGCTTCGTCTACGGCTAGTTCAATAACCTTTTTTGCTCTTGGGGTAAGTCCTATTTCCCCTTCTATCGGTTTTTCACCACGTCCAATAATGAATTCTACCGCCGCGCGCACTTTATTCAGATCAATTCCCAGGTTTACTAACACTCGAGGGACAACTCCCTCCGGTTCTCGGACCAAACCTAGGAGAATATGCTCTGTACCTATGTAGTTGTGGCTAAAGCGCTGGGCCTCTTCTTGCGCTAAGGTAAGGACCTTTCGGGCCCGTTCAGAGAATTTTTCGAATCTACTGGACATTGATTGTTCCCCTTAGACTACATGTAAAGATATTACAAAAAGAATTTCTACTAGCTTTATTTTAGATTATTTTTATTGCTCGAATCTATGAATACTAGGTTTACCTGAATTCAGTTTCGGATTTGGATTGTTAAAGCGACCTGATTGAATGATTTTAATAGTTTAGTAACCCCTGGCGGTGGCCTATTTTCCCACCCTGTTGCCAAGGCAGTATCGTCAGCGCTGGGGAGTTTCACTTCCGTGTTCGGGATGGGTACGGGTGGTACCGCCCCGCTCTAACCACCAGGGAAACTACTCAACAATTATGCAGTAAATATTGTCCAGTGGCAAGCATGACTTCTTTTAGATGATTTTATATGTAATTTGGAGATTTTGATTATAGCCCACCTGTAACATAGTGAAGGTTCGCTACGAAGGTGATCAGAAAAATATTTGGTCTACTACAGGTGTTATTGTGAAATCCCCGGTTTTTTTACATTGACCTATCGTTTTTTCCACATCGGCATAGTCTTCAGCTTCTACCAAAATAAAAATGATGTGTTCGGTAGGATTCATTTTAAAGAACTTTATATTAACATTGTGTTCTTTAGCGTTTGCTCCAACTTGTTTCCATAGGGACATCATTTCGGGATCTTCGTTTGGGGGGCCGAAGCAAGTTTCAGGGGTATGGCTATGGGTTATATGGTAAGTTGCCAATTTTATGCTCCTTTTAGTATTACCTTTTGTTTATTTGGAATATCAATTTGTATTGGGTTAAATACCTTGAGAACCAACCCAAATCTCTCCATCAGAAAAGACCTCTTTTTTCCAAATTGGTACGTCTTGTTTGATTCTGTCAACAATTTCCATGCAAGCTTGGAAAGCTTCCATTCTATGGGGAGACCCGACTGCTACAATTAAACTAATACCTTCAATATCGACACGTCCAAATCTATGAGCTATGGCAATACCTTCCACCTTCCATTTCTTAGAGATATCCTTCTTAATCTCCTCTAATTTTTTAACTGCCATTGATTCATAGCATTCGTACTCAAGGTACAATACTTGTTTTCCTTCTGATAGCCTACGAGTAGTTCCCAGAAATGTAACTGTTGCCCCGTTTGTTTCCTTTCTGACAGCGCTAGTAATCTTGTCTGGAGACAGAGTTTTTCGAGTTACTATTATCACGATTGGCCTCCACTGACGGGGGGAATAAGGGCAACCTCATCGTTATTTTTCAACATTGATTGTTCTGATGCGTATTCGTTATTGACTGCAACTACAATTTGAACATCAGAGGGAGCCAGATTTGGATACTGGGCATGTAGTGCATTGATCAGATCCAAGACCCTTGAGCCCGGAGGCATCTGAAAAACTTTTTTAGAGACTCCGGATCTTTCACGATAGATGGCAAAAAATCTGACTAATATTTTCAAAACTTGTAGTCCGGTTGTCTAGTCGCCTTTGATTTTTTGAAGTCCTATGATTGCTAGAATAAGCATTCCCAGTCCAAAAGCACCGATCCAAACCCAAAATAATATGAAGTTACCTACGGTTGCAGCAAGACCCATTATAGCGAGGAGTCCGGTCAATGTAGGTACTCCAACCTTTTGTCTGTAGGAGCTCAAGCCTATTAGGAAGAAACTAAGCCCAACTAGAGTGCCTGAGAACCAACTAGCTATGTTGCCTAGTTTTATCAGTCCGAAAGCGGCAGATGTATTATCTGATGCTGTATCATACCCTGCTATTGAGCAGATCAATCCAACCCAAAGCAGTAATACGCTGAACAATGCAAAGTTTGAGCCTATGGCTATTGCACTACTTGAGTTATTGATACTGCGAGCCCAGGATATGAACCCCGTCATAAATACAGTCATTAGGAAAAGCCCAAGCATCCTAACCATCCCTACATTTTCCCAGTCGCTGCTTGCTGCAGCCCAAGCTACTGTTTCAGCGGTTCCATTTTGGTTACCTTGTATGGCCCAGCTAAGTGTCATAATTGCGAATGCAATAATGCCCATTATGAGCATCCAACCCATTGCTTTTGAGCTAATCATTGAACTCTCCTAAACATTTAATTCGTGGCATTCAGGATTGCAGATGAAGACAAAGTTAATAAATCAGACTCCAACTAATCAATCTAATTACACTATCATATTATACATCAAACAACAGAAATGGATCCGTTCTTAAATAGAGCAGTAATGAGGCATTTAAATGCCAATACAAGGCAGGTGTATTCGATAAACTGGCGGAGGGAGTGGGATTCGAACCCACGATAGAGTTGCCCCTATAACGGTTTTCAAGACCGTCGCCTTCGTCCACTCGGCCACCCCTCCTGGTAAAGTCAATTTTACCGTGCAATGGCAATAATCTAGCTTCATATGGTAACACCAGAATCATAATATATGATAGGTTAAACGAGGATTATCCCAAGTTGACACCCCAATTACCCAATGTTAGAATCCGATCCGCGGATGGGAGAATTGTCGAATATAAGGCTACTACTCCCGTTAGTTGTCTCCCAGTATCGCGCTCACCCCATTCCTATAAGGAGCTTTATCCATGGAAGTTAAGGCTCAACATTTAAGTCGCGGCCTTAAAGACGTTTACTTCGACACGACTCAAGCTAGCTTCATAGATGGCCAGGTCGGCAAATTATTATACCGTGGATATAACATCCATGATTTGGCTGAAAAGTCGACCTTTGAGGAAGTGGTCTACCTTCTTCTTTATGGAACCCTTCCCAATAAGAATCAACTGGACCAGATGGATTCCATGATGCGGGATAACAGGGCTCTTCCTAAAGAGATCGTAGAAGTTCTTAGACTGGTTAAAGATAGCCATCCCATGGATGCATTAAGGACTGGTGTTTCTGCACTTGCTTCGTTTGACCCAGATGTTTCTGATAAATCCGTGGAAGGGGCAATTAGAAAAGGACTTCGTCTTACTGCTCAATCAGCCACGCTTGTGGCAACTCATCACAGATTGAGACAAGGATTGGATCCCGTTGATCCAGATCCGAGTTTGAATCATGCTGGAAATTTTCTATATATGCTGTTTGATAAGAAGCCTAGCCACGATGAAATGAAACTGATGGATGTGGACTTCATTATTCATGCTGAACATGGCCCTAATGCCTCTGCATTCGCGGTAAGAGTTGCTGCATCCACTGTTACTGATCTCCATGCCGCAATAGTTGGGGGGATTGGAGTTTTGAAGGGACCTGCTCATGGTGGTGCAGCCGAGTCTGTAATGAAGATGGCACTTGAAATAGGACATCCAGATAATACGACAAAATATGTTAACGATTTAGTAGAAAACGGTGGAAGAGTAATGGGGTTTGGGCACAGGGTCTATAAGGTTGAAGATCCTAGAGTTCGTCATTTGAGGGATCGGGCACATGCTTTGGCAATGGAAAAGGGAAATCCTGAATGGTTTCAAATACTTACTCGACTAGAAGATGAGTCGATGAAACCTCTGAGAGCGAAGGGTGTGTTTGTGAACGTCGATTTTTATGCTGGTGCAATATACTATCTGCTAGGAATACCGGAAGATTTATTTATACCCATGTTTGCTCTTGGACGTATCCCTGGTTGGACCCTCCAGTGCATGGAACAGTATTCAAATAATATATTGATCAGACCGCTCGCTGAATATACCGGGTCAATGGATTTGGAGTATGTTCCTTTTGAAGATAGACTTTAGATAAGTTGGTATTATATTTCCCCTGTTAATTAGGTCCCGAGGGGCCTTTTTTGATTCTCAAGCAGGGAGGTGTGATGATAAACGGGGCTCAATCAGAAATTTATAGGCTAATACGGAATGAAGGAGCTATAACATTTGCTCGCTTCATGGATATAGCTCTTTATTGTCCTGATGATGGGTACTATAGGTATTCGAATCCGGTGGGCCCCAAAGGCGACTTTTATACTGCTCCTGGCGCGCATCCAGCATTTGGAGCGCTTTTAGCAATACAGATTTATCAAATGTGGTCACTAATGGGTAAGCCAGATCCGTTTTGGATAATAGAGGTTGGAGCTGGGTCAGGTTTATTATGCTACGACTTGCTTAACTATACTGAGCACCTCCCTAAGGATTTTCAAAAAACGCTAAATTATTTGTGTTTGGATCTTAGGATGAACCCTGGTATTGAAGAAAACCTGCCTTTAACTTCTCATAGATTGGTTGACAGGGTAGTTGCTAATCGATTGCCATTAAAACCGATAGAAGGATGTATTTTATCTAATGAGCTATTTGATACATTTCCAGTGCATAGGGTTCAAATGCAAAATGGTGAACTAAAGGAGATTTATGTCACAATTGAGGAAGGTCAATTCAGGGAATATTTGGACCAACCTTCCACTCCAGAGTTAGAGAAAAGACTCAGGAAACTAGACGTAGAACTGCACGAAGGAAATTCTGCTGAAATTAATTTGGGTATAGAGAATTGGATTGAAGAAGCGGTAAATATTTTGGACACAGGATATATGTTATCAATAGATTACGGTAGTCAGGCGGCTGAATTGTATTCCCAGGAGAAAACTAGAGGAACGCTTACATGTTTCTATAAACATTCTCAAAATGATGATCCTTATATCAACATAGGAAGACAAGATATAACTGCTCAGGTGGACTTCACTACTTTAATCCAAAAGGGATTGGAGTTGAATTGTAAGCCAATTGGATATGTTACTCAAAATTTGTTTCTTAGTAATTTAGGATTGAGAAAATTCATGTCACGAATTGCTTCAATGGGCCTAGGGCAAATTCAAAGAGACTCGAATCGAATGGGAATGTTAGACCTCATGCGACCTGGTGGACTAGGGGATTTCAAAGTTTTAGTACAGGGCAAAAATGCACCTGGTTATCCACTTTGGGGGGTTCATGGAGGGAAAGACCTTGTATCGTTGGCAGATGATCTCCCTATACCTCTTCTTTCTGATATCCATATGCCTCTATTGGAAGGTAGATATCCTCATCTTGCTTCCGGTTGGCGAAATTATGAATCCTATAGTCCGTAATGGATGACGAATCAGAGACTCATTCGAAATAAAAACCTTTTATAGCTAGGGGACTTGTCTAAGATTTCGATAGGATTCCACCTACTGGTTGTTTCCGGTTGACTTCGGATTACATTTCCTAGCTGTAGTGATAAATCCCGTGTGCGCGACCATGCGGTGGTCTGGGCGCACGCTACGTGTAGAAACGTGCCAACTCCGGTGCAATACTTCTATAGTTTCGATAAGCTGAAATTGGCCAGAGGCATTTAAAGATTCTACTAACTTGTGTACTTGCAAAATGGTTGGGAGGAAGCTTAAAAATATGCCACCTAAAGTAAGGGACGACAATGCTACCTCAACCGCCTGCCACGGTTCTGGGAGGTCAAGTATTAGTCTGTCAATTTCCCTTTCACTAATACCTTTATAGATGTCGCCCTCTTTTACGGTAAGAGAATGATTCTTTGGCATAAATGGGGTTATTTGGGCCAGTGATTTTGCGGATTTGGAAGTCTCCAAATCATAGGTTATTACCTTTCCGGTCTGCCCTACACTTCTAAGCAGTGCTAAAGTTAAAGCTCCAGAACCAAATCCTGCTTCCACAACGATGGCACCGGGAAAAATGTCTGCAGACATTAATATGGTTCCTATGTCCTTGGGGTAAATCACTTGAGTTGCTCTGTCCATTTCCAAAATGAAATCCGAAAGAGTTGGATTCAGTCCTAGAAGTCGATGGCCGTTAGTTGTAAAAAACCAACTGCCTGGTGGATTTCCCACAATGTCATTGTGATTAATATATCCCAAATGAGTATGGAAAGACTCGTCTTGTTTAAGTGTTATTAAGTACTTTCTTCCCTTTCTATCTACTAATAGTACTAAGTTATTCCACTTAAAACATGTGCCAAGGCTTGGATTTCCCAAGTTCTTGTCGGTTAATGAGTTGCCATTATCTAAGTTGATAGATTCCTTCACTTTATATCGCAATTTCCCCTAAAGACATCCTTTAGTATTAATATAAATTCAGTCTAATTCTGCCAGAATTTCATCAGGGCTTGGTATGGATGTATATTCTTGACTAAATATAACCTTTCCCTTGGTGTTAATTATAATTATCGCTCTCCTCGGAGCCCCATTAGTTTCATTAAAAACGCCATATGTCTTACACATTTCCCCGTGGGGATGAAAATCGGCTAGGAGTGGAAACCTAATATTGCCGAGAGAATTGGACCAGGCTCTATGAGAGTGTTGGGTATCGCAGCTAATGCCCAAGACCTGGACATTTTTTTCCTCGAACGTGGGATTTGCTCCACTAAACGAGGAAATTTGGTTAGTTCAACCTCCGGTAAAGTCGAATACGTAGAATGCTAATACAACAGTCTTTTTATCCTTAAATTGACTTAAAGTAAAACGCTCATTTGTATGACTTACAAGATCAAATTCCGGAGCATTTGCCCCTACTTCGATGGCCATATTAGCCTCCTTTTTTACGAGAGAAAATTATAAACAGGTCTTTAATATCGGCATCATCAGATTATACAGTTATGATACAGACCATGCTACTAAGTTTCTGATTCTTTGTTGTATATCTTGGGTGGTTTTCCTTCAAAATAAACTGTATTTTTCATCCCGTCCTTTGAAGGAAAGAAGGTTAATATTTTGGCCGGTTTCGCACCAACGGCTCTAAAACTATGTGATATTCCTTTAGGTATAACCATGGTTTGATCAGGATTTATTATTCCTGAAGTATCTCCAATGACACCCTGAAGTGAGCCTTCAAGCACTACTATCAATTCATCTGTTTGATGAGCGTGAAGAGGAGCACCTCCGTTTGGTTCGATGATTCCATAGTGCAGTATGCAATCTACATGTTCGGTTTCATCAATAATAGGCCAAACTCGATATTTCGGCCTCCATGGCAATTCAGGCAAGTTCTTGTGATCAACAATTGGCATTATTAGGCTAATTCATTTTTCCAACGAAGATTAAGGTGTCTGGCGGCATGCACTTCGTTTAATCTGGTTACTGGGGTAGAGTGAGGGGAAGCCTTAACCAGCTCTGGATCATTTTGAGCTTCTTGGTCAATTGAAAGCATGGCTTCTATAAATAGGTCAAGTGTTTCCTTGCTTTCAGTTTCTGTGGGTTCTATTAATAGAGCTTCATCTACTGTTAGTGGGAAGTACATTGTTGGTGCGTGAAATCCATAATCGAGTAATCTCTTTGCTATTTCTAAACCTCGGATTCCACTAGCTTTGTGAGAATTTGCAGATAGAACAACTTCGTGCATGCATGGGCGATCGAATGGTAAGAGATAATGAGTTTTCAGATGGTGAAGAATGTAGTTAGCATTTAGAACGGCATTCTCGCTCACTTGTTTAAGTCCCGCATCTCCTAATGTTCGTAAATAGGTGTATGCTCTTACCAACACCCCGAAGTTTCCATGATGAGCTGACATTCTTCCAATGCTTTTGGGAGGAGTTGATAATGAGAAATATTCTCCAGATGAGTTTTCCGTTTTATTAATTATTGGAGAAGGCAAATAAGGATCTAGTGGCATTCTTGCGCAAATTGGACCGGCTCCAGGCCCGCCACCTCCATGTGGAGTGCTGAAGGTTTTATGTAGGTTTAGATGCATGACATCAAATCCCAAATCCCCCATCTTAACTTGGCCTATAAGAGCATTAAAGTTTGCTCCGTCTGCATAGACCATTCCACCGGCCTGGTGGACCAACTCGCAAACCTGTTCAATATTGCTGTCAAACAACCCTAATGTGCTCGGTAAAGTTATCATCATCCCTGCCAAGTCTTCAGTAGCCTCCGACTTCAAGGATTCTAAATCGATATTTCCGTTCTCATCTGTTGGTATGGACACCACGTTGAATCCTGCCATAGCTGCTGAAGCTGGGTTAGTTCCATGGGCACTATCAGGAATCAGCATCTTACGCCTGTGAGAATCTCCTTTGGCATGATGATATTTTTGTATCATAAGTATGCCAGCTAGCTCACCTTGAGCTCCAGCTAATGGGGCGAGGCTACAGGAACTCATGCCAGTGATTTCTGCCAAATAATTCTGCAAATAATACATCAGTTCCAGGGCTCCCTGGACTTGAGAGGGTTGTTGAAGCGGATGGATGAAGGCAAAACCGTGCGAAAAAGCAATTACATCGTTAACTTTGGGATTATATTTCATCGTGCAACTGCCCAATGGGTAGAAATGAGTATCAATAGAAAAATTAAGCTGACTTAATCGAGTGAAATATCGGACGATCTCGGGTTCTGTGACCTCTGGAAGTTCAAGTTCAGTTCTGAGCAAAGAGTTTGCAGGGAGATCTTGAAGAGGAACATCGATTGATGGCATAACCGCACCAACGCGGCCCTCGACGCTAATATCCATAAGAAGACGCCTGTCTCTATTTTGTGGACTTTTCATTTATTTGAACTCGGCTAGAATTTCTACTAAGGATTCTATTTCTGCTTTGCTATTCATTTCCGTTACGCATAAAAGCATACAGTCTGGCATTATATGACTAATATCCAAACCTCCTATTATTCCGTCCTCTAAAAGCCTTTCATTAATGATGGATGGGCTTACTGGACACTTAACTGTCATTTCCTTGAAGAATGTTCCGTCGATGGGCAGGGAGTAGCCATCTAAGTTTTGAATTAGGGAAGCAGCGTAGTGAGCTTTATGGTAGCAGAGCTCAGCCATCTGTCTTAGGCCATGCTTTCCTAAAGCGGCTATGGTTATTGTAGATGCCAAAGCTAATAAGGCTTGGCTAGTACATATATTGCTTGTAGCTTTTTCTCGCCTGATATGTTGCTCCCGAGGTTGGAGGGTTAGCACATACCCAGGGTCATTGTTTGCGTCAATGGTTTTCCCTACTATTCGTCCTGGCATCTGTCTTACAAACTTATCTTTTGTAGCAAAAAGACCTATATAAGGTCCGCCGAAGCTCATTGGTATACCTAAACCTTGTCCTTCCCCGGTCACTATGTCAGCTCCTAAAGCTCCTGGTGATTGGAACATACCCATAGCTACCGGGTCTGTGGACACTACGAGTAACGCTCCTGATTCATCACATGTCCTTTTGTAATAACTAAGGTCTTCTATATACCCAAAAAAATTGGGATATTGCGCTAAAACACAGGCAGTTTCTTCGGGAATAACGAGATTATCCGGGTCCAAAAGGTGAATCTTTAGCCCTTGTGGTTTGGTGTATGTTTCTACAACTTCTCGGTAGCTAGGGGACATTGTGTTAAGAATGCCGATGCCATCTCTACCAGTGATTCTACAAGCCATAAGAGCTGCTTCTGCAACACTTGTTGCTCCTTCGTACATGCCGTCGTTAGCAACATCCATCCCCATGAGGTTACAGACCATTGTTTGGAATTCATAAGCCACTTGGAGTGTTCCTTGGCTCGCTTCTGCTTGGTACGGAGTGTATGAGGTTAGAAATTCTCCGCGAGTTATTAATGGGATCACAATACTAGGAATAAAGTGATTGTAAACTCCTGCCCCTAAGAAACATGAACTCTCTGCCACACTGTTATTATTGGATGATAAAGACAGTAATTCATTGCGCAAATCCAATTCTGGCATTGGAGGTGGAATTTTTAAAGTAGGATTTCTATGAGCTTCTGGGATGTCATTGAATAACTCTTCGATAGATTTAATGCCAATGGAATCAAGCATGTTACGCCTTTGAGATGGCGTATTAGGCATATAGTGAGATTGGAAGTATGCCGGAGTAGAGGGTTCCAATGTTAGTGAGCCTCAGATTCTATAAAGGTGTCGTAAGAGTCACTAGACAACAAATTATCCATCTCTTGGGATAGGTTGGTGGGCTTTATTTTAACCATCCACCCTTGCTCAAATGGATCCTGGTTTATTGTTTCTGGAGAGTCAACTGCTATTTGGTTTAGGATAGTCACCTCTCCACTTATTGGAGAATATATATCCGATACAGCTTTAACAGATTCAACTTCACCTAATTTCTCAAATTGTTTTACCGTTGTTCCAGGACTTGGCAAGTCAATAAACACTATATCGCCTAGTTGTTCTTGGGCGAAGGCTGTGATTCCTGCAATTACGGTGCCGTCTTGATCGAGTTTTGCCCATTCGTGTTGTTTGGAGTATTTGCGGTCAGATGGATTCATTAGTCACGTTTCCTAGAATAGAAAGGTAGTGCAGTTACCTCAGCTTCTGCGATTCGACCTCTAATATCAACTTCTAATTTCATCAGAGGAGTCGAATGTTCAGGGGAAACATATCCCATGGCTATATTCCTGTCAAGGGTAGGAGAATATGCCCCACTTGTGACGATTCCAACAACTGTACCATTGGAATTGATAGAGTAATTATGGCGTGGTAAATTGCGCCCTTGTACGATAAGGCCTATTAACTTTTTTTCAACTCCATTAGCATCCTGGGCCTTCAAAATGTCGGACCCCACAAAATCCTTATCTAGTTTAACGAACCTATTTAGTCCGGCTTCTAGGGGTGATATCTCAGGGGTTATATCAGATCCATGTAATGGCAATGAAGCTTCTAGCCGTAGTATATCCCTCGATCCTAGTCCGCATGGGACCATCCCATTTTCCACAAGGGTGTTCCATATTTCTGGGGCGTTTAAAGAATCAACAACTATCTCAAAACCATCTTCACCCGTATATCCAGTTCTGCCAATGAATATATCTTTGCCGTTGATATTATTGTCCATGCTGGAAAAGAATTTTAAGGATGAAGGGGGTTCAAGGCATAGTGAGTCCATCAGGCTTGCGGCATAAGGCCCCTGTACCGCAATCATTGAGGTGTTAAGAGTTGCGTCTTCAATTTGGGTAGACGAATATTTGTTTTTAATCCACCAATTTATCCAGTCGGTAACAGCGCTTCTATTTGATGCATTACAGATGAGTAAATATTTGTTTTCAGACAAACGATAAGTCACCGTGTCGTCAATAACTCCTCCTGCTTCGTTACACATTAGAGAATACCGTGCTCTGCCCGGTTTCAATTTTGCAATATGACCGGTTAATAACCAATCTAATAGCTGTGTTGCTTCGGTACCGGATATATATAAACGTCCCATGTGAGATACATCAAAAATACCTCCATTCGTTCGAACAGATCGAACTTCATTTAGAATGCCACTGTATTGAACAGGCATCATCCATCCTGCGAATGGAACCATTCTGGCGTTTAGAGATAGATGGGAATCATATAGTGCTGTCTGCTTTAATTCTTCGGACAATGGTTACTCCTGTGGAAGTATGTGGTGCTAGCTTTCATACGGATGGTAAGGAGTCCCCAATATCATGTCAAGAACCGTTTATTAATCATAATGTGGTACATTGTAAACATACATTGTCAGCGCACTTTAGATAATGGACTAGTTGTTAAGGAGAAAAATAATGTTATCAAAGAAATTGATAGGATCATTTTTGTTAGTCGGACCTTTTCTGGCGTTCTTTTCGCTGATGTTATTTGAGCCAGGTGGTTCTGATCAGACATTCGCACAAGAACTGCAAGAGATGTCTCAGAATTATGCAATGGCTTCGGCTAGTATGGTGTTATGGTTTGTGGCTATTATGATTATTTTTATCGGAATTCATTCCTTAGCTCGTTCCATGCAAGGGGAAAATAAACCAGGTTCTGATCTTGCAGGATTGGCATCAATCTTTGCTTTACTTATAGCAGGAATTGCTATGATATCAACGGGTATTGATATTACTGTAACAGAAAAAGAGAGCAGTTGGGCGACATCGGGTGGTGACGTTCTTGCTGCATTCGCTCTAAGCGAAGCGATTATAAGAAGTATATTCATGTTTGATGGTATAGTCATGTTGTTTCTAGGCTTAGCAATAGTTAGGCAAAGAAACCTGAGCCCGATAGTTGGTGGACTCTTCGCATTCTTCGGAGCGTGTGTTTTATTCGGCGGTATGTTTTCTCAAGGTGATAACTGGGCCGGCGGGATATGGTTCCTTGGTTTCGTGGGCTTTCCTCTCACGACAGCCGTAACTGGATTCCTCATCCTATGGGCGGCCGTAAAAGAATCAGCATGATTTTGGATTACGCTTAGGTAGATTCATTTAGAACGGTTTGGATGTTAGCGGAAGAATGAGTCGTTTCTAGCTTTAATTTTTTTGATGAAGGTCTCTATCAAGTAAAGATTTGTTAGACTATTAGCAATGGATTACGTGAAGCAGACAGTAAAAGATTATGCTCGTGAAATTGGCTTTGATTTAGTCGGTATTGCTTCTGCTGAAACATTTCGAGACCATGGATCAGTTACTTTGAAGCGTATTGAACAAGGATTCATGGATGGATTACCTTGGTTCACTCCTTCGCGTGTGAAAAGAGGGATGGATCCAAATAAACTCTTGCCGGGAGCTAAATCTATAATTTCAGTAGGATTAAGCTATTTTGTTCCATCTGAAGATGAGAAAAACTCTTTGAATGGAAAGGTAGCTCGTTATGCCTGGGGTGATGATTACCACAAAGTCATGAAAAAACGACTGAAATTATTTGTGGAAGGAATTTCTGAAAGATTAAACAGAAATATTAGTGCTCGTTGGTACGTTGATGACGGTCCTATGCTAGACAGAGCCGTAGCACAACGATCTGGGGTAGGGTGGTTTGGTAAAAATACCAACATTATTAATCCAGAATATGGCTCATGGATTTTCTTGGGTCAAGTAATTACAGACTTGGAACTAGTGCCAGATGTTCCATTGAAGAAAACTTGTGGTAACTGTACTCGTTGTATTGCAGATTGCCCTACCTCAGCCATAGTGGCACCTTTTGTGATTGATAACAAAAAGTGTATTTCTTTTCTAACAATAGAAAACAGAGGAGAGATTCCCAGATGGTTGCGCCCGTTAATGTCTGATTGGGTTTTTGGATGTGATATTTGCCAGGATGTCTGTCCAGTTAATGTTAACTCAATGTACTCCAAAGAACAGGCATTTAAGAAAAAACGATTCACCAATATTGAGCTTACCGGGTTGCTTGAAATGAGCCAAGAAGAATTTAGTGTGAGATTTAGTAATAGCCCAATAAAGCGGGCTAAATTAGAAGGACTCCAAAGGAATGCATGTGTAGCTTTAGGAAATACGGGCGATAGGACGGTTGTGAAAACTTTAGGGATAGCATTACGCAATTCTTCTAGCATTGTCAGGTCTCATGCAGCTTGGGCTTTGGGTCAATTGAAAGGCAAGCATGCAATTAAAATATTGGAAGACTCTTTAATTGAAGAAACAGATGGCAAAGTGCTTAAAGAGATAAAAGAAGCTTTAATTAGTTAGAGGATTGGCATGGTCAAAAAAAATGCAGAGGCTGTAATTATCGGTGGTGGAGTGATGGGGTGTAGCATTTTATATAATTTAGCTAATAAAGGGATGAGAGATGTCCTTCTTTTTGAAAAGGATGTTTTATGTTCTGGGTCGACAGGAAAGTCTCAAGCCATCCTTAGAATGCACTATTCGAATCCTGTTACTACAAGTATGGCATGGGAGAGCTTGAATATATTTCAGAACTTTGAACAGATATTGGGTCATGTTTCTGGGTATGTCAAAACAGGATACGTAGTGTTGACTGATAGAGAGGACTCCCAAGCTTTGAAAGATAATGTTGATATGCAAAAACAATTAGGGGTTGAAACATCTGAGGTTAATCGAGAAGAGTTAAGAGAGATTGCTCCCATGTTGAATGCTGATGATGCTGTTGGCATTGCATATGAACCACAATCTGGGTACGCCGATCCATATCTAGTTAGCATGGGATACTCTCAAGCTGCTAGAGATTTAGGAGCGGAAATTTATGTTGGCAATGAGATAACTAAAATTATTGTATCAAACGGTAGAGTAAAAGCCGTTGTCACTAACGAAGGAGTTGTTGAAACATCCAATGTGATCATAGCTGCTGGGCCGTGGTCTTCTAAGGTATTGGGTGGATTAGGAATTGATGTGCCCTTAGAGACATATAGACACCAAATTATTATGGTCCATAGGCCTCCTCAATTAGCATTGTCACATCCGGCTGTAGGAGATGTAATACAAGGATTTTCTTTCAGACCTGATTCTGTTGACCTTACACTTATTGGCATAAGGGAGGACTTGGACGATTTGGATAGCTATAACCAAGGAGTTGATGAAAACACGGCGGAAGAAGCTATAGGGAAACTGATAAAACGCATACCTGCTATGAGCGAAGGTTATTTCAGAGGTGGATGGGCAGGATTGTTTACTGTTACTCCTGATTGGCATCCTATATTGGATAAAATCCCCGACATTGATGGCTTGTACTGCTCAATTGGTTTTAGTGGGCATGGATTTAAACTTTCTCCAATGGTTGGTTTATGCATGGCTGAACTCATTACCGAAGGAACTGCGACTTCTCTGGATATATCGTCACTGCGATTATCAAGATTTGAGAACGGAAATACATTGGGGTCCAAGTATCGTCTTAAAGTACTTGCATGACGCCAAACATTTAATTAGCGAATCTGGAAATCATTTATATCCTTCGGCTTTTGCCCACTCATAGCGAATTGTGCGAGTCTTTGTCCTATTACCGGACCGAATTTAAACGCTCGACCACTCATTCCACACCCAAAAACGATCCTTGCATCGCTATCCCAAGAATCTAATATAAAATTCCCATCTTTTGAGCGGTCGTAGAAGCATACGTGATAGTCAGCTACTTTTGCCGATTGTAAAACAGGTATGAAATTCGCCACAGTATGAATCACTTGCTTAACATAATCTTTGGAAGGGGTTTGTCTTTCGCTGGGATGGTTTATAATTCGATAAGGGTTATCATTAGCGATTTTCATAACACCTGAGTGTATTGGGAAGCCATAGCAGTCTGTGTTCAAGGATATGAACACTGGGAAATGACCCTGTTCAAGAGAGTGAGATTCGTCAATTGGTGAAAGATAAACTACTGGTTGTTCGGATAGAGTTAAGGTATCCGAAGGCAGGTGGATTAATTCGGATGTCCAACCGTTAGTTGCTACTACTACTGCATCTCTATGCGCTTCGGTTCCGTCACTAAACTGAATCATACAACCGTTGTTGGTTGGGTCTATTCGTGTCACGGTAGTGTTTGGATAATATTTGACCCCTGCGCGTAAACAAAGTGAAAGCAAAGATCTGATCGCTGTGCTTGCTTCAACAAATCCAGCTTGTTCATCAATAATTGCTTCCTCTATTACAGTACTCTTGAATTGTGGAAATTCGCGTGATATCTGTTTAGGAGTTAATCTGCGGTAAGGTACCTTTTGATCGTCTAGGATGCGTATAGAATCTTCAACCCAGTCTCCAGCGTTAGAATACGGCCACACATGATTCCCTATATAAGAAGGATCAGTCCCTTTGTGAACCAAAAAAAGGACGCCAGTTTTTTGCAGGAGAGCATTTCCAGATTCGGCAGATAAATGAGCCCATAAGTTTGATGCTTCTTTAGCCCAAGTAGTCATTATTGGGTCGGGTCCGTGCAGATGTCTAAATACGCGATTAATATCTGTAGACGCTGCTTCAGAGTGGCCCACATTTGATGATTCATAAAGACTTACCTTGATTCGACCGCCTCCCTGAATGGCCGTAGCATAGGCTGTGCTGAGTCCTATTAATCCGGCACCTATTATGCCGATATTTTGCCTTTCGGATGTTTTACTTGGCGTCCATTTTTCATAAGCTAAAGAAGGCTTGGACATAGTTGCTTCCTTGTTTAATGTGACAGTAAGATTAGCACTGGTAATATTAGCGGGCAAGCGTCAGAACAATCTTGGTTTCAACACTTTGGCTTGACCATAATTTGAATAAAAACGAAGGAAGGTATAAATGACCACAATACTGTGCCATACGGATAGCTATTTGAAAGAGTTTGAAGCTGAAGTAGTAGGAGTTATGGATAATGGCATAGTACTAGATCAGTCTGCATTTTATCCTGGAGGAGGGGGGCAACCATGTGATGTGGGATTTGTAGAGCATAACGGACAATCATACTTCGTTGATAAGGTTATTAGTCGTGACGGCTTAATGGTGCATTGCACCTCTGTAGAGCCATTCTCCGTGGGAGATAAGATAAAGGGGAAAATAGATTGGGAAAGGCGATACCAGCTTATGAGAACTCATACGGCGTTGCACATACTATGTGGAGTGGTTTGGCGTGATTATGGGGCAAAGGTTACTGGCGGTGACATGAAACCACTTTCAGCACGCATGGATTTTGAATTGGAAAGTATAGATGTGAATTTTGTAAGCGAGATTGAAAAAAAGATAAACCACGAAGTTTCTAGAGAACGTCCTGTTGGTGTTAGCATCCTGCCTCGTGAAATAGCCTTTGGTATGCCGGATCTTATTAGGACTAAGATAAATTTGTTGCCTGTAGGAATAAATGAAGTTCGAATTGTTGATATTGATGGACTAGATGTTCAGGCAGATGGTGGAACTCATGTTTCCAATACTAAGGAAATAGGACAAATTTATATAACTGGTCATGAAAGTAAAGGTCGAATTAACAAGAGGCTAAGAATATCCATTGAATAGGACGTAGGCCAGCTGGTTGCCATAACATCTAATTTGGCTATTTAATGGATAGCATGAAGCCTTCCATCGTCTGTTCGGAAAAACAACTTATCTTCAGCGAATGATGGAGCCAACCTTATTGGGGAGCCTAAATTTAGATCCCAGAGTCTTTCTCCTGTTCGGGTGTCTAAAGCATATACATTACCATCGGTAGTTCCAAAGTAAACAATGTTGCCTACAATAATTGGGCTGCTTCTGATTTCTCCTTTGGCTTGGAATGTCCAGATTTCTGAAGTATCTGTCGGATGACGTGCGTAGAATTTTCCGTCTGAATCTCCGACGTAGAACCCAGATTCGGTGACTGCTGGAACGGATGATATCCAAGCATTTTTATTATCCGGATAAAAGCGCCACATAGTTCCACTTTGCGCTGGAGGTTTAGGTAGGCTCCAGCGATGTACCCATAAAATTCGCCAAATAGTTTCAAATCTATGACGGGCAGGCCATTCTCTTAAACCGGATTTCGATGCCTGCAGGGTTCCGCTTTTATCCATGTATACAAGCCCGTTTGCAAGAACTGGAGGCTCGTAGTTGTCAATATTATAAGTCCGAAAATGCATTCTGCCTTGGCCAGTTCGATAATTAACGGAGAACAATGCATTTGGGGTAGTAAAATATAAGATGCCATCTTGCAGTGATGGGGCTGAAGAAATGTGCATGCCGGTAAAGTATTTCCACAAAAGCTTTCCTGTTGCCGCATCGAGAGCATACATATGCTCGTCTCCAGACCCTATGAAAAGGAACCCGTTAGATACAAGAGGTGCACCAGAGGTTAGACTGCTTGTTTGATACCTCCAGTGGGTTTCTCCTGTAAATCTATCAATAGCATATACATGATTATCTGTTGAACCGAAATATACTATATCGTTACTAATTGCAGGAGACGAATTGATATGCCCTGGCATATCTTGGGACCATTGTATTTTCCCGGTATTCGCATCAATGGCAAAAAACTCAAAATTGCTTCCTACGAACACAGTATTATCAACTATCGAAGGAAGTGATATTCCTGAAAGCAATTCCTCATCGGTAGACCATAAAAGTTTGCCAGAAGGCTGTAGGTTAAATTCCGTAACATTTCTGGTTCTTTGCATATTCGAGCTGGACATGCTCCACTCTCCTGCTTTAGAGGCAGAAGAAAGTTCTGTTGTGGGGTGATTGGCAATCAATATAACGGGGTTTGGAATTATCTGGGATTGCCAAACGTATGTTGCTGCCATCAACAACAAAAAAGTGAATAATATCCATCTGACAGGAGTCATTTGATAAAACCACTTTCGGCTTAAAATATTTACTATGTGTGCCTTTTCAGCATAGGACGGTAAAACACTGGAAATAGTTTTATTACACACAGTGCAATTTAGTCCGACCTGTTGAGAGGGAGCATTACAATATGGGCAGGCCCTATCTGGATTGCCTCCATGGCGCTCGATGTTCTCAGGATTTTTCTCTATCATAGAATTCTTGTTTTTATGACCTGAATAATAAATAAAATTATGGACGGGGTGACATTCTCATGTAATGGGACAAATAATGCAACTACTTAAATGGTATTATATATGTAAATCTCACGGGAAGTGATCAAAATTGAATTTAGATGCTATACGAGAACAAATTCCTGCTACCAAGAATGCGGTTTATTTGAACAGTGGGTGGTCAGGTCCGTCACCAAGAAGTGTAGTCGAAGCGATAAAAACGCGTCTAGATTATGAGAGTGAAGAAGGACCTACGACTAGGCCTGTTTTCGAGAGCGGTAAAGCTATTCAGGCCCATGCTAAGGAATCCGTTGCTTCACTTCTAAACGTTACACCTGAAGAAATACTAATGACTCAGTGCACTACTGATGGTCTCAATGTTGTCTTGAATGGTTTGCCCTGGGAAGAAGGTGATGAAGTTATCACTTTTGGATTGGAACATCCTTCGGTTCTAATTCCTGCATATCATCTTAAAAGTTCTAGAGGGGTTTTAGTAAATCCTTTGCCGTTGAATCCGTCAGACAGCAAGGAAGATATAATAAATAGAGTTCTAAATGCGATAACCAGCAAAACGCGAATGCTGTTCCTAAGTCACATTCAATATACCTGTGGATTGAAAATGCCAGTTAGGGAACTTAGAGAGCTAACGAAATCTCGCGGGATTTGGATGTTGATAGATGGAGCGCAAACTGCTGGACATATAACTTTGGATATGAGGGAATTGGATTGTGACTTTTACGCTATTCCGGGACAAAAATGGCTATTAGGACCGGATGGAGTAGGAGCTCTTTATATACGTAAGGAAATGATTCCTTTGGTAAAGCCGGTACGGATTTCTAGTACCGCTAGTCTTGCTTATGATGATGTAGGGAATTTTAAGCCCAACGAAGATTCAATGGATAAATTTAAGCTGCCCACATCCAGCGTGGCTTTGTTGGCTGGGTTTATTGAGGCCATTAAATTCCATCAAACCCTAGGCTCTGAGGTAATCGAGAAACGAAACCTTGGTCTTGCTAGTCAATTGAAAAATGCCTTTTCTGAAATTAGAGGCATCAATTTATTGTCTCCTACATCGGAATCTGTTTCCGCAGGATTAACTTCATTCCAGGTTGAAGGCAAAAAGGCTGATGATGTAGTAACAAGCCTATGGGACAATTTTGGCATTGTAGTAAGGCAGGTGAATGAATTGTCTTGCGTTAGAGCCTCAAGTCACTTCTTTAATACGGAGGAAGAATTAGAGAAATTGATTAATGCTACGTTAAGCTTACTTTAGACTGTCGAATTGAGTGTTCTTATTTTTAAGGCAGAATTTGCTTGATCCAGGGGACTAAATTAGCCAAAACCTCTGGAGTGATCTCGTGGGCGATGTCGTATTCGAAATAATTCGGGTTATATCCATGGTTTTTCAAAAAAGCCAAAGATTGTCTAGCTTCGCCGATTGAAATTAAGGGGTCTGTAACCCCGTGCGAAATAAAGATTTTTTGAGCCCGACTTTCGATAGGTAGGTCGGCATTTATCTCTGTCATATCATCTATACGACCACTTAAAGCAATTATGCCAGCGAACAAATCGGGGTTTGGCAATCCTATTCTGTAAGAGACCATCGCTCCTTGAGAGAATCCACCAATCAATATTTGTCCTGAGACCGGGTGATATTTTGCAAGAATTTCTTCTAGGAACAAGTTAAATAATTTATTAGTTAGATTTTTGTCTTGCTGGATGTGAGTGCTATCCAATCGCGCCCATGCATACCCAATTAACCCTGGTCTGAGGGATATTGGATGTGGTGCATTGGGGCATATATAAACAAAATTATGAGGGTCTATTTCAGGTGCTAAACTGGCAAGGTCATGCATTGTTGAGCCATAACCGTGAAGGAGAATTATAAGGGGATAGGATTTGGATTCAGAATAATCCTCAGGCACAATCGTAACGTATTTTAAGGCCTTACCGTCATCCCTGATTTTTTTCATAGGGGGATGGTATCATCAACGTTAATGTTATCTCAACTGAATTATTTACTATTTAGATTTACTGAATGAAATGGACTTAATTGCACAAGAATTTTTCACCCGAATTATTTTAAAATACTCATTGGTATGATAAAGAAAACGTTCGGCACGTATGTCTAATAGCCCTAATATCGATTGTAGCTCTACTGATCGATGGTCCAATGATGGGCAATTATGGCTTATATTAATTACGACCTCTCTAGCAGGCTTTTTGCTTGCCATCGATACCACATTAATAAATTTCGCTTTACCACCGTTGCAAAGAGATTTAGGAATAACTATTGAGCAGGGTAGTTGGGTTATTAATTCTTTCAGTATGGCATATCTGTCGCTGGTTATATTAGGTGGAAGGATATGTGATATTTGGGGTCGGAGAAGGGTTTTTATCATTGGATGTCTAGTATTTGGACTTGGCTCTTTAATTTGTGCTAGTGGAGGAACCATACAAATTGTTTTGCTGGGAAGGGTTGTTCAGGCTACCGGCAGTGCTCTGATGATGCCTGGTTCGATTGCAATAGTAACTGATGCTTTTCAACACAAAGATCTAGGTTTAGCCATAGGTATATGGGGAGCGATAGCGGCATTGGGTTTAATAGTTGGACCCCTTATAAGTGGGTCTTTAATCGCAATTTTTGGATGGAGGTCTGTGTTTGTGCTAGCGGCTGTATTATCGGCAGTTATTCTAATAATGACAATAAGTATTGTCCAAGAATCTAAGGATGAAAATGCTAACAGGGACATAGATTGGATAGGCGGTTTTTTGGCGGGAACTTCGGTTCTGCTAATCGTATTTGCGCTTTGGAATATTGACTCTAATTTATGGAAATCCGTTGGATTATTTGCCTTATCCATTATAGGCATAACTTTTTTTATAATCACAGAGAAAAGGCGAAAAAATCCCTTGATAGATTTAGTTTTGTTTAGGAATCGAGTTTTTTTGACGGGTATTATAATTCGATTTACATCTGGGTTTGGGTTTGTGCCAGTAGTCTTATTAAGCACTATTTACATGCAAAATTTCTTGCATAGGACCGCATTTGAGGCAGGTATCATGTTTTTACCAATAGGTTTGCTAGTAGTAATATCTACTTTAATGTGGGGCAGAGTTATTGGTAAATTTGGACCTAAAATGCCTTTAATTTTTGGCACAAGCTTGTTGGTTATTTCAACACTAATATGGGTGAATTTTGATGCAAGTTCTAATTATGTGGAATTGTTAATGAGCTTGTCTCTCGCGGCTATTGGTGGAGGATGCGCTTTTGTTGCTACTACCATTCTTGTTATGAATTCATTAGGGACACATAAAGCTGGATTAGGGTCTGGAATTCTTAACATGATTCAAAATGTATCTGGTTCTATAGGAGTAGCCTTGGTGTCTATGATATTTGCGAACTCGTTAAGGAAAGGATTAGAGGAGAAGGCTCCAATGGCAGATTTTTCGGTTGTCGCAAATATTGGTCCTGAGATTGGGAGTTTAGCTCAGGCGGAGGTGTTCGCGAAAGCTTTATCGAATGCTGGTATTCCAATTATGATAATGGTGATCGTTGGATTAGTTTGGGCGTTAATTCTTCCAAGAAAAATTAACGTGCGTAAAGTGATTTATGATGATCTTTAGTAAACGCGTACTCCAGGGACATTGGTGCGTATTTTATAGATTGAGGTTCTTGCAGTAATATAAATGGACATCATGTCAGAGTCTCCAAACGCTAAGTTTGAAGGCTGTTCCGGGAATTTTAATGTGTCGATATGATTTCCTGCAGGGTCGACTATCCATAAACCGCCTGCCCCAGTTACGTATACATTGCCTGCCATGTCTACCTTCATTCCGTCTGGACTTCCTGGATCGGGCAGATCCTGATTTACGAGAATACGATCATTACTCAGTCGACCATTTGGGCTTAGGGCAAATGCCCAGGTGGCTCTTCCTATTGAATCATCTACATACAATGTTGACTCGTCAGGTGAGAATGCTAATCCATTAGGAGCGGAGAAATCTGATATTAGCAGCTCAAGTGTCGTGTCATTTTTGATTCGAAAAACCCCTTTGAATCCTAATTCTTCTTGGCTAGGATTGATACCGAACGCTGGATCAGTAAAGTAGATTTCTCCATTTGAATGAACTACTACATCGTTCGGACTGTTCAGTCGTTTTCCTAAATAGTGGGAGGCTATAGTTTCCAATGTGCCGTCAAAGGACATTCTTGAAACCCGCCTTCCACTGTGTTCGCAGATTATTAGCGTGCCATTCGAATCAAACGTGAGGCCATTAGAATTATTACTGTTAGAAATGTAAGTCCCTGTGCCTTTATCAGGTGACCAAGAATAAATAGTATTGGCAGGTATGTCACTGAATAAAAGATATCCGTCTGGATGCCATACTGGCCCCTCTGTGAAAATGAATCCAGATGCTATTAATTCAGGGTCTTTTTGAATTCGTATGTCTTTGCTATTCATAAAAGCCTCTTGATTTATTGGTAAAGCAGTATTGGTATAATCTTTTCCATCTTGTATTGGTGGCCTGGAGAGGTAATTGTTGAAGATAGCATTGTGTAGAGTCCAATTTAGATTATATGGGGTAAATAGCCTGAAAGAAAAGCGTGGTATTGTCCAGCCATTACTTTCCAGCACTAGTTCCAAATTCCGAGTTTCTATTGCCGAAGTTGGAGAGAATGATTCGCGGAAAAACCTAATCTTAGGCATTGCTTTTGTAAGCAACAAGTCTAGTCATGCCAACCAAGTTTTATCGCAAGCATTAGACCATATAGAACAAACAGCTCGAGATTCTGAACTGGTGGATTATGACCTTGAAATAATGGAAGGGCTCTAAATGTTCTTTTCTTTGCCGTTAGACAATATGGATGCTAATTGACCACGAGCTAAGACATCGGCGGTGGATAGTTTACTTAACCTAAATCATTATTTTTGATTCGGATAGGATTAGACCTCTGATTTGGGCAAAGGATGTTTTTGACGCAGTAGTGTGACCGCTT
The DNA here is from genome assembly GCA_964587385.1 of uncultured Dehalococcoidia bacterium. Taxonomy (GTDB): domain Bacteria; phylum Chloroflexota; class Dehalococcoidia; order Lucifugimonadales; genus VEXD01. The sequence goes on along the minus strand of CAZPLA010000041.1, from coordinate 87,936 downwards.
GTTTCAAAGCCCCCTGCTCTTCGCAATCTCTGAAAGCAGAATAAGTAGCCTTTTTAAGGGCGGTAATTTGCCAAGATTCCATATTAGAGTTATCGGAAGTTAAGGCTTTAAGATCCAAATATTGGGATAGTCGACTGAGGAAGTATGACTGAAGTTGAGATTGTGTCATGTCTACTTCAGTTTTAGTGGTTCTAACAGCGGTTCTTTTAGGCTTGCCTTGGGTTTTGTTGTCTTTTAAATTCATAGCTTATTACCTAGTGATACTATTTCCATAAGTATTGTATATGTTCTATGTATCAGAATGATACTTATTCAACATCTCTGAATTCTCCCTCTACAGTTCCATCATCTTGAGGCTCCTGACTTTCTTGGGATTCAGGCTCAGGATTGGCATTTTCAGCAGTGCTTTGCGCATATACTACCTCCCCTAGCTTTTGCAAGGGTGCATTCAATTCCGTCATAGCATTTTGGATACTTGCTACATCATTTGCTTGCAAGGCCGTTCGTAACGTTCCTAGTTTTGTTTCTATTTCTTGTTTCAATTCAGCTTCGACCTTGTCAGAGTGTTCCTCTAGTATTTTTTCTGTGCTGAATATCAAGTTATCTGCTTGGTTGCGTACTTCAGCTTCAGTTTGCTTACGTTGATCTTCTTCAGCAAACTGTTGAGCTTCATCAACCATTTTCTTTACTTGCTCTTCGTCAAGTCCGGAACTAGGCTGAATAACGATTTTTTGTTCTTTGCCAGTTCCTTTATCTTTGGCTGACACACTGAGAATTCCATTAGCATCTATATCAAATGTTACTTCAACCTGTGGAACTCCCCGTGGAGCCGGTAGCAGCCCATCAAGGATGAATCTGCCAATAGATTTATTGTCGACAGCCATCGGTCGTTCTCCCTGCACTACGTGAATTTCTACGCTTGTTTGATTATTTGCCGCTGATGTAAATGTTTCACTTTTTGATGTGGGTATAGTGCTGTTCCGAGAAATCAGAGCTGTTCCTACTCCGCCTAGAGTTTCTAGACCCAAAGTTAATGGAGTTACATCCAGCAGCAGAAGATCGGTTACGTCACCCTGAAGTATGCCAGCTTGAATCGCTGCTCCCAAGGCTACTGCTTCGTCAGGGTTGACGCTGCGATTTGGTTCCTTTCCAAAGATTTCCTTCACTTTATCCTGAATAATTGGGGCTCGAGTCATTCCTCCTACTAGAACGACCTCATCTATATCGCTTGCGTTTAGGCCAGCATCAGCAAGGGCTTGATTACAGGGAACTTCTGTATTTTTAACTAAGTCTTCAACTAATTGTTGAAATTGCGCTCTTGTTAATGTCATAAGCAGGTGTTTAGGACCACTAGCGTCTGCGGTTATGAATGGGAGATTAACTTCTGTTTGTAAAAGACTAGATAATTCCACTTTAGCTTTTTCTGCGGCTTCACGAAGACGTTGTAATGCCATACGATCGTTTGACAGGTCAATTCCTGATTCTTTACGAAAGTCTGCTATCAACCATTCCATTACTCTTTGGTCAAAATCATCTCCTCCTAGGTAAGTGTCTCCGTTTGTTGATTTTACTTCGAAAACACCTTCTCCCATTTGCAATATTGTTATATCGAATGTGCCACCACCCAAGTCGAATACGGCCAGGGTTTTGTCTTTGTCGACCTTGTCCAGCCCATATGCCAAAGATGCTGCAGTAGGCTCATTAATGATGCGAAGAACTTCGAGTCCTGCAATTTGGCCTGCATCTTTGGTAGCTTGGCGCTGAGCATCATTGAAATATGCGGGAACTGTAATCACTGCTTGAGTGATCTTTTCACCTAATTTGGCCTCAGCATCCTGTTTGATTTTTTGAAGAATCATCGCCGATATCTGTTGGGGAGCCTGATCTTTGTTATCTAACGCGACGTATGCGTCACCGTTCGATGCTTTAGTGATTTTATATGGAAGTGTTTTAAAAGCACGTTGTGTTTCTGCATCTTCATACTTTCTTCCCATAAGACGTTTTACTGAAAAGATGGTATTTTCAGGGTTAGTAACAGCCTGCCGTTTTGCCATTTGTCCAACGTATCTTTCGTTCGAGCGAGGATTGATTGCAACTATTGATGGGGTTAACCTACCGCCTTCAGCATTTTCTATAACCATGGGTTCTCCCGCTTCCACTACGCTGCCAACGGAGTTTGTGGTACCCAAGTCAATTCCAAGAACCTTAGCCATTTTTAATTCTCCTTGTCTTCTGTTTGGGTTGCACTCGCTTCCGCAGGATTCGGTTTTTTGGACACAACTACCTGAGTAGGTCTTAAAACACGACCATGGAGTTTATACCCTTCTCGAATAATATTTATAACTTGATTTTCTTCATGTACATCGCTTTCTTGTTGAGCGATTGCTTCATGTTCTAAGGGGTCAAATGATTTTTCCTTGGCATCAATGGGTGTGACCCCCTCTGACTCTATGATGCTTTGAAGTTTGCGATGGATTAATCTAATTCCATCGGACCAGGCTGATTGTGTTTCATCAGACTGAGTATGATTTAATGCCATGTTAAATTCGTCTAATATTGGTAGGATTTTCACCAAAAGCCTTTCGTTCCCATATTTAATTAGGGCTTGGCGTTCTTCATCAGTTCGCTTTCGATAATTTATCAGGTCTGCTTGAGACCTTTTTAAAGAATCTTTCAAAAGATCGATTTCAGTGGTAGAAGCCTCTAATTCTTGGGTACTAGGCTCGGAATTTACCTTGATATCTTCGTTTATATTTTCAGTATTTGAAATGGGATCTGTTTTTTTCCTTTTAGATTCGTTCATATTGAATTCCTTATTAGGGATACCTCTAAATGTGAAACGGGAGATTAAGCTGAGCTAAAAACCGTTTCATTTCTCTCTCCATTAGCATATGCATTGTTTGGAGGCGTGATTGGTGATTAATTCTTTCGTGCATTTCTAATAATCTTTCTAGTAGCGTTAATATGAATTCAACTCCGGCTAAATTAAGCCTTAAGTTAGTTTCCAGGTAGCGAATGAGTCGAAGCTTTTCTAAATCCTCATCTGAGTAGAGCCTCAACATTCCGACAGTGCGAGTAGGCTGCACAAGTCCTAGGCGTTCATATTTACGCAGGGTTTGCGGGTGCATACTTAGAAGTCTTGCTGCGACGCTAATTACGTAAACGCCTTGTACTTCACGGTATTGGCCTCTTTGAGATTCAACGTGACCATGTTGTGAATTCACTTCTCGTTGGATCGATAGGTTACTTGGCCTGCTTCGAAACTTAGATTCAGATTGAAGTCGGCTTAATGCTTCTATGTCTTTTCTATACGTAATTCTTCTATCGTTTGGTTTCATGACTAAATAACATTAATACAGAGTTATATTAAACCTTGACATGAACCGTGTCAAGTGACTTGGTTTTTAAATCCCTTTTTGATGTTTTGGATTCCCGGAAATGTGGTACATTACATATAGATTTTTTGGGAGGGATTTTACGTGGCACCTACCTCATATTATGGCAAAGTATCTGCTCCAGATTTCCCAACTAATTTAGAATGGGTTAATAGCAAACAGGCTGTGAGTTTAATGGACCTGCGTGGCAAGATAGTCATTTTGGATTTCTGGACATATTGTTGAATTAATTGCATGCATGTGTTTCCGCAGTTGCGGAAATTGGAATTGAAATACCAAAATGAATTAGCTGTCATTGGTGTTCACTCGCCGAAATTCCCAAATGAAAGAGATACTGACTGTATTCGTATGGCAATTGAGCGTTATGAAGTTTCTCATCCAGTAATCAATGACGAACAATTCGAGATTTGGAATTCATACGCCTGTCGGGCTTGGCCCACGCTAATGTTTATTGATCCTTTAGGTAAAGTGGTAGGTAAGCATGAAGGCGAAGCTTCATTTGAAGCGTTAGATTTTTTGTTGACGTCTATGGTAGAGGAATTTGATTCTCAGAATTTACTTGACCGTTCTCTATTAGACCACAGGTTAGATTATTCAGAACGGGAAACGCTATCATTTCCGGGAAAAATTGTAGTTGATGGGAAATCCGATGCAATATTTATCTCTGATTCCAATCACAATCGTATTATTCAGACTACGTTAGCTGGTGAATTAGTGCAAACAATTGGGGGTGTTACGGCCGGATTTCAAGATGGAGATTTTATTTTAGCAGCATTCAACCATCCTCAGGGAATGGTATTGGACGGAAATTTCCTTTATGTAGCCGATACTGAAAACCATGCTATACGAATGATAGATTTGTCTGAACAATACGTTGAGACGGTTGCAGGAATTGGCACTCAATCTTCTTTTGGTTCAGTTGGGGGGAACTCTCTTAAAACTCCGTTGAATTCTCCTTGGGATCTTGAATTACTAGGAAATTTTTTATACATCGCAATGGCTGGATGTCATCAGATCTGGGCACTTGATCTGCGTGATTTGCAGGTTTTTCCTAAGATAGGCAGTGGGAGAGAAGATATTATAGATGGCATTTATGGTTTAGCAGCACTAGCCCAAACGAGTGGACTAGCTATAGATGGTGATTCACTTTATTTTGCTGATAGTGAAACGAGCTCGATCCGAAAGGCTGACTTAGGATATGGTCAAAATGTAACAACTATTGTTGGGCAAGGGCTTTTTGAATTTGGTGATGTCGATGGTGTAGGTTCTGCTGTTAGGTTGCAACACCCATCAGGAATTTGTTGGTTTGAGGGAAGTTTGTATGTTACAGATACGTATAATCATAAGATTAAAAAGGTGTGCCCTGAAACTAAGACAACGACTACTATCTTCGGTTCTGGGCATAAGGGGTTTAATGACGGAATATCTGAAGAAGCAACTTTCTATGAGCCATCTGGGCTTTCAGCTGGTAATGGGAAGCTCTTTATAGCAGATACCAATAATCATGCGATCAGGGTGGCTGACTTGGAGTCTGGAGAAGTGTCTACTCTAAAAATTACCGGGCTTTAATAATGAAGCGTGATTTCTAAACTACTAATTCATGTAGTTGTTCAAGAGGGATTAGGTATTCTTTTAAAGGAAATCCATCAACATATGGTTTCACTTCACCTGTGAATCCGTCTACTACTCCAAGTTCTACACATTTGTATATGCGGTCCGTTTCTTCTTCAATAGTAGGAAGTAAATTCTTTCCGGATAGCTTAGAGAGTGCCGCAACTAGACCCCAACCACCCCAGTTAGAGACGCTTGCAATAACAAGGTGGTCACATGCTGTGTACGCAGGTTTTGGATGCAGCTCTGGATATTTTAATATTTGTTCGTGAAGTAAGCCCATTCCGATCTCGTTTCCTCCGTCACCAATGCCTACAGACGGCTTATATCCAAACATAGTATCTATTTTGGCAGTGTAATCTGAAACGTCCATTGATTTCATATTACGATATATTCCATCGCTTGATGGACTACATCTTTCTATGGAAATCAACAGCGCTGGGTCAATTTCTTCCAATAGCCTTTCTGAAAATCTCACACTCTCCTCTTTATCAGTTATAGGAAATTCCACAGTGTTGGAGGCATGGACTCCGAGGCCTTGTAATATAGGCATAGAGTATTTATCGGTGACATACACTACTTTTTTACCCAGAGACTGCAATGCGTGACCTATTGCCAGAGCACCTGGAGGGCCGTCGGTTTCTACAGATTTGCCGTATAGAATATAAAACCCTGTCGTTATTATTGTGGTTCCTGAATTGGATAGGATGTATTTAGCTGTCTCTGTGCAGAAATCGGCAGGCAGGAATGGGCGAAGAGATGAAACGCCGCGCTGGTCATTTTGGAGGATAATGTCTTCTATTGTTTTCATGTTTATAGAGCCGCCAGTTGGGTGTCTTTCATGTCGGTAACGAACATGTGGCCAGGGGAATGTGTAATCATTAAAGAGGGTTTTGATTTAATAGCTACGGCTTGTGGAGTAACCCCACAAGCCCAGAATACGGGGACTTCGCCATCTTTAAATTCAGTTGGGTCTCCGTAATCTGGTAGTTCTATGTTATCTATGCCAATAGCCTTTGAGTTGTCTACATGTATTGGAGCTCCATGGGCACCCGGGAATCTAGAAGTAACCTGCACCGCCCTCACTATTTGTTGATGATGTATAGGGCGCATGCTTACAACCATGGGTCCTGAAAACACTCCTGCAGGCGTAGTACTCATATTAGTTATAAACATAGTTACGTTTTTGCCAGTTTCCCAATGACGAAGAGGTATTCCTGCATGAATCATTGCAGATTCGAATGTGAAGCTGCATCCCAATAAAAACGTTACCAGGTCGTCTCTCCAGTAACCATTGATGTCGCTAACTTCTTCGTATAATTCTCCGTCTCGGAAAATACGATACTTAGGAATATCTGTTCGTATATCTGCTCCTGGAGTGGTTAGTACTGGCTCCGGCTTGCCTGCGTCAAGTACTTCAAGAATAGGGCATGGCCTTGGGTTTCGTTGGCAAAAAAGGAGGAAGTCGAAGGCCAGAGATTTTGGGAGAATGACTAGGTTAGCTTGAACATATCCGGGAGCTAATCCACCAGTGACACCGTCGTATTGCCCAAGCCGAATAAGTTCTCTGATCGCCTGTGGGTCAGTTGGTAATTCTTGAACTTGCAATATAGTGGTCTCCAACTAGGTTGAGTTTATATTAGACCGCACAAATAACTTCGTCAACGATTAATATGAATTTATTGACACATAGTTGTGCTTGTAGTTACCATTGGACCGACCGACTGACTGGTCGGTTTGGTAGCAAATTTGATGTATGCTGAAAACTTATCTGAGATTAATTGGACTATGAATCAAGGAATCACAACTAGGGATAAGATCATGGAGGCTGCTGAGTCTGTCTTTTCCCAGAAAGGATATTACGAAACCGCAGTTGACGAGATTGTAAAACAATCAAGTACTTCAAAGGGGTCCGTGTACTTCCACTTTCCGAGTAAGGAGAATCTGTTCCTTGCTGTTATGGACCATTTAGGAAATAGACTTATAAGGCGGGTTGAGCATGCAATAGACCGCCAATCTAGACCCAGCGAGCGACTTGAAACGGCACTCATGACAACTCTGGAAACGCTTACAAAACATAAGACGATAGCTAAGTTGCTGTTAATCAAAGGGTATAGCATGGGAGAATCCTTTTCGCGAAAAAGACAGGAAATATTCTTACGCCTTGCTGCTCTAATAAAAGTTTTATTAGATGATATAACAGTATCAAAACAACGCGGAGAGATGAATGCCGAAGTTGCCGCTTACGCTTGGCTGGGAGCTATCAGCGAGATAGTTGTTCAGTGGATAGAAAATGGAAAGCCGCATCCGGTGCTAGAAGCGTTTCCTACCTTACGGGCCCTTATTTTTAGAAGCTTGGATTTAGGGGAGCAAGTGCAGGTGTAAAATTATCGAATAAAAGATGAATGGAAAACCTGATAACTGTCAGATGATTAGAAGGTTATTAGGTTGTTTGTATGCCCAGAAGAAAAACAGACATTTTGTGTGTAGGAGGATTTAAATGGAACGAGTAGTTACAAGCACAGTTCACTGTGACCTTGAAGGGAAAATCACTTTTTTAAGTGAGGGAGCTCAGGAGATATTTCAGTATACAAATGAGGAGCTGATTGGCAAGGAACGAGTTAGCGTATTTTCCCCAGGCTTAGTTGTTTTAGGACATGTCCCAACATGGCTTAAGAAAAGTGTGTCTGATGGCCATTTCGAGACGGATACAGTTTTTGTACGCAAAGATGGAAGTCAATTTGCCGCTCATATAAGACTAACTCCTATAGTGAAAGATGGTGAGCATACTGGATACATTGGTTTAACTACTCCTCTTCCTGATAAATCTGTTGAGGAAACGATGCCTCCGGTTTCTTTGGTTACAAAAATCCTTTCCTGGTTATATACAACCAGGTCTCCTTTTCTTACGGCAGCGATTGTGCCTGTTTTGCTAGGAGCAGTATTGGTTGCAGGAGATATGAATGTGGGGATGCTTCTATTAACTATTTTAGGTGTGTCTCTGGCGCACCTTGGTGTTAATACAGCAAATGATTATTTTGACTGGAAATCAGGTGCGGATCAGGCCAATCTGGATTATGTGATACCTTTTAGCGGAGGAAGCCGCATGATTCAGTTGGGTGTAATAAGTCCTCAGGGAATGCTTAGGACCTCATTGGTGCTATTTGCGCTGGGGGCTATTGTTGGTGCCTACATTGCTTCAACTCAAGATATCTGGTCAGAGGTAATTACTTTAGCCCTTGCTGGGGCAGCTATAGGTTTCTTTTATACGTCTCCCCCGATTCGTCTAGCTGCACGTGGCCTTGGAGAAATAGGAATCATGGTCGCGTTTGGACCTCTAATAGTTGCAGGAGCAGCATTAGTTCAGCTTGGGAGTGGTGCTAATGGCTTGGATCTTTGGCTAGGAATCCCTACAACGTTTTTATGGGCAGGAATCCCCACAGGGTTGTTGACGGCTGCAATTGTTTGGGTTAATGAATTTCCGGATATTAAGGGAGATGCGGCTAGTAATAAGAACACCCTGGTGGTCCGATTAGGACTACAGAAGTCATGTTGGGCCTATTTTGTGTTGATGTTACTCACATATGGGTCTTTGTTCTTACTAGTTAATGCTGGGCATTTACCCACAGGGGCTTACTTAGGATTAATTACTATTCCATTTGCACTTTACGTTACGCGACAAATTTTCAAGAATTACGAATCTCGCTCTATTAAAGATGCGATGGCAGGAACGATAGGTCTTCACTTCCTGACTGGAGTGTTGATGGTAGTGGGAGTATCCATATTCTAACTGGGGATTATAGTAAGGCAAGATTTAGAATAAGGATATGTAAGATACTAGGTTATTAGGTAATAAATGGGGGTTGCTATTTGAGGTAACCTCCATTTATTTTGCACTATTCTAGTTAGTTCCATTAGTAATATGAAAGAAAAGAAGATATTGGTTTGACGGAATTGTTCCGTATAATTACAAAGACAAAATTAGGAGGTATCACATGAGTATCGTAGTAGTAGTAAAGTTGAAAGTCGCAGATCATGCGAAATTTCAAGCGTCATTCGCAAATCGAGCGAGTGCACGAGCGGCAGCCGGTCTTGAAATCAGGGTATATCGGGATATGGACGACCCCAATGGTGTCGTTGGCATTGGAACGGTGCCTTCAAAGGAAGCTTTCTTTGAATTTATGACTAGTCCTGAACAGCAGGAAGCTATGAAGACTGCGACTGTTCAAGGCCCGCCTGACATTACATTTTTGGAAGAATAAGATAAATTTTTGATTGGAGATCCCCCATCTGACGGGACGGGGGCTGAGAAGAGGGATTGTTCATTAATCATGAATGTCACGGTTTATAGAGTTCTCACCGATCTTTGTAGTTGATATAGTATTAAATTGTATATGCCTTGTTTGCCTATTGTTTTCGATTAAGCTTAGTGTCCAATTTTAGGTTTCATTGCACAGTATTGTTTACAGAATTTCTAGAGCCAGAATACTGAAAATGTTGCTTAATAAGGACTAATATGCTTCCCAGTATCAAATAGATGGCTCCTAACCATTGCCAATCGTCTACATATATAAACGCTCCTGATATTCCACAAACTAGAAAGAATACTGCTCCAGACAATCCCGAATTCTTGCTTATGATGAACATCAAAATTAATATAGGAGCTCCTATCAGAGATCCCAAAGGAACTAATCCAGCTGATGTTCCAAAAAGTACTGCCATGCCCGTATTTCCTCTAAACTTAAAGAACACGGGAAAAAATTGTCCCAGCAAGGTGCAAATCATACTGGCAGCGATCCAGATCAATTCTACATTCATTAAGGCTAGCGGTAGTGTTAAAGAAACACCCTTTAATACATCTAGAATGAAAACAGCAATTCCATACTTATAACCCACTTGTCTCCAAATATTTGCAGTGCCCGGATTTCCTGTTCCCAGATTTCTGATATCAATCCCTTTAGCTCTACAAATCAATTCACCGATTAACAGAGACCCCAAAACATATGAGCCTAACAACCAAATTATGTGAAACCATATTGAATACAAGACACACCTTCAAAATTATGAATTAATGGATTATCAAATAAAGTAGGGCAATTTCAACTAGCTAAACTTATTTATACACTTAAGTCACTCCTCATTGCAAAAATAAAATGGTCGCTTTCAGGCACGAATTAGGATACTGTAGACTATAGAATAATGAAAGATAACAATCCCACACATAATAGATTGTATTATGATCTTGCTCATCTATGGCCTATATTTAGTCCTGCAGAAGAATATGCGCAGGAAGCAGATTTGTGGTTACAGGCTTTGCGTGAAAAATTAGGACCTGGAGATCACACTATACTCGACTTGGGAGTCGGTGGAGGACATCTGCTTTCACATGTTGCATCTGAATTCAAAGCTACGGCCGTGGATATTTCTGAGCGCATGTTGGCCAATTCTATTAGGTTGAATGATAACGTAGAACATATATTGGGCGATATGAGGAGTATTCGGTTAAACAGAAAATTCAGTGCGGTTCTCCTTCACGATTCTGTATCATATTTGATTAGTGAAGACGAACTTAAAAAGACTTTTGATACAGCGGCCGCGCATTTAGAAACTGGGGGATTGTTGATAACGGTTCCCGATTGGTTTAGGGAGACTTTCGAAGGTACATTTGTAGAACATAGGATAATTGAAAACGAAGAGGGGGAATTTGCTTTTATTGAATATGTTTCCGATCCTGACCCTGCGGATTCAATCATAGAAACCATATTTTTTTATATCTTTAGGAATGTTAATGGAATTAAAGTTGAAGAGGATCGACATATTACTGGCATATTTCCCCTTGAGACTTGGGAGAGATTGATGGCAGAATCAGGATTTGATGTAGAAGTGAGGCCTTACCCGGTTTATGCTGATGATGGAGAAGGTTATTTGCTTCTTGGCCAACTTATCGATTCTTGATTATTGCTGTTTGAGATAGTGTAGGACTTAAACGTTAGTGAGGATTAATGCCTATCATGTAGGCAAGAATAATGGCAAAAGTAATAGAGAGAACAGTCCAGTCGGCGCAAACGCCTGTGATTATTTGCGACTTTTCCGCTCCCAAAAGTAGCGACTTGAGATTCCTTGATGATGCTCAACATTTGGATGTGGACTTTATTTTAATTGCATGTAATCCTGGCAAATCTGTACGAATGGATTCTGCAACTGTTTCATACCTAATTAAGGAAAGAATTGGGAAAGAGGTAATAACCACACTCACGACTAGAGATTCTAACCGACTAAGTATTCAGAGCAATCTTCTGGGCATGAGTGCACTCGGATTAGAGAATATTATGGTAGTAGAGGGAGATCCCTTTAGTGAGACTGAATTAGCTTTGGTTAAAGGCGTCAATGATTTTAAGCCTACTGAACTAATTAGGTCCATTAACTCTATGAATCAAGGATTTGATTTCAAAGGTTTTGACTTTAAAGGGCCAACAGATTTTTGCGTAGGGGCAACAATAGACATAAACCGTGACGTATATAAACAAGTTTTATTAACGGGTAAAAAAATCCAGTCAGGGGCAGAATTTTTTGTGGCCCAGCCGACATTTGATATTAGACAGATTGAACTATTTTATGATCAATATTCTAGAGCTCATGGGAGAAGCATTGCACAGCCTATATTTTGGGGTGTACAGATATTGGTTGAAAACGGTGTGACGTTTGGGCCGATTCCTGAAGCTTTAGCTCAAGACTTGAAGAATGGGCGTGATGGGATTGATATAGCCCTGGAAACATTTTCTAGGCTTGAAGAGTTAGGAATAGGTTCGATTTATTTAGTTCCACCTATTTTAAAAGGTGGAAGCAGAAATTATTTGGATGCCCAGAAATTTATCGATATGGTTAAATCATAGATTTTAATTCTAGGGATTTTCGAATATATATCATCCTATGATAAGCTAGAAGCTCCAATTCCCGACTGTGGAGACAACGACCATGGGTTGGAATCCTTCAGAATGGGTTAGTCTTATTCCAAATGGAATGGGATATGTAAAACCCAACCATTATCTTGACATTCTAAGGACGATTTGGCGCAATCGTTATCAACTCCCTTATGCGTTGCGAATATTGAAAGACGGTGTTTGTGATGGTTGCGCATTGGGAACGACTGGAATGCGAGACTTCACAATGGATGGCATACATCTTTGCACTGTTCGACTTAACCTACTTGAAATGAACACTATGAGTGCGATAGATAGTGATGTTCTTAAGGAAGTAGCAACAATTAAGAATCATTCATCCGCTAAACTTCGTAAGCTTGGCAGGTTGGCTTATCCTATGGTGAGACAAAAGGGAGAGCCTGGCTTTAGGAAGACTTCATGGGCCTACATATTGTCATTATTAGGTAAGAAAATCAGGGAAGTGTCTCCTGATAGACTTGCCTTTTATTTGACCTCTAGGGGCATCACTAATGAAGTCTACTATGTAGCTCAAAAAGCAGCTCGATTTCTTGGAACAAATAATGTGGATAATTCATCTCGGATATGCCACGCTCCCAGCACTAAGGCTTTGCAGGATACCCTGGGAGTGGGAGCATCCACTTGTTCTTACACCGATTGGATAGGAACGGATCTGCTTATTCTTATTGGTAGTGATGTTCCTAACAATCAGCCTGTCACTACTAAATATATGTACTATGCTAAAAAGCATGGAACTCGAATAGTTGTGGTAAATCCCTATAAAGAGCCGGGCCTGCAAAGATATTGGGTCCCCTCCGTGTTCGAAAGTGCTCTTTTTGGCACGAAGTTGGCAGATGAATTTTTCCAAGTTCATACCGGAGGAGACATAGCATTTGTTAATGGGGTGCTTAAGCACCTAATAGAGAATGGCTGGATAGATGCTCAATTCATCTCTAGTCACACCTCTGGATTTGAAAAATTATCAGGGCAGTTAGAAGGTCAATCCTGGGAAATACTTGAACAACGTTCTGGATGTTCCCGCGAGAATATGCTCAGGTTCGCTAGGATTTATGGTCAAGCTAAAAGCGCCGTTATTGTTTGGAGTATGGGAATTACTCAACATAGTTTTGGGGTGGATAATGTTAAAGCATTAATCAACTTGGCTCTTTCGAAAGGGATGATAGGCAGGGAAAAATGTGGTCTTATGCCTATTAGGGGGCATAGTGGGGTTCAGGGTGGTGCAGAAATGGGTGCAGTGCCTTGGAGTTATCCAGGGGGTGAAGCTGTAGGTGCTGAGGGTGCTGACAAATTGAAGAAATTTTGGGGTTTTAACATACCGAAAATTAAAGGCTTGTCCGCGGTGGAGATGATAGATAGCTCATATAACGGCGATATAGATGTGCTTTACTCACTGGGAGGCAATTTCCTTGAAACGCTTCCGGATCGAGAATATGTGCGTACGGCATTGGAGAAAGTTCCACTTAGGATACATCAGGACATAGTAATTACATCTCAGATGTTATTGGACCCATCTGAAACGGTAGTTTTGCTACCGGCTCGAACTCGATATGAACAGCCAGGAGGAGGCACAGAAACTTCCACTGAACGTCGAGTGTACTTCAACCCAGAAATTCCTGGCAGACGTATAGGGGAAGCAATGTCAGAGTGGGAAATATTAATGAAAGTTGCGGAACATGTTCATCCCAATAAAAGTAATTTAATCCATTATGATAGTGCGGATGAAATACGTTTAGAGATTAGCAAAGTAATACCACAATATGCGGGAATAGAGCTATTAAAGGCTAAAGGAGATTCATTCCAATGGGGGGGCGTTAGGCTTTGCGAGCAGGGTGATTTTAAAACAAATACTGGTTACGCTAACTTCACCCCTTTGACACCACCAGAAATATCGTTGAAGAAGGGGTGGTTTTTGCTAAGCACCCGTAGAGGTAAACAATTTAATACCATGATTTATGATCAGCGTGACCCTATTACTGGCGCTAATAGAGAAGATGTTTTAATTAGTGAAATAGATGCGAAAGTAATTAACCTAAAGACTGGGGATCCCATAGTTTTGCAATCTGATTCCGGGGAATTCCATGGGATTTGTCGAATTGCACCTATCAGGGCTGGAAATCTACAGGTTCATTGGCCGGAGGGTTCGGTATTATTAAAGAGAGGAGTGCTAGATAAGGATTCCGGTATACCTAACTACAATGCCTTGGTGAAGTTAATTCGAATGGAAGAAAGAAATGAGAAATGAGAAGTTTCTAGGGTCGACTGTTAAAGCGAATATAACTCGTGTCGAAGGCGATATAGTTACGCAACATGTAGATATTGTTGCCACTGAGGAACCTTTAGAGATTCGCATTTACCATCCAGGGCTAAATGGTATGGATCATACTAGTGTGGCCGTTACGATGCGAACGACTTTGAACGATTATGAGTTAGCTGCTGGCTTTCTTTTTACTGAAGGGTTAATCAATGGGAGAGAGGAAATTCGTCGAATTGCTTACTGCACAGATGATGATGTGAATCAGCATTACAACATAGTAAATGTTTACCTGAAATCCGACGTAGCATTTGATAGTTCTCAGCTAACACGCAATTTTTATACATCGTCAAGTTGTGGCATTTGTGGTAAAGCATCTTTGGAAGCATTAGAGCTTCGTGAATATGTTAAACCTTCACACGACAGACCAACGATCATATCTGGCATTATAAATCAATTGCCGGGTAGTCTTAGAAAGTCCCAGAAGGTTTTTAATAAGACTGGTGGGATTCATGCTGCCGGATTGTTTAATACAGATGGTCAACTCTTGGCTGTTAGAGAGGACGTAGGAAGGCATAATGCACTGGATAAATTAATAGGTTGGGGGTTATTGGCTGGGAAGATGCCCTTTCACGAGAATATTTTGGTAGTAAGTGGACGTGTTAGTTATGAAATCATACAAAAGGCTCTAGCCGCCGGGATACCGATTATTGTAGCAGTTGGAGCTCCTTCTAGCCTGGCAGTAGATTTGGCAAATAACTTTGACATGACATTGGTCGGATTCGTCAAATCAAATGTGTTCAATATTTACTCAGGAGAGACCAGGATTATTAAATCTAAACAAAAATGGTAGGCTTTAAGAGTGTAAGGTTTCCGTTGACCCCTCTTTTGACCCTATGCTACCATCAATTTTTAGGAGCTTAGTGTAGGTGAAGCTCTCAGTTCAAATCAATATCTTGTGAGTAGTGAGTTCGTGTCTATTCAATATAAGTTATCTGAGAATATTCCTTCGAGAGATACAGTCCTTGCTGTAGGCACTTTTGATGGAGTTCATCAGGGACATCAAACCTTATTTAAATCCCTTAAGGAAGAGGCAGAAAGTCGCAACCTTCTATCGAATGTAGTGACATTTCGTAACAACCCCAGGGAAATTCTAATACCTGCCATAAATCTGAACTATATATCTTCATTAGAGGATAGGATTGAATTGATACGAAGCCAGCAAATTGATTTGATAACGGTATTAGATTTCACTAGACAATTGTCGTGTGTTAAGGCCAGAGACTTTTGCAGATTATTGGTTAGAGATCTAAGAATGAAAGGCCTAGTTGTAGGTCCAGACTTTGCATTAGGTCATAATAGGGAGGGAGATATAAAAACCCTTGAAGGCATTGGCGAGGAAATGGGATTCTCGATTAAGGTGATTGATCCCAAGTTGTATGGAGAACAACCTATTAGGAGTAGACTTTTAAGAAAAATTATTTCTGAGGGCGAAGTAGAAACCGCATGTAAAATGCTAGGTAGGCCTTTTAAGCTATGTGGCGTTGTATCCAAAGGGGCCGGGAGAGGGAGATCTCTAGGATTTCCTACCGCTAATTTGGATATAGAATCTCAACTGCTTGTTCCTGGTGATGGAGTCTATGCTACGTGGATTACTGTGAATGGTCAGAAACACAAGTCAGCTACAGGGATAGGAACTCGTCCCACATTCGATTCAGGTCAACGTTCCATTGAATCTTATATTATGGATTTCAAATGTGATATATATGATGCTACGGTGTCATTGGAGTTTGTAGCAAGGATCAGAGATGAACTTTATTTTGAACAACATGAGGACTTGATTAGGCAGATGAAAAACGATGTAGAACGAGCGACAGTAATTCTTGATGGAAACGCTGGGTGTAGTCATGTTGGATCATAATAATTTAAGCACCATAATAAATCGTGGGGTTTCTGAAATCATAGTTAAGGATGAGTTTGTTTCACTTTTGCAGGAGGGTAAACCTCTCAGACTTAAGATGGGATTCGATCCCAGTAGGCCAGACATCCATTTGGGGTATGTTGTAGCCTTGAGGAAACTTCGGGCATTACAGGAATTGGGCCATAGAGTGATATTAATTGTTGGGGATTGGACTGCTCAGATAGGGGATCCTAGTGGACAATCAGCAACGCGGATAATGCTTAGCCACGAGGAAGTTTTGGCTAACGCCAAGACATACATGGAGCAATTTTTTAAGGTAGTAGATAAAGAACGGACCGATACTGTGTTTCAAAGCGAGTGGTTTGGCAAATTTAAACTTGAAGATGTAATAAATCTTACCAGTAAATTCACTGTAGCTCAGTTTTTGGAAAGAGATGACTTCTCGATTAGATTTAAAGCTAATCGCCCGATAGCGCTAACCGAATTTCTTTATCCATTGCTTCAAGCGTATGACTCCGTAGTAATAAAATCCGATGTTGAATTTGGTGGTACTGATCAAAAATTTAACCTTTTGGTGGGTCGCGAACTTCAGGCTATGATGGGGCAACGACCACAACAATGTTTTCTTAATCCGTTGCTAGTAGGGACTGATGGTGTCCGTAAAATGAGTCAGAGTTTTGATAATTATATTGGATTAGAGGATTTACCCAATGATATGTTTGGGAAGCTGATGTCTATAGCAGATAATTTAATAATTAATTACTTTGAATATTTGACGGATGTTGCCGATTCTGAACTAGAGGAAATGACTAAAGCAATTGAAGAGGAATCAGTAAATCCAATGGATCTAAAAAAGCAACTCTCACTAGATATAACGAGTCAATTCCATGGTTCGGAAAAAGCCTTTAGCGCTCAAAGCAATTTTGAAAAAGTCGTTCAACGTCGGTTGATGCCAGACGATATGCCTGAAATTGGGTTTCAAGTAGAAGGTTCTGGAGACCAGCGTAGGATGTTATTTATTAGGTTGGATGGAACTAGCGATAGAACAAAATTAGTAAAGGTTACTGACCAGATGGAAGTGTCCATTTTTGATCTACTATTTAATACAGGTCTTGTTTCCTCTATTAGCGAAGCCAAACGTTTAGTTGCTCAGGGGGCTGTAGAAATAAATCATTGCAAAATAACTGAGGGTGTTACACCCGTGCATGATGGATTAACTATTAAAGCGGGGAGGCGTCGTTTTTTGAGGTTAATTGATTTTGATGCTCGTTGACTGAACCGTTGGGGACTTAGAACTATTAGAGAATTAGAAATCGTATGTCTTGCTTGGAGGCTCTAGGATGGATATGCAAAACTTGAGAATACCAGGACCCGTACCTTGTCCATTAGAGGTTATGGAGTCTATGTCGCAGCCTTTAATAAACCATCGAGGTCCTGAATTCAAGGAACTCCTATACAGTGTGACAGACAGGCTGAAACAGGTTTTCAATACTACAAATGATCTGTATATCCTCACATCTTCTGGGACCGGAGCTCTTGAAGCGGCTTTAATTAATACACTATCGCCAGGAGATAAAGTCTTGGCAACGGTGACGGGTGCTTTTGGAAAACGATTTGCTGATATGGCAGAGGCTATAGGATGTTTGGTTACGCGTCTAGAATTTGAGCCAGGCACGGTTGTTGATCCCAAATGTATGCGAGCAGCATTAAATGAGGATCCCGAGATAAAGGCAGTTCTGACCGTCCATAATGAAACTTCTACTGGAACAACTAATGATCTTGAGTCGATATCTGCGATCACTAAAGGCGAGTTTGATAAATTATTGATCGTTGATGCGATAAGCAGTTTGGGTTGTATTCCCTTACCAGTAGATCGATGGGGATGTGATGTTGTAGCTACGGCTTCGCAAAAGGGATTTCTTGTGCCTCCAGGATTAGCCTTTATAAGTTTCAGTTCTACAGCGTGGGCCGCTTGGGAAAAATCGACAAGTCGTCGTTATTATTTTGATCTTGGATCAGCGCAACAGTTTTTGGAAAAAGGTCAAACTTGCTTTACTCCCAATATTCCCGCATTTTTTGCTCTCGATATAGCATTGGATATGCTATTAAATTCTGGACTTGATAAAGTTTATGAATGGCATCAACATATTGCTGAACTTACCAGGAAAAATGTGACTCAACTTGGATTGTCTTTATTCCCCCTAGAAAGAGATTCATCAAATACTGTAACGGCAGTTAAAATTCCTGAAGGAATAGATGGAGTAGAATTAATAGAAACATTGAGAACGGAGCATAAAGTTGTTCTGGCAGATGGTCCAGGCAGCTTAGAGGGGAAAATATTCCGAATTGGACATATGGGCGCGGTTACTGAAAAAGAAATATTTGAGATGTTTGATGCCTTGCAATTAGTGCTAGGGGAAATGGGTCACCAAATTGCGATAAAGTAACTTGATTTCTTTAATTGTTCATTATTTCTAGGATCCCCAGTTAATCAAATAGTCCCGTTCAATAAGTTTATGGTTAATCCAGAAGGTACCTTAGGATAAAAAAAGGTGGATTTCCTTGGTAATTTCTTTCCATTCTTAACTATGCTTTCGAAGAGATCGAAAGATATAGGGTTAAGTAAAAAGGCAAGACTTCCGAGTTCAGCGTTAGTTTGTTGGGCAGCTTCCTCTGGGTCATGGATCCACGAAACATGTTGTTCTAGATTCGATCCAAGTATTGGTTTTAGTAGCAACTCTTCTAGTAACCATGCTTCTAAACATGACATGGGTTCCATATTTTCCGGAATGAATTTTGTTCGTAGAGACAGAATCAGTGGCGGTTCTTCTGCCGTTAGTAAACCCATACAATAATTACTTTTACCTTTGTACTGTATCTCTTCGAGAACTTTACCAATATCATTACTGGCTTGAGAGTCCAAACGGTGAATGTCAAAAATTTCTCTTATTCTGCTCCACAGATTTTTACTAGCATTTTCATCTAATGTATGAACTATTCGATGATATCCTTGTACTATTAATCCTGGGTCATCGAAGTCAACTAGATACGACATAGTGAAATTGCTGGCTTCGTCAGGTAGGGATTCTTTTGAGAGAGCATTGTTTCTATATGTTAATGCGGTCTCAAATCTGTGATGGCCATCCGCAATGTACAATTGCTTAGATGACATGCTGTCGCTGATTAATTTTGATGTTGAGGAGTCTGTAATTCGCCATAGGCTGTAATTCCCTTCTGCACCTCCACAAAAGGAAAAATCTGGCACGCTTTTTGAAACTTGCTTTAATATAGATGATAGTTGGGTGCTATCGTCTCTGTAGCAAAGCATGATTTGGCTAAAGTTAGCATGACACGCTTCCATGAGTTGAAGACGATCTACTTTAGGCTCGGGTCGTGTGTATTCGTGTGCTAGTATGATTTCCTTGTCCTGAGGTTCTAGTTTGACAGCTCCAATGAATCCTAATCGTTCTATGGTTTTTCCACCGTAAGAGAATCTGTGGTTTAGAACATAAAAGGCAGGATTAGTATCTCTGATCAGGATTTTGGAATCTATCCATTTTTGGAGTGTGCTAGCTGCTCGAGTGTATCTGTTGTTACAGTCGTCATCTGTTGAATTATTTAGTCCCTCTTCTAAGCGCACCATGTTGTAGGGACTCTTTTGGTAGAGTTCAGTTTGCATCTGACTAGATATCACATCATATGGTGGGCATATTATGTTTGATAAATCATCTAATAAATCCGGGTTATATAAGAGACCCCTAAATGGTTTAACCTGTGCCAATGTTATTAACTCCTCTCAAAATATACTACTCACTTTGTCTATCGGAGATGATATTATACATTTTGTCAGATAATGTTGTTAGAAGGGCGTAGTTATGCCAGAGAATCGTATAGAAGATCGATTAGCCGAATTGAGAGAGAAAATTCATTACCATAACCATAGATATTTTGTTTTAGACGATCCTTTAATTGAAGACTCAAAATTTGATGAACTTATGGTGGAATTGAGTGATTTGGAGAATAGGCATCCAGAGCTCATTGTTGCAAATTCACCAACTCAAAGAGTAGGAGGAGGTCCGTCTAAAGGGTTTAGCCAGGTCGAACATGGAATTCCGATGCTTAGCTTGGCCAATGTTTTTTCGTATGCAGAATTAGAAGCTTGGCATAAGCGGGTCATCGGTAGCTTGGATGTTGATTCAATTGAGATGGTTTGCGAGCTTAAGATAGATGGTCTTGCTGTATCTCTCACCTATCAGGATGGCTCTTTAATTGAAGGTGCTACACGAGGCGATGGAAATGTGGGAGAAAAAGTAACGGCGAATCTAAGAACGATAAAAAGCATTCCACTTATGCTGTTGAATAGCATATCAGGGGTGCTAGAGGTTAGGGGTGAAGTGTATATCCCTACCGAGGAATTCCATAAATTGAATAACGAGCGCATTGAGTTGGGGATTCCTACGTATGCTAATCCTCGTAACACAGCCGCTGGTTCCATAAGGCAATTGGATTCCAATATAACTTCTTCTAGAAACCTAGACATCATGGTCTACGGTTTGGGATTAGTAGAAACTGACAACACACCTGCCAGCCATTGGGAAACTTTACAAATGTTGAGGGACTTAGGATTTAAAATTAGTTTACATAATATCTGGTGCGATGCCCTGGGAGATATCCAAGAATATCATGAGCTATGGCAGGAACGCCGTTATTCTTTGCCCTATGCGGTGGATGGAATTGTTATTAAGGTTAACTCGATGGAATTCAGGGAACAATTAGGCATATCCGGACGAGAACCGAGATGGGCAGTGGCTTACAAATTTCCTGCGCAACGAGCTGTTACTAAACTGCTTGATATTAAGATCAATGTGGGACGGACAGGGAGCCTCAACCCGTTTGCTGTTTTGGACCCCGTTGTTGTTAGTGGGGCAACTTTAAAAATGGCTACTTTGCACAACTTTGACGATATTCAGAGAAAAGACATTCGGATTGGTGATTGGGTTGTCATTGAGCGTGCTGGAGATGTCATACCTAAGATAATAGGGCCTGTGCTTGATCGTCGTTCGGGTAATGAAAAAATATTTGAAATGCCGGATAAATGCCCAGCTTGCCAATCCAATGTGGCCAAGCCTGAAAATGAAACTACATATAGATGTTCGAATCCGGGATGCTCAGCCCAATTTTACGAATTATTCAAGCATTTTGTTAGTAAAGGAGCTATGAATATCGATGGATTGGGTGAAAGTTGGTGCCGCTTATTGATTGCAAAAGGGCTAGTTAAAGAGTTGAGTGATATTTTCATATTGAGTAATGAAAAATTACTCCTGTTGGACCGTATGGGAGAAAAACTTGCGAAAAAAATTATGGATAATATTGATAAGAGTAAGCAAAAACATCCGTCAAGATTACTATTTGCTTTAGGAATTCTTCACGTAGGCTCTGACGTGGCTAGTTTATTAATTGAACACTTTGGAGACATTGATAAATTGTCTTGTGCAACAAAGGAGGAATTGACTACAATTCCGGGAATTGGTACTAAGATAGCTGATAGTATAATCCAACATTTTTCACTTGAAGCAAACAGGATTCAAATCTCAAAACTTAGGATGTTTGGACTAACACTGGTGGCCCCAGGTGAATTGGTTGATGTATCAAGTTTGCCTTTGGCAGGAGAGACTTTTAGTTTTACTGGCGGATTAGAGAACATGAGTCGTTCTGACGCTGAAAATTCGATAAAGCAATTAGGGGGCAAAACGTCGACGATGGTCACATCAAAAACTACATATCTAGTAGTAGGAGGCAGCCCTGGTTCTAAATTGGAGGTTGCCAAACGAATAGGTGTAAAGATTATTGATGAAGACTACCTAAATATTTTATTGGCAGGATGAGCATGGTAAGGACTTTAACTATAATTCTTTCTATCATTGACTATGTAGAGTGATGTAATGGTGAAATTGATAGTAGGATTAGGTAATCCGGGTAATGTATATATTAATACTAGGCATAATATTGGATTTTCCTGTATTGACCATTTGGCGAAGAAGTGGGGCATTAAGGTTTCATCAAGAGGCAAAAACTCTGTTTTAAGAGAAGGAAAATTTGCTGACAGTCATGTGGTTTTGATCAAACCACGTAACTTTGTTAACAGAAGTGGCATAGCGATTCTTCAGTCCCTACATAGATTTAAAGCTAGTGTCTCCGATTTGCTGATATTATACGATGATATGAATATCCCTCTAGGTTCGATTAGGATACGGACCAAGGGAGGATCAGGAGGTCACAACGGCATTGAGTCAATTATCAACGCATTGGGAAGTACAGATTTTCCAAGATTAAGGGTGGGCATTGGAAGGCCAACCGAAGGGATAGATCCTGTGGAATATGTATTAGGCACTTTTCATACGGTTGAGATTGAATCGGTTAATGATGTTGTAACGAGGGTTGGTCACGCAGTGGAGTGTTTTTTGAATGATGGAATTAGTAATGCGATGAACGAGTTCAATTAGAATAAGAATGTTGTTTGTTCTAAGCAGAAAATTAAGAAATGTAGAGTTCTTTTAGGATATTGTATTAATGTGTTGTTTACATGCTGTGCAAAGTTTCGTTGAGCCAATCATGCGCCTTTGATAAACTGGATTGAATTAAAAAGATAAGGATAAAAACCTTGGCAATTTCTAAGAAGGAAGTTCAATATATAGGCCGTCTATGCAAAGTTGCCCTAACTGCTGATGAATTAGAGAGTTTAAGCGCTGAGCTAACTGGGATCTTAAAGCAATTTCAGGTGCTTGAAGAAGTGGACACAAGTGCTGTTTTGGAGACTACGCATTCCTTTCTGAGTGGGACTGTTATGAGGGATGATGTAGTGGATGATTCTCTGAATCAGCAACAGGTTTTAGATAATGCGCCTCAACGAGAGGGCAACTTTTTCAAAGTCAAGGCGGTATTGGATGAATAGGAATTCGTCAGCGTTGCATGACCGCACTTTGCACGATGTGAGGAAATTGCTCAGGGATGGAGAGATAAGTTCTGAAGAGTTGACTAAGGCGTGCATTTCGCGAATTAGAGCAATCGATTCGGAACTGAAAGCCTTTGTTACGGTTACTGAAAAAAGTGCATTAAAGGCAGCTCGAATTCTGGATTCCGAATACGATTTTGAGGGCGGTAGCCCTATTGCTGGTGTTCCAGTGCAGCTTAAAGATGTGATATGTACCAAGGGAATAAAAACTACATGTGCGTCTAAAATGTTGAAGGACTTTATTCCTCCATATAACGCTACAGTTGCCCAGAAGTTATATGATAATCATGCAGTGCTCCTAGGCAAGGGAAACATGGATGAATTTGCGATGGGGTCATCCACGGAAAACTCGGCTTTCTATCCGACGAAAAACCCATGGGACACGGGTAGAGTTCCTGGCGGCAGTAGTGGAGGCAGCGCTGCTGCAGTAGCTTCAGGAGAAGTTTTCTATGCTTTGGGCTCTGATACTGGAGGGAGCATTCGTCAGCCAGCCAGTTTATGTGGGATTGTTGCTTTGAAGCCCACTTATGGTTTAGTGAGTCGCTACGGGCTTATTGCCTTCGCCTCCTCTCTAGACCAAATAGGTCCTATGACTAAAGATGTTTATGATTCTGCTCTCGTTCTTAATGCCATTGTTGGACACGATCCATTGGACTCAACGTCTATAAGAATGGATTCTCCAAATTACCTCGCCGGATTGGAAAGAGATATCAAAGGCATAAAAGTTGGAATTCCAAAGGAATATTTTGGTGCCGGAATTCAACCAGGAGTAACTAACGCTGTGCGAAAAGCTATGGAGGTGTTGGAGGGACAGGGAGCCTATCTAGAGGAAATAAGCATGCCTAATACAAAATATGCGTTGGCTTGTTATTACATCATAGCTCCGTCAGAATGCTCAGCTAATTTAGCTAGATATGACGGTGTTAAATACGGGCATTCTTATGCTGCAACTGATGATATGTGGGAAGCTATGGAATTAACTCGACTGGAAGGTTTTGGCCCGGAGGTCAAGCGCCGAGTAATGTTAGGAACTTATGCTTTATCGTCTGGTTATTATGATGCTTACTATTTGAAAGCTCAGAAAGTACGCACATTGATCCGGAGAGAATTAGAAACGGCCTTCAAAAAATTTGATGTTTTATTGACTCCTACTTCTCCAACCACGGCGTTTCGCATAGGTGAACGGACTAAGGATCCTGTTCAGATGTATTTGAGTGATATAAATAGTATCCCGGCTAATATGGCAGGGATTCCTGCCATATCTATTCCATGTGGGTTTCATGAAGGACTTCCAGTTGGGATGCAATTAATGGGTCCGGTTTTGTCTGAAGCCAAATTATTGAACGTTGCCTATCAATATGAACAAGCTACTCAATGGCATGAATTTCGTCCCATGATTTAATATTAGTGATGGTAATAATAGGTTCAGTTTACTGAAGAAAATAAATGAAATAGGCATAATCAATGTCCCGGAGCGTGGTTTGGAAAGAAAGCTTGGAAACTAAGTTGTAAAGCTTGGTTTTGCATGCTATAATGCCGCGAACTGTTGTGGACCCATTAGTTAAAAACAAAGTGAAGTTAGTCTTCATTGTGGTAACGGGTGGTCCTAATTGCGTGATGAAAGTTTAATAATGGAGTAGTCGCGGGATATGCAACGATACGTTTTATTTAGAATAGGTCAGTCGTTAATCGCCATGCTTGGCGTTTCTATGCTGGTATTTGCCTTAACAAGGCTTAGCGGCAGTATAGTTGACTTATATCTTCCTATTGAGGCAACTCCAGAAGACTTCGAAAGAATGACTAAGTATTGGGGTTTGGATAAGCCTTTATGGCATCAATACTTACTGTACATGTGGAAGTTGTTCCAAGGGGATTGGGGAGAGTCTTGGAAATGGCAGCAACCAGCTCTTAAAGTCATACTAGACAAGTTTCCTAATACACTCCAAATTTCCGCATTCACATTCGTCATTAGCACTGCGCTAGGCATGTTCATGGGAGTTTTCACGGCTGTAAAGAAAGATACTGGCTGGGATTATATTGGCAAAATTGTAGCTTTGCTGGGTCAAGCTCTTCCGTCCTTTTGGCAGGCCATAATGCTTATGTGGGTTTTCGCAGTAGTATTGGGGTGGTTCCCAACTTCAGGAAAGGGCGAGTGGTGGGAGTGGAAGTACTATATTCTACCTGCTATCACGCTAGGCTCGTGGAATGTGGCAGCGCTCATGCGTATCACTCGATCCACAATGTTGGATGTTCTTGACAGCGAATATGTAAAAATGGCAAGGATTAAGGGATTGCCGGAATGGAAGGTAACTTGGAAACATTGCTTGCGCAATGCTGCAATAGCACCGCTAACTCTTTTTGGTGGCCTGGCAGCGGGCCTTCTGACGGGCTCTGTAATCACTGAGACAGTATTTGCTTGGCCAGGGGTAGGATTCGTTGCTATACAGGCAGTGAATGCTAGAGACTACGCAGTAGTTCAAGCCAGCACAATATTCTTTTCGGCAATATTAATTTTTGCGTACTTGATAGTGGATATCTTATATGCTTATCTAGATCCTCGTATTAGGTACGATTAGGTTAAATTGGAGTAATTGGTAAGAAATGGCAGTACAAATACCATCAAAACCGGCTTGGTATACACCTATAGGGTTATGGAAATTTATAAAGGAAGCAAGACGGCTTCCCCTGTTCCCTATTTTGACAATTCTGGTGTTCATGGTTTTGCCTGCAACAACCGCTGATTTATGGAGCAATTGGAGGGGGCACGATCCTGAAGTAGGCACTCTTGCCAAGAGACTCATTCCCCCTGCTTGGGAAAAGGCAAGAGTTGATACTCTTAAGGGTGGAGTGAACTGGGATGATATCACCGTATATAACGAGGATACCCCTATACCTGGAGCTCAGATATCTAGATCCGGGAAAGCTGTTCTTAACGGGGAATTGATTTTAGGAAGGCTTTTTTACGAAGAGGGTGGAGAGAACATAAGAATTAGTCAAACGCTTTTTTATCCTGGTGCCACCGAAGAAAACATAAGAGTATTGTTGCCTCCCCCACTAGTGGTGGTTCAGAATGCAATTCCATTTAAGAATGGCGGAGTTTGGCAGAGGGGTAAGGAATATCAAACTGGTATTGCTTTAATTGATGAAGTCACCTTCTCGCCATTGGGAGCTACACTCCAGGGAGTACAGGCTAAGGATGCTATAGAAGTCACCGATGATACAGGGAAAGTGATAA
Source organism: uncultured Dehalococcoidia bacterium (assembly GCA_964587385.1). Lineage (GTDB taxonomy): Bacteria > Chloroflexota > Dehalococcoidia > Lucifugimonadales > VEXD01. The sequence continues at coordinate 61,552 of CAZPLA010000041.1, read as the reverse complement.
AGCCAAAGGTCGGAGTGGCATTCTCCGAAACCTCCTACTTACATGGTACAAAAGAGGAACTGCTTCTTGTAGATGAAGTAGTAAGACAAATTAGACCTGATGGACAAAGAGAATATTTGCTAGGTAGTGATAAATTAGGTCGAGACGTACTTACTAGGATGTTTCATGGAGCCCGAATATCGTTAACTATTGGTTCTATAGCTATATTTTTCGCTGGTACTATAGGTAGCTTTTTGGGAATGCTTTCTGGTTACGCAGGGAAATGGGTTGATTCTGTGATTATGCGACTAGTTGATATAAAGATTTCTATACCTGGATTATTATTAGCGCTAGTACTAGTAGCTGTATTGGGTCAATCATTTGGGACGGTAGTTATAGTTGTCACTCTGGCGTATTGGGCTACATATGCTCGTCTTGCCAGGGGAGAAACTTTGCAAATTAAGCAGATGGATTATGTGGCTCGTGCCAGGGTTGCTGGTAGTTCGCATCTAAAAATAATTATGAAGCATATTTTCCCTAACGTGTTGAACACACTGATAATCGTGGCAACATTACAATTAGGCGGCGCTATATTGTTCGAAGCATCTCTTAGCTTCTTGGGAGTAGGCATACCAAGGCCTCAGCCAGCTTGGGGCGTTATGGTAGCTGACGGTAGAGAATTAATAGTGGCCGCTTGGTGGGTATCGTTATTCCCAGGGGTTGCCATTATGATGGCGGTTCTTGCGCTCAACTTATTGGGTGACTGGATTAGAGATAAATTGGATCCGAAACTTAGGCAGGTGTAAAGAAAGGTGGATGCTACTAAAGATACACGGCGCACAGCGTTAAAAGTAGAGGATTTACATACCTATTTTTTCAATCGATGGGGGACTGTCAAGGCGGTTGATGGAATCAGCTTCGAGTTGAAAGAAGGTGAAACCCTCGGGATCGTAGGAGAGTCAGGCTGTGGTAAAACCATGACTGCTCTCTCGTTATTGAGGTTACATCCGCAACCGGCAGCTCAAATTATAGAAGGGAAGATTGTGCTGGATGGTGAAGATATACTTCAGCTTCCCGAAAAAGAAATGAGGAATGTAAGAGGTCCTAAAATCTCTATGATTCTTCAAGATCCACAGACTTCTCTTAACCCTGTTTATACTGTTGGGAACCAGATAATTGAAACTTTAGACAGAAGAGATGATCTTCTTAAAAACGATCTTAGGAAAGAGGCTGAAGAAAGCCTCAGAAAAGTCCGAGTTGCCGCTCCGGAAAGGCGCCTTAGCGACTTCCCCCATCAAATGAGCGGTGGAATGAAGCAAAGGGTAATTGGAGCTATAGCTATGGCTGGGGGACCAAAAGTCATCATTGCGGATGAGCCAACTACTGCTCTCGATGTAACAATACAATTACAATATTTGAGACTGCTGAAAGAACTACAGGCCGAAACGGGCATGGGGATTATATTTATTACTCACGATTTTGGGATAGTTGCTCGAATGTGCGATAAAGTGGCAGTAATGTATGCAGGGAGAATCGTCGAAGAGGGACCAGTAAGGGAGATATTCAATAATCCATCTCATCCGTATACTGAAGCGCTGATTGGTTCAGTTCCTAAAATGGAAGAAAAAACTGATCGTTTGTTTCAGATAGATGGTCAACCTCCTCAATTGTACGCTTTGCCAGTAGGATGTAGGTTTACGAATCGATGCCAGTATGCAAAGAGCAAATGCATTGAAGCGTATCCTCCCAGGTTCTCTTTTGGCGAAAACCACTATGCGAGTTGTTGGAGACATGATGAATCGTGGGATAAGATACCTTCTTCAACCAAAGAAGAAATCACAGAAATGTTGGAGGCCTAACTCAACATGGTAAGCAGCTCTCCTCTACTTGAGGTTAAAAATTTAAGGAAACACTTTCCTGTTACCAAGGGATTGTTATTACAAAAGACGCTGGGATATGTTAAAGCCGTAGATGGCGTTGATTTCACCATAACCGAAGGAGAAACCTTAGGTCTTGTGGGTGAGTCTGGTTGTGGTAAAACTACAACAGCTAAAACAGTTTTGAAGTTGGAGGATCCAACGGATGGTTCTGTAGAGGTCTACGGTAAAAATGTACATACGCTTAAGGGGCAGGAGCTTAGGGAATATAGGGCAACTGTGCAGGCAGTATTCCAGGATCCTTGGTCCTCTCTCAGTCCAAGAATGCGAGTGCGTGACATTATATCTGAGGCCTTAGTTGCTAATAGAGATGTAACCAAACAGGAAGTGGATGATAGGGTGGCAGAATTGTTGTCTCAGGTCGGACTACACCCGTTCCAGGCTCCGTTATTTCCTCATGAATTTAGTGGTGGTCAAAGGCAGAGAATAGCGGTTGCTAGTAGTCTGGCTTCTTATCCCAAGCTGATAATGTTGGATGAGCCCGTTTCTGCTTTGGATGTGTCCATTAGAGCGCAGATCATGAACATGTTGGTAGATTTGCAAGAACAGTACAATGTAGCGTATTTACTTGTCGCTCATAATTTAGCCACTGTTAGATATATGGCGCATACAACGGCTGTTATGTACTTAGGTAAAATTGTTGAACATAGTGAAACAGAAGATCTATTTAAATATCCTTTACATCCATATACGAACGCTTTATTTTCTGCGGCACTTCCATCCCATCCAGATATAAAGACGACGGAAATTGTTTTGCAGGGTGAAGTTCCTTCACCAATAAATCCGCCTTCTGGTTGTAGTTTTCATCCGAGGTGTCCTGCGGCTCTGGCCGATTCTGAACTGATGAAAAGATGTCAGGGAGAAATGCCAGTATTGGCCGAGGCGGCGCCTGGTCATAAGGTGGCGTGTCACTTGTATACTGGAGGAGCAACTGCTTCGGTCGAAACCGGGGGGCTTCTTTTCAAAACGGGCTTGGAAGCGGAACAGTCGGTTTTGAAATTGAAGGGGGCAATTGCGGCTGGCATTGGTTCGACAGTTGCTAGTGCAGAAGAGGCAACGAGGGCGGTCGAGGCATCGCGCGCGGCAGGTCAGGCTAAAGCGAAAAAGGTGGTTAACGTGGAAGGGTCAGGGGTTGCGAAAGAGAATGACAATACATCTGACGCTCAATTAGAGGCCGACTCTAATCAGGAAGATAAGTCGTCCGAATAGATGGAGTAGGAATGTCGGCTACCGTGTTGCCTGTCGTTGGCTTGTTGAATTACGTAGACTTTTTATTTTGTAGGTAAAAAAGACGTGTGGCGGCTTCTTTTATTTACTGTTGTTTTAACGGCTTTCATATTTTGCATGATTCTGCGACCTAGAAGAATTCTGGGCATTGTGGCTTCAGCTATGTATTTCCCCGGCTCTCCACTGTCGAAAAGAACGATTCCAATATGGGCAAGTTATTTTCTTAATAGAGAAATTTTTGAAGGTCCTCCCATATCATTGTTGCGGCTGGAAGAAGAAATAAAAACTATTGGCTATTTTCTTCTGGCTATTCCATTAGGTCTTGGAATTTTGGTGATTTGGGTCGGAAATTAACGATTCAAAAGTTATCGCTTAGAAGGTTGGTTGATTGACTTGGGAGCCTTAAGTTTATGAGCTCTTTCCCACATTTTACAAAATGAACATACTTGGCTAGTGGTTGCCATGCCGCAGGAAGTACATTCATTTAATGTTATCGATTCTTGGGAGCGGAAAGAAGGGCGGATTTTGCGTAAGAACCCTTGTAAGAACTGGTGTTTGCTTCCTGGCGATTGGAGCTCAATTCTGTTGAGTACGTCTTTATAGAGTAAAGAATGAGCTCCGGCCGCATTAGGGCATTCTTCTTCTTGATAGTTGATTTTGCGTAAAAGGCAGTAGCTGGCGATCTCCCTCTCAGTCAGGGTATACAGGGGCTTGCATTTTTTAACCAGATTTGGGTGTGTACTTTCTAGGATTGGTGATTGGCGGCTTAATGCCTGGTCTTGCCAGTGGAGAACATTGCCGAATAATGTTGCAGCCTCATCGTCTAGGTTATGCCCCGTGAGTAGGACATCAAATTTGAATTGGAGGGCGAGTTTATTAAAAAAATAGCGTTTGTTTAGACCGCATCCAGAACAAGGAGCCCTTTTTAGTGTGCGAGCTAAGAGTGAGACGCCAAGGCCCATTTCATCTTCAAGGTCGTATTCGATTAATTGGAGTTCATTAGTTGCGGCAAAAATGCGAGTCTTCTCAGATGCTTTCACGGAATAGGTTCCTATCCCTAATTTAAGATGTAGACCAGTTACATTGTATCCTTGGGTTGTTAAGATATCCCAAAGAGCTAAGCTATCTTTGCCTCCTGATACTGCTAGTAGCAGCTTATGATTAGGGGTAAACATGCCATGTTTTTTGACATTTCGAGAAACCTGGTCGTTTACAAATCCTATGTAATGAAGTGGGCAAAAAGCTGTGTTATGACGCCGTAATTCAACACTGGCTTTTTTATGGCATTTCTTGCATTGCATTACAACTATCCTCCGGATATAGCCGATACTATTTCAATGGCCTCGTCATTTTTAATTAGATCGTGACTTGTAAGGAGTTCTTCATTGCGGATTACAATATGTGATTCTGGATTGAGATTTAATTGGGCAAGTAATTGGTGGACCTTTAAACTGCCGTCGATCGCGATTTCACGGCGTACTGGATTTCGAATAGTTACTTTCATGGCTTGATTTAAGATGCAAAGCTAGCATGTTGAGGGAAGAGTGTCAAATGATGAATTCTTTCAATTGTGGGGTTTGAAATGATTTTAGTCCTACCTGACGGAACCAGTTTCGGGCAGTATTTTTTGTTGTCCTTTGTCAGTAACCGTATAGTAACCAGAATTACCTGGGACTCTTCTAAGCCATCCGAATTTTTTACTACCAGCGTTGCGTAATGTAAGTAAGAAATTATGTGGTTTGGGCCAGGATACGGCATTAAATAAGGATTCTAATTCATAAGTGGAAACTTGCGGTATTCCTAGGAATCGCCGAGCTCCTTCGGTAGCCACGACAACTCTTTGCATATCGCTTATAGGTTCGATGGAATGGCAAAATCGGGAAAAGTTATCATGGTTATAATCAGACGTGTATGGCTCATTATCTGTTGCGTATAAAACTGCGGTATTTGGAGGATTGGAGATGGAGATGCCTTCTGGATTGGCAGAAAGTAGATTAGTTGTAATTGAGGCAATAATATCTGAATAAGATTGAGGATCACTGCATTCGATAATTATTCTAGAACCATTGGGTTGGTCGATTGTGAGTTTTAGCATAGTGTCAGTATATTATAGAATGTCTAATGAAGGTAGCGGCTTTTATGTTGCGAATCGAGTTACTCGATTAATAACTTTGAACAGCAAGTTGAAAATTATAAAGTTTGTCTAATTCTGAGGGCTAGAGAGCTACTTATGCCGGGTGTCGTAACCAGTTGTTTAACGCTGGCCTTTTTAATTCCTGAGACTGACCCAAATTTTCGTATAAGGTTGCGTTTTCTTTTGGGTCCTAGTCCAGTAATAAGGTCTAGAGAGGATGTAAGAGAGGACTTGTTGCGCAAATTACGATGGTAAGTAATGGCGAATCTATGAGCCTCATCTCGAATTCTTTGAACTAACTTTAGACCTTGAGATCTTCTGGGCAAGATTATAGCTTCAGGTGTTTGAGGAACGTAGATCCACTCATCTTGCTTAGCTATGGAAGCTATTGGTATGGAATCCAGTCCTAGGTTAAGAAGGACCTCGAGGGCTGAGGATAGGTGCCCCTTTCCACCATCTATTATAACTAGGTCTGGCCATACGGACCATGTGTTATTACGTTCCCTATCTTTTTTTAAGGGGACATTCGGCTTGGATCTGGAGTTGGAAATTCGTTGAAATCTACGTGTGAGAATTTCTTTCATCATGGCATAGTCGTCTATTGTGGGAGTGTTTTTGATTTTGAATCGACGGTATGATTTAGGAGAAGGAAGTCCATTTTGAAATATGACCATGCTTCCTGTTGCATTCGTACCTTGAATGTTGGAAATGTCGTAGCATTCGATTCGTTTTGGTGGCACAGGTAAGTTAAGTTGTTCCTGTAATTCAGATAAGCTCTCATTAACTGTATTCGTATTACCCCACCATTTAGCTAGGAATTGGGTTAGTCGTTGCCGAGCATTCTCCTGGGCGAGTGTTATTAAATGAAGATTCTTACCCCTTTTAGGTGTAGCTAAATGTATAAACTTTTTGTGAGTTTCTTGAAACCAGTTTTTTATTCCATCTTGGTTAATTGGTGAATTTTGTAGAAGAATTTTCTTAGGGGGAGTAGAAAGAGATAGGTAAAATTGCTGGAGGAAACTTTCCATGAGGACCTCAGGGGTTTCAAATTGGGTGTTATCCATGATAAAAGTTTCTATTCCGATCAGGCGGCCATTGCGAATAGATAGAACCCCTACACAGGCATTGTCGTTAACTGAAACCATGCCTATAGCGTCAATACCGTGATTCTGTCCCCTTGGGAAACTTACATTTTGTTCTTCTGAAATTTGTTTGATTGATTTTATTTGATCCCGTAAGATTGCTGCCTTCTCGAAGTTGAGATTATTAGAAGCTGATTGCATCTGTTGTTGTAAGTCCGACAGTATTGGGCGGGTGTTTCCCTGCATAAATAGAATGATTTGATCAATGATGTGATGATAATCTTTTTGAGAGATAGCTCCAATACAGGGAGCATCACACAGGTTGATGTAGTATTCTAGGCAGGCCCGTGGTGCATTTCCTGTTATTGTTTTAGTACAGGACCTATAGCGAAACAGTTTTTTAAGAAGTGCTACGGTTTTCCTGACACTGCGAGCATCCGAAAATGGGCCGAAATATTGGGCGGAGTCGTTTTCTAAGTGGCGAGTGATATAGATTTGTGGAAAAGGTTCGCGCTTATCTATTTTAATATACGGATAAGTTTTGTCATCTTTTAAACGCACATTAAATTTTGGATGATGTTTCTTGATGAGGGTATTTTCTAGGATAAGAGCCTCTGAGGCAGAAGATGTGACGGTGAATTCGAAATCAAATAAATGCGATAGCATTCGTTCGATTTTAGGAGTATGTGTAGTCGAGGCTCCAAAATAAGAACTTACACGGGATTTTATATTGGAAGCCTTACCTACGTATAAAATACTATCTTTGTGATCTTTCATCACATAAACGCCAGGTTTTGTAGGGGCAAGTCGTAGACGGTGAGCGAATCTATTAGGAGTCATTCAGGCAAAGTCTTTACTGAATAAAGAATGAGATGGCTACCAGCACTGTCATGATAGTAGTACTGAGAGCTAATATCCGTCTAACTTCTGGGCCTACGAAATTATAGACGCTATTCCTGGATCTGGACTCAGAGCGGGTTGGATTTAGTTGCGGTTGTTCTACTTTAGGTTCCATTCTTGTTTCAGGGGATGAGTCCGTTGTAATCCGTTCCGCCTGGATTACGGATGGTTGATGAGGTATTCCTGAAGGTCCTCGGGTGCGTTTCCTTTTCTGATTCGATGTAGACCGCTTACTAGCGATACGTTTTCCTTTACTTGGCATTTTAATTGCTCTCTACGTGTTTTTTTGAGTTATGCTATGTTCGATAATATCGGCAGCTTCTGTCACCGAAAGATTTCTCATATTTAACATTATATCGTAAAAAGATGTGTCATATGGATGTTGTTTGAAGAATTTCTTGAAATAATCAATTCTAGATGACTCGTGTTCTTTGATGAAAGCTTTGGCTTCCAGAGAGGGAAGGTGCTCGCGCTTCATTATCAGATCCACCTTCATTTCTAAGGGAGCAAAAATCCCTACGTGTAACGTGGAAGGATACGAAGCAAGTATGTGATTTCCTCCTTTGCCAACTATTACGACATTTCCCTCATGGCTTAATTCCTGTAGGACTTCACTAATGACCTGGATGTAGGTTTTATCATCTAGTTGATGTGAGTGGGTAATCGGGTAGTTGGTGTTGTCGGAATAATAGTCAGATGAAAGAAGGGTTTCGATTCCGGGTCCAAAATAAGGTTCACCGCCTATGCCTGATAATGCAGATCGTTCCAGCATTTTTTGGACGAATAAAGTAATTCGGTCTATAAATTTACTTGGAGCGGTTTCTTTAGAGGCTATAGCTTGAACGGTAGCATTTATTTTGCGGGAGACTTGAGTAAATATTAGTCGATCAAAATAGTTATATCCTAATTTGGATGCTAGCTCTAAACCTACTTCTTGGCCTCCACTTCCTATTTGACCATTTATGGTTATTACGGACATTGGCTTATCCTGTTCAAGGTTATGCATATTGGCTGGATATAGCAATCGGCTGTAGAGTGAGACAATCTACGACTGTAACTATTAAATGTGGTTATCGCCAAATCACGTTTGGGCAGATTGTATCAAATATTATGCGATTGTCCAGTTTTTATTTAGAATGATGTTGGCATCTTATAGCATTGAAAAGCAATTGTAGGATATCTAAACATGCTTTTTTAAATACTACTCGGCTTTGAAGCTGAACAAAATGTACATATAAGCACAATCAGACTAAGATCTATGTCTAGCAGTTAGGCTCGAGGATGACTTTTTTCGTACTCTTTGTGTAGATGCTCATTAGTTAGATGAGTGTATATTTGAGTGGTTGTAATACTAGAGTGTCCCAACAGCTCCTGAACGTGTCTTAATGAAGCTCCGCCTCTTAGTAAATGGGTTGCGAAACTATGCCTTAGAATATGAGGCGCTATTGGCTTGTTAATATTGGCTCGCTTGGCACTCGCTTTGAGTATTGCCCATATCCATTGTCTGGTCAGTCTTTCTCCTCTTCTATTTAAGAACAATGCTTTTTCTTTTGGATCGGCAGTTTGTTTAGTCCTAGCGTCACTGATATAGCTTTCGAGTGCTTTAATTGCTCTGGGATGAAGATAGGCAAGTCTTTCCTTACCCCCCTTACCCATGGTTCGCACGTATCCTTCAGTGAGATTAATGTCGTCTGTGTTTAGAGAAACCAATTCTGTTACTCTGAGCCCTGTGGCATACAGAAGTTCTAAAATAACTCTATCCCTTTGACCCTCAGGGCTATTAAGGGTTCTGGCTTTGTCTAGCAGCCTATCAACCTCTTCTTCTAAGAGATGTTTTGGGAGACTTCGTCCAGGTCTTGGAGAACTGAGGGATTCAGTAGGATCTTTGTCTACTTTTCCTTCCTCAATTAGAAAGCCAAAAAACGATTTAATAGCTGCTACCTTGCGAGCAGTAGTACTATCCCTATAGCTTTTCTTGCCCCGCAAATCGAAAACATAGTCAGTTAGGAGATCAATGTCTATATCTCTCCAAGATAGAGATCCGTTTGCATTGGCAAATTTCACTTTAGCGTAGTCCATAAATTGGTATAGGTCGTTCCTGTATGCATCCAGTGTGTTATGAGAAAATCCTTTCTCTACAACTAGATGGTTTAGAAACGAATTAATGAGCTCTTGCATGATAATATCCTCGAGCTAGTTTTTTATCCTATAAAGGATAGCATATGGTCTTGGAAGGTTGCCTATTAACTGCGTGCGGGATTTGGCTAGATTGACGGTGCGATTGTCACACAATAGAATGAATTCTCATGTCAACTGTAATTGATCTTCACGTACATACGACGAAAGGTAGTAAGGATAGTAAGCTTTCGCCATATACCATGGTGGAAGAAGCAAAGAGGCTTGGGATTGAAGGCATTTGCATTACGGAGCATGATGAACCGTGGGATTCTGGGGAATTCAACAATTTCGCCAAAAAACATGATTTACTTCTGATAAGAGGAGTAGAAGTTGACACGGACATGGGGCATGTCCTAGTTTTTGGCCTAGACACTTATGTTTCTGGTATTGATCGCATGGATGAACTAAAGAAGATTGTCGATAGGAATGATGGGTTTATGATAACGGCACATCCATTTCGCGGTCTAAATGAATCTAGACCAATATATTTATATCCTGATGGCATGAATATTCCAAAGACTGTGGGAGATGGTGCTAAACATAAGGTATTTGACTTGGTGGATGCGGTCGAAGTAGCAAACGGAGGGACCGTGGAGAGTGAAAATAGGTTTGCTCTCAAAGTGGCTCAACAATTGGGTAGATATAAAACTGGAGGCAGTGATGCCCACTCAGTCAATGGGCTTGGGCGTTGCGTGACAGTATTTCAGGATCAAATATGTTCTGAAAAAGCATTTATCGAGGCTTTAAAGTCGGGGAGATATTATCCAGCCGTGGGATTGAAGGGCCAAAAATTAACGGAATATAAGTAGTAAGTTAACATACAGAAAGGTGGTTAGCCAATTGAGTCTGCGTGATTCAAGCATGAATAAGGTTTACGTGTCTCTAGATTTAGAGACCACTGGTTTAGATTCGGAAAGAGATTATATTATTGAAGTTGGAGCAGTGAAATTTTCGAAATCTCGGATTATTGATACTTTTGAAAGCTATGTTAATCCTTATGGGATTATACCTGAATTCGTACAGAGGCTTACCGGCATAACTCAAGAAAATGTTGCCCATGCGCCACCTTTTGCGGTAATTAGTAGCCAGTTAGTTGATTTTATAGGTTCACTACCTTTAGTAGGACATAATATACAGTTTGATATTAATTTCTTGGGTAAACATGGAGTTGTTCTAGATAATCCTTCGTATGATACTTGGGATTTAGCCACGATTCTTTTGCCTACTAATACAGAATATTCTTTACCATTGTTATCTAGAGATTTGGGCATTTCTATTCCGCGGTCTCATAGAGCCTTAGATGATGCTCATACTGCAAGACGGTTGCTATTAGTGCTAATGGAACGATTAGATTTACTAGATCCATTAATAGTTAACCAAATAGCTTGGATCGCATCTAAAGCTGGGTGGGGTATTCAAGATATATTTTCAGAACATGACATTAGGCCAATGAAAGCCTTAGAAGGAATTGATTTTAAGAATGTAGCAGTAGAGAAAAAGGAAAATGCCGAGAAGGATCAGAGTAGTCCTAGCAGGTCGTTTATTCCAGATGAAATTAGCTCTATGGCTGAATCAGAGGGTTTATTATCTAAATGTTTGTCTGGTTTTGAATATCGGCCACAACAGACAGAAATGATACAGGAAGTCTCAAAAGCATTTGATGATAGTAGACACTTGATTATAGAAGCTGGTACTGGTGTTGGGAAATCACTTGCTTATATTTTGCCATCTATAATGTTTGCTATTACGAATGGGTCTCGCGTAGTTATATCTACCAATACCATCAATTTGCAGGAACAACTTGTTAGTAAAGATCTACCTGAATTATTGGCAGTACTCGAGGCAAATGGACACGTTCTACCTGGTGAAGTAAACGTTGTAAGTCTCAAGGGTAGGGATAATTATGTGTGCGTTAGGAGATTGACTAATCTATTTAAAAATGAACGACTCCACATTGATGAGGCGCGATTGCTTAGCAAATGTTTGGTTTGGTTAAAGGATAGTACAACGGGAGATCGTGGAGAAATCACATTAGGTCCAAGGGATGGAGGAGTCTGGGAGAGAATTTCGGCTGGAAATAAAGGAATATGTCCTGGCTTAAGAGAGGGAGATTGTTTTTTGAAATATGCTAGGCAAAAAGCTGATAATGCTCAAATAATTGTAGTCAATCATTCCCTTCTTTTGTCAGACATGGCTCGCGGAGGTTCTCTTATTCCGGAATATAAGCATCTCATCATAGATGAAGCACATAGGTTAGAGGATGAGGCCACTCGACAATTGGGATGGGAGGTGTCACAAGGATGGTTAACTGATCATATTGAGCGACTTTCTAATTGGCTAAATGAAATACGCATAATTGCACGTAAATTTGGATTATCAAAAATGCAAATGAGCCAGCTGGAATCTCTTATTTTTATGGCAGAGGAATCTATTCCGAAATTAAGGGGCACATGGTCACAATTATGGACAATGTTTGAGGGTTTCTTCTTAGATCAAATTAACCCCCATGATCAAAGGGCACAGGTTAGATTGACTAATAAAATGAAGGCGGGATCAGGTTGGTCCAATCTTGATATGACTTGGGGTAATTGTGATATTTCTTTGAGAGCAATAGAAAGCAACTTGGAACGACTAAATCATTATATTGGCTTAATAGATATCAAAGACCAGGGAGATTGGGATACCTTGGCATATAATGTTGAATCATGGGCGGAAGAATTGGCCGAATTGAGAATGCGATTAGAATCAACGATAGGTAAGAATGCAGGAGAGGACAGGATTGACTGGATTACTCAAAAAAATGATTCAATGCTAACGTTTCACTCAGTTCCAATGCGGGTAGACGCGTATTTGGAAAGAGGGCTTTTTGATAAGAAGGATATGGTCGTTCTCTGTGGAGCGACTTTAAGCATAGGAGAAAACTTTGATTTTATTCGGAGCAGACTTGGATTAAAAGAAGCAGATGAAGTTTCTTTGGGGTCACCTTTCGATTATAAAAAAGCTGCTCTTGTTGTTGTTCCAAAGGATGTGCCTGAGCCTGGGGTAAAAGGGTATAAAGAAACTGTGGAAAGGGGCTTAGCTTCTATAGTAAGTGCCGTAAATGGCCATACATTAGCATTGTTCACTTCACATTCTGCATTAAGGGCTGCAAGGCAAACACTTATAGATACCGTAGAGAGAAACGGGATCAATGTTTTGGCCCAAGGTATAGATGGATCAGCTCACAGAGTAGTACAAAGATTTATAGAACGACCCAAAAGCATCTTATTGGGAACTAGTAGTCTTTGGGAAGGAGTCGATGTGCCCGATGGGCTGTTGAAGGCATTGATTTTAGTTAGACTTCCATTTAATGTGCCGACAGATCCCATTTTTGCTGCACGCAGTGAACAGTATCAAAATGCGTTTGTTGAATATGCACTTCCACAGGCAGTGTTAAGATTTCGTCAGGGTTTTGGTAGGTTGATCAGAAATAGTAGGGATAGAGGGATTGTAGTTGTTATGGATAGCAGGGTGTTAAATAAACGCTACGGTCACTTATTTCTTGATTCTTTGCCACCTTGCACCTTTGAGACAGGGTCTATATCGTTAATTGGTGATTATATAAGCAATTGGTGGGATTACTCCAATGAGAATGCAATTTCCGGAACCCTTTAATCTGCAAGCTACGCTTGAAAGTGGTCAGGCTCATAGGTGGCGATGGAATGATGGATGGTATTGGGGTGTGATTTATGGAAATCTTATAAAAATTCGACAATATGCAGGAAACATAGAGGTGTTTTCCGCACCAAAGGGGCCAAAGCAACTCAAAGGTTTATTGAATAGCTATTTTAGACTCGATGATGATTTATTGGAGATATACGGTTCAATATCTAAGGATTCACGCATTGAAAAAATGCTGGAAGTATATTCTGGAATGCGACTATTAAGACAAGAACCATGGGAATGCTTGTGTGCCTTTATTTGTTCTTCCATTTCTAATATCCCGAGAATCGGTAGAAACATGGAGTCTCTATCCAATGCATTGGGTAAACCTGTCAAATTACTTGGTGAAACTAGGAATACATTTCCTACAGCGGAAGCCATTGCTACTGCCGGAGTTGATTTCCTCAGACAATTGGGACTCGGGTTTCGAGCTAAATATGTTGCTGTTGCTGCACAGAAAGTGGCTGAAGGAGATTTAAATTTGGATGTAGTCCATTCAATGTCTTATCAGCAAGCAAAAGATACTTTGATGGAATTGCCTGGAGTAGGTGCAAAAATTGCAGACTGTGTATTGGTGTTTTCTATGGATAAACTTGAGGCTTTTCCTATAGATAGATGGGTTAGTAGAGCGATGAGTGAGTGGTATAAAATTGGCGACAAGTTATCCTATGAAGAAGTTGCTGATTGGGCTAAGGATTATTTTGATCCTTATGCGGGTTATGCACAACAATATCTATTTCATGGACGTAGGCTGGGTAACATGGATATCTAATTGTCATAGTGAAGTTTTCTATGATAGCTCAGGCCAGAACCGTTCTTCTTTCCAAAAATCACCATTATTATGGTACCCTCTGATTTCCCAGAATCCTGGGCGATCTTCTTCTACGAATTCGATAGCGTTAACCCATTTGGCACTTTTCCATCCGTATCGTTCAGGGACAACTAATCTCATTGGCCAGCCATGTTCAGGTGTTATAACTGCCCCATCATGCTTATGGGCTAAAATGGACAGGTTGTCATCTAGAACTTCAATAGGAATATTAGTGGTGTAGTCGCCATAACAATGTATAATGACAAATCTAGCTGTTTTCGGTGGCTTAACTAATGATATTAGGTCACTAAAAACTACTCCCTCCCATTTATTTTCTAATTTACTCCATTGTGTCACGCAGTGAAAAGGAGCCTCAACCGTTTTCCATGGGAGATTTAAGAATTGTTCCCATGTGAATTCCATTGGATTTTCAACGCTACCAAATACCCTGAGTCTCCAATTTTCAAGATCAATGTTTGGTGTGGAGTCATAAGTCATGATTGGAAATTTTTCGGTAATAAACTGTCCAGGAGGGACATCATGGATAGGAGGAGCGTTTTTAACTTGTTCAGGTCGTTTCAGGTTCAATGTACGAAAACCTCTGGTATTGATAGTCAACACCTTTTTGTAGTCAAAAAAAAACTTCCCAAGAGAGAAGTACACATAATTAAGGTTTCTCTCTCTCATCTCTCGACTAACTCAAGTGTCGCCGGATTTGGCACCGCGCTTTCGGATTTCTAAACCGTTGGCCGGTTGCCAGGCATCATAGGGCCGATCCCTCCGCCATTCTTGATAAGAGTTTATATTCAATTGTGTGATAGATACTAGTGAGTTTAATTTGAGCTGTCAAGTACGGAAAAAGATGATTTGGTTAACATTTTAAGTTTTGATGCTCAATTATTTCGATGGTTAGTGTAGTCTAAATGGTTGTACAATTGTGATAATCTACTTAATCTGTTTATGATTTTGGCTCGATTAAAATGGGCGGGTCTAATAGTAGCCCTACAGGGTGATCATCTCAGGTATAATTATCATATAATTTAATATCTATAAAATGCAGAGGGTGTAAATTAATATTGTGGCAGTAGAACCGGCTATATTGGTGAATGGACTATATAAGTCCTTTGGAGATAATTCTGTCCTATCTAATGTGGACCTTGCGATAGATTGGGGTACACAACTTACAGTTTTTGGCTCAAATGGTTCTGGCAAAACTACTCTATTGAAAAGCCTAGCAATGCAATGTAGGCCGGATGCTGGCTCTATAAACATTGCTGGTAGAGATGTTAGGCGAGAACGTTCTGCAATCAGGCAGAATATCGGCGTGGTTGGGCATCAACCAATGGTTTATCAAGAAATGACTTGTATGGAAAACCTTGTATTTTTTGGTCGAATGTATGGAGTAGACGAGGTTTCTAAACGATCTCAAATAGTATTAAATGAAATGGGGCTTAGTAGGCATTCAAATAACCGAGTACATAACTTATCGCATGGGATGCAGAAGCGATTAGCGATATGCAGAGCTATTATTCATAGCCCTCCAATTCTTCTTATGGATGAACCTGAAACTGGACTGGATATAGTGGCGTTAGAAATTGTCAAATCTTTGATTAAATCATGGACTTCTAAGATGGGGGCTGTAGTTATAACCACTCATTCTATAGAAATTGGATTGGGATGGGGTAGCGATGTGGCTATTTTGAATAATGGAGATATAGTTTATAGAGCTAAGCAGGAAGAAGTAGATCAAACGTGGATGAGAAAAACTCTGCTGGCAAACTTTGGATTTATATCATGAAAAGCTTTTTTAAACCAATGTTGCTCGTACTCTGGAAAGATATTCTTACCGAGATTCGTAATAAAGATATCATATTGGCTTCATTTGTATTTGCGGTATTGGTGTTGGTAATTTGCAATTTTGCTTTTGACATAACTCCTGCAACTGTACAAATTCTGGCATCAGGGATTTTATGGATATCTTTTACTTTTGCTGGAATACTAGTTATGACGCGCTCGTTTGTTGTCGAAAATGAACTAGATAGTTTGGAAGGACTACTTTTATGTCCAATTAGTAGAGACTCACTTTATTGGGGCAAAATGTTGTCCCTCTTTTTGTTTATGATGGTGGTGGAGTTGTTATTGTTACCTATATTTGCTGTATTGTTTGACTATAATGTATTATCTCTCAGCTTGATTTTAATAATGGTGTTGGCAACGATGGGTTTTGCGACAGTGGGAACATTATTCGCTTCGATGTCAGTTAATACTCGAGCTAGGGAAATCATGCTCCCAATTTTATTTTTTCCGATAGTCACACCAGTGTTAATAGCTGCTGTTGAAGCATCAATGTCAATTATTGGAGGAGGAACCTCGGTCATAAATATTAGAGAATGGATCGAAATACTGATAATATTTGATGTAGTTTACTTGGTAGTTTGCCCATGGGCTTTTGGATTCGTTGTTGAGGAGTAATCTTTAATGATCAATAAAACCAATGGTTTGAATAGTGAACCAACATCGCTAGTTGGGAATACGAAATTAATATATGCGAGTATATTTATTTCGTCAGTAATGATGGTTGTAAACATGTATCTTATTTTCGTATGGGCACCTACGGAAAGAATCATGGGCCATATACAGCGTATTTTTTATCTCCATGTTCCAATGGCATGGCTAGCTTTTATTGCTTTCTTTATAGTTTTTGTTTCAGGGGTCCTCTATCTTTGGAAAAAGGATTTTAAATACGATAGAATTGCGAGCTCTGCTGCAGAAATAGGTGTCATTTTTACAACCATAGTTCTTATTACTGGGCCTATTTGGGCAAAACCGATCTGGGGCATATGGTGGAGTTGGGACGCTAGATTAACTACTACATTAGTTTTGTGGATGATATATGTTGGATATCATATAGTAAGGTCTTATAGTTCTAATAGGGCACAGGCCGCTACATATTCCGCTATTATTGGTGTTATTGGATTTATTGATGTGCCTATAGTCTATTTTGCGGTGGATTGGTGGCGCACGCAGCACCAGAGATTGGTTGTAGGGGTCACTTCTGCAGACGGGAGCCTTAATGATGATATGAGAATCGTTTTATATTTTTCTCTCATCGCATTTACTGCATTGATGCTATGCTTATTATGGTTAAGGGTTTCAATGAAAGGACTTGAAATGAAGTTGCAATCTGTTAAAAACAATAGGAAAAATTCACAACCTTTGAGTTAAGGAGATCTTCATGTTAGCTCTGCTAAGTACTCCAGCTAATAACATCCCCTATCTTTTTTTCGCTTTTGCATTAGCCTGGGTAATATTTTTTGGGTTATTATATGTGACTACGCGTCGGCATGTGGAAATTGAGAATGAGATTCGAATATTAAAAGATGAACTGAATCAGGGTCAGAGCAATGATGTGGAATAATCTATCTTCGATTATGGAGGGATAAATCTTGCTGGAATCCAATAGTGAAGAATTGCGCCATACTTCTGGGCCTGTAAAAACTTCTGAAGCAGGACGGAAAAGGTTTATTTTTGTAATAGGAGTATTGATCCTGGCGATCGTTTACTTAATATTTGCTGCATTTCCATCCAATACAAATTATTATTTGACGGTTGATGAATTGAGTTCGTATGAAGGGGCGGTAAATGATCAAACCTTTATGGTCCGTGGCAATCTTGTTGAGGGAACATTCTCTAGATTCGAAGGGACTACGGCAGCTACTTTTAGCATTTCCCATGGAGGACAAACAGTCTCGGCTAGGTATGACGGGATTGTACCGGACTTATTCTTTAACCCGCATTCAGAAGTGATTTTAAAGGGAACATTTGATGATGCTGGGGTTTTCGACACGGATACAGTGAGTGTATTATGCCCTACCAAATATGAAGCCCTAGGTGACTTAGAAACGTAACGAACTAACCTTATCCTATGTGTATAGGAGGGTGATTCAAAGATTATATCTGTCTAGCAATTGTTGGGCTGTTTTAGTGCCGACCTTCTTATGGATTTCTTCCGCCTGCTGGTCAAGTGATGGTCTTTCATTGCTCTGATAGATAATCCCCACCGGCCATCCACCTGAGTGTATAAGATTATAAGCCGAATAAGCACTTGATGGGTCATGTTCTTCTGTAATGTTCCACAAAAGTGGCTGAATACCTTTTTTAGGGTTTCCTTTAAGTATTTCGTAAGTATCGTTGTAAGTAGTGCAAGGCGATTGAATATGAACTATAGAGAACCCTGGATGGTCCATAGCAGCCGTGATTAATTTCGCAGTGTCTCTAGGTTTGCTAGAGAATCCTGAGGCAATAAAAGATATTCCTAGAGTCAAATATAGGTCCAATGGATTTAGAGCAGACTCCATTTTGCCATAGGGGGTTGAACTTGTTATTTCACCAAGATTTGTTGTGGGTGAACTTTGTCCCTTAGTAAGGCCGTAAACGGCATTGTCCATAATAACTGCCGTAACGTTGAGGTTGCGAGCTGCCTGGGGTGCAATGTGCTCCATGCCGATACTAAGAAAATCCCCGTCTCCTGCTACGATTACAACGTTTAGATCAGGCCTTGCCATCTTAACGCCCATGGCTATGGGTAATGTCCTGCCATGTACACCGTGAAAACTGAATGGTTGAGGACCTTCTAACAGATGAGTGAGGTTACCTGAACAGCCTATTCCTGCTACGACTACATTATTTTCGGCTGGGGTCTCTTTCTCTACAGTCCTATCCGCCATTGCGAATTCTAACGCCCTACGTACTCCAAAGTCTCCACAGCCTGGGCACCACTTAAAATCGTATTCAGGATTTTTTGCACTCATGCTTTTACTTTCCTTTCAGTGTAAGAGTTAATTCTGTCCTCTATTCTATCAATCAGGTCGCTGACTTTAAATGGGAGTCCAGTGTATTGTGTTATCGACTCGGCGTTTACTCCTTGCGATCTCAAAATAGATGACCATTGCCCTTGGTAGTTAAGCTCTGGGACCAAAACCAACTCTTTTTGACGGAGTTCTTCCAATAAAGATGTTGGTAAGGGATTAAGGTACATTGTGTAATACCATCCAATTGGCAGTTTCTCCCTAAGTTTTTGATAAGCCTCTTGACTTGGACCTTTAGAGCCTCCCCAAGGCATTATAGCTATAGTTTCATGGGGGTTATCGCTTTCGTAGTGTCCGTCCTTTAGGAGGTTTAGCTTATTGAATCTCCTTTCAGTCATTTGCACATGCCTCTCTGGCAGGTGGGTAGTATCCCCGATCGGGTCATGCTCGCTTCCATTGGCTGTGTAAGAGCCAGGGCCTCCTGGTATAGGCATTGGGGTTACTCCTGGGCCCTCGTATCTCATATATCCGTTACTTCCCTGATATACCTTACGAGACTCAACATGAAGCTTTGAAAGGTCAGGCTTAGGTATGTTTTGAGCTCGTTCGGCCATGGCCATCTCGCTCATCAATATTACTGGTCCTTGGTATCGCTCAGCCCAGTTTAATGCGTCTACAGCTGCATAAAAACATTCCTCTACGGTCCCTGGAGCGATAATGGGAAGAGATACATCGCCATGAGCAGGATGTAGGCATGAAAACAGATCAGATTGTTCGGTTTTAGTAGGAAGCCCGGTTGCCGGTCCTCCCCTTTGCACATCAACTACTACTATAGGGATTTCAGCCATCCATCCTAGGCCTAAACCTTCGCTCATTAGACTGAACCCTGGGCCTGCAGTAGCAGTCATGGCCTTTTTTCCTGCGAAGCCCGCTCCTAATATGCCTGTAATTGCTTCTATTTCAGAGCTGACTTGATAGACGAATTTGCCCGGCCCAACCAGATTACTTTCCATCCATACCAATACGGTGGTTGCTGGAGATATAGGATAACCGATATAGAAGTCTAACCCTCCCGCTATAGCTCCAAGACAGATTGCTTCATTTCCTTTAACCAAAATTTGGTCCACCGACGGCATTTGTGCATCTTCTAGGGTTCCAAGGTTGAACCCGCTGCCCTTGGCTTGATCTCTACCTAGGGATAGAGCCGTTATGTTTGATTCAATAATTTGTTGATCGTTAGTTCTGCCTCTAGTAAATCTCTTTGTAACGAATTGTTCTAGATACTCTTGAGGCATATTAACGAGAAATGCTATTGCACCTATTACTACCATATTAGCCGCTCTAGGATTGCCGGTAGATTTCGCTAGTTCATCGAAGGGCATTCCAAAACTCTTAAGATCATCCTCTATAGTGAATTCTCCTGAGTTGTAGACTACTACTCCGCCCTCTTTCACCGCAGACGCGTGAGCGTCATATGCTTCCTTGTTGAAAGCGACGAGGACATCCAATTCGTCACCCGCACTATGAACCTCAGATGTGGAAACCCGAGTTTGAGTCCATGTGGGCCCACCCATAATTTGAGATGGGAATGTTGCATAAGTTAGTGCATGATATCCCACTTGAGTGGCAGCCTGAGCTAGACCTTCCGCAGAGGTCACAACTCCTTGACCGCCCTCCCCCGCAAATCTCACTACTAGGTCAAGTTTTTTCAAAAGCTTATTACTCCCCGATGTTATATGCGACCGTTCTTTACGCAAAAACACCGCCGTATCTACGACGGTTTTTGTGTACGCCTCTATGAGACTTTATGCTAAAATCCGTCCTGCAGAAAACTCCACACGATTACCGAACACCACTATATAGTATTTGATAAACGCGGATTTTTACTATATCAATGGCGATTTGGGTTGTCAAACAAAAATAGGGTAGATGTCATATAAATTGGGGGCAAAACGCATTTACATGGAACGGTAGTTAAATGTGTTCTCACATAGTATTTTAATGTTGTACAGATGGAAAAGAGTTGTGGAGCGGGCGGCGGGAATCGAACCCGCATAACTAGCTTGGAAGGCTAGAGCTTTACCATTAAGCTACGCCCGCGTTTATCAGGTAGGAACTATCCTCCTATAAGAGGAGTCAAGTCTCTAAATACCGGAGCAAATACTAATGCGACTATTGCCATTAATTTGAGTAGAATATTTAGTGATGGACCAGATGTGTCTTTAAATGGATCTCCGACAGTATCACCCACTACAGCGGCCTTGTGACTGTCAGATGATTTACCATCGAAGTTACCCATTTCAATGTATTTCTTAGCATTATCCCATGCTCCACCGGCGTTTGCCATAAATATGGCAAGCAGGAATCCTGCTCCTATAGAGCCAATCAGGAGGCCACCAAGAGCATCTTTGCCTAATATGAATCCAGTTGCGACTGGGGCAACTACAGCTATAATCCCAGGGAGTATCATTTCTCTGAGAGCTCCCCTAGTGCTTATATCTATACAACGAATATAGTCAGGTTCTGCATTACCATCGAGAAGGCCAGGTATTTCGCGGAATTGGCGTCGGACTTCAGTAACAATTGAAAAAGCTGCTCGCCCGACTGCTTTCATTGTCATTGATGAGAATAGGTAAGGTAGCATAGATCCGATAAGGAGTCCTACAAGTGTTTTATGATTTAGTATATTGAGGCTTAGCTCATTTTTGCCATCAGAAACAAAAAGTTCAGCAGTCATTGCATATGCAGCCATAAGTGCTAAAGATGTGAGGGCAGCTGAACCTATTGCGAACCCCTTTCCTGTCGCAGCAGTAGTATTTCCGAGGGAATCTAGGGCGTCCGTTCGTTCCCTTGTTTCTTTGCCTAGGCCAGCTTGCTCTGCTATGCCTCCCGCATTATCTGCGACTGGTCCATATGCATCTGTCGCCAATGTTATTCCCAAAGTTGATAGCATACCAACTCCTGATAAGGCTACCCCATAGAAGCCTAATAGCTCAAATGAAATTAGTATAGCTGTTCCTATTGCTAAGACCGGTATTACAGTGCTGTGCATTCCGGTTGCGATACCGCTAATAATGTTAGTGGCCACCCCAGTTTGACTCGCGCTAGCAACTGTTTTTGTTGGTGAATAATGGTATGACGTATAGTACTCTGTTACTAAGCCAATTATCACACCAGCTAATAGTCCAACTAGTATTACCCAAAAAGCGTTGAAATCAACATCTAGCGAAAGAACTATCAGTAGAGAGGATAAAATTACACAAATTGCTGCAGCAAAAATTCCTTTTCTTAGGGCCCATAAGAGGTCGCTAAATCCAGGGTTGGATCCTGTTCTAACTAGAATAGATCCAATTATTGACGAGACTATGCCGGCAGTGGCTATCAAAAGTGGCAATAATGCACGGTCGTCATCATAGGCCCGAGTTCCAAATTCTGCTGTGGCGGCTACTGCTAGAGCCATTGCTGCAATTAAAGAGCTAACGTATGATTCGAATAAGTCGGCTCCCATACCAGCAACGTCTCCAACATTATCACCCACATTGTCAGCAATAACTGCTGGATTACGAGGGTCATCCTCTGGTATGCCCGCTTCAATTTTACCTACAAGGTCTGCTCCTACGTCGGCGGCTTTAGTATAAATGCCCCCGCCTACTCTAGCGAATAGGGCAATAGAAGAAGCCCCTAATCCAAATCCATATACATATGTGACATCTTGATATATTACGTACAATATTGTGACACCTAAGATTCCTAATCCAACTACGGATAGCCCCATAACGCTTCCTGATGCGAAAGCGATGCGTAAAGCATCTCCTAGGCTATTCATAGCTGTAGCTGCGGTTCTTGTATTAGCTTTAACCGCGATATTCATGCCGAGGAATCCGGCTAACGCGGAGGTCAAGGCGCCTGCCAGATATGCTATTGCAGTTTTGGGAATAACGGATTCGTGTTGGGTCCAGTCAATTACCAACCATAGAATAATAGCTACTCCTATAACCATAGGGAACAGCATGGCATATTCGCGTTTGAGGAATGTCATAGAGCCGTTTTTAATGGCCTGACCTATGTCTTTCATCTCTTTCGTTCCCTCTTTGGCCTTAGATACCCTATAGGCGAGTATCGCAGCAAATAACAGAGCGAATATGCCTGCTAGAATTGGCAAGAATAAGACTTCCATAGTTGAGTGTTTAGCCTCCGTAGTGTTTGTTTTTAATTCGCGTCTATTTGTTGGTACTACTACTTTTCTTTGGATTCATTCCAAGAACTTAATTTTTTTTCTAAAGATCTTTGTCGTAAAGCCATAGTAAAGTCACCTCGGGTTCGTTCCAATGTTCCTCTAACCATATCAGTTGTGTGCCTAAGTCCGCCAGTAACTCCTTCAGGAAAATCTAGAGTTACTAGCAATCCGTATAAATCATCCATCCATGCCATGATCTGCTCGCATTGACTCCAATCATCTGTTCTTAATGAATCTAAAATATAACGACGCATTTCACCAGACGCATCACCTAGTCCTTTGAGATAGGCACTAATGTCAACTCCCAGGTCTTCTGGTTGAGGCAAATACTCTCCCGATAATAAAGCTAAAGTGATGTTGGCTTCACAGTATTCTTTTCTTGCTTCACTAAGGAACCCTGCGTGATATATTTCGGGTGTTCTATTTAATATAGACTTAGTTTCACTGAGGATTTCCCCAGCCTCTTTGATTAATTCCTTGGCTCTATCAAATTCTTTACGATGAGCAGATCTGATAGCATTAGATGAAAGACGAATTGCTTGTCTTGAAATACGTAGACCCTGTTCTCGAGATTCGTGTTTTTTGGTAAAAACTTCTAGAGCCATGTCTGACAATCTATTGAAGTCTTGAGAATGATTTGTCTGCATTATGCTCGGCCTCCGGCTTCAATAATCTTAGATGCCATGAACCTAGATGTTTCCAGTGGGCTTTCTGAGGTATTTATAGCATTAATCACACATATGCAACTGGCCCCAGCTAAAATCACCTCTTCTATATTATCAGGAGTAATCCCTCCGATCGCCACTATTGGCACATCAATACGTTCAGCTACTCTTTTTAATAAGGAAGGCCCTCCAACGATTGGCTGGGTTTTGGAAATTGTGGGATACATCGCTCCTACGGCTATATAGTCAGCTCCCTCATTATATGATTTTATGGCTTCCCCATAGGTGTGATTTGATTTGCCGATGATTTGTAGTGGGGACAGTAGTTTTCTAGCTGCCTTTATTGAAAGATCATCTTGTCCCAAGTGTACTCCATGAGAATTTAGAGAAGCCGCAATGTCAGCATGATCATTAACTATAAATAATGCATTGTAAGATTCACACAAATCATTCATGGTGCTACTAAGTCTTGAAATTGACTCTTTATTACTGCCCTTAGCTCTTAGTTGTATGACTTTGGCTCCACCTTTAAGGACTTCCTCTGCTAACGTTAGCGGGTGATGCCGTAATTGTTGAGCGACATCAATGATAACATAAAGCCCATAGATGCGGGTTCTGATTTCATGTCGTAGCATAATACAGCGATGATTATATTATTTTAGGTGGGGACGCCCACCTTGCTTAGCACCTTTTTAGCAGAAATTATATGCCTAGAAAGGCCTAATTCTTTAGGGTCAAATCCCATGGCTAGTCCCAGAAGTTGAGGAAGGTGAAGTATAGGCATATTGATGTTTTGTTGGGATTGCTGCATTGCTTTGGGTTGGTATCCATCTAGGTTTAGATGACATAGTGGACATGGGGTTACCATAGCATCAGCACCGAGATCCTTCACTTCGGAAGTATGTTTAGCTACCATGCTGACAGAATTCTTTTCGTTAATGGTTAATATAGGGAATCCGCAACATCGTGTTTTACCTGGGAAGTCGACAACATCCGCTCCTAAAGCCTCCATTACGCGTTCAAGAGAGTCTTCTCTTTCAGGATGAAGTTTGAATTCAAGAGCATCACTAGGTCGAATGATATAGCAACCATAGAATGGAGCAACTCTTAGGTTGGTTAGTGGCTGTGTAACATATGTTTTTAATTTTTCTATTCCAACGTCTTCAATCAATATCCATAAAAGGTGTTTTGGTTGAGCCGTTCCTTTGTATTCAAGTCCTTCATCAGCCAAATACCCATTAACTTTGGCTAAGTATTCGGGGTTTTCTTTTAATCTTTTGTTGGCCTGACTCATTACACCTTGGCAGGTACTACATATTGTCATGATGTTCAATCCAATACTTTCTGCTATAGCGAAGGTACGTGCATTAAAAACGTCCCCAAGAAATTGATTTTTTTCCTGCAGTACTCCAGCTCCAGTGCAAGTTGCACCTCTTTCATGGAGCTCGTCCAGAAAGAATCCTAGTTTCTGGCAAACTTTAAGTGTTGCCGGATATAATTCTGGGCATCCACCTCTGGATACACATCCTGCGAACAAAGCGTACTTCAACTTAATGTTCCTCCATATGCCATGGTTATTCATTCTCCTCAATCTTTTTGACGAGACGGCGAATCCGATGAACGTTAGGCACCGAACGGTGAAAAATCGAAGGCATCTTTCCTCTTAAGAGAGCTCTGAGTCCTATAGGGGCAAGACCCATCATCGCTCCTAAATTGAACATGCCAAAAGTTTTGAGTGGTAGTAAGAGTTCATTCAACCATCCACTGTGCGCAACTGAATCTGTAAAAGCATCTGCATGGCGGGCACCAACAGTTTTGTCCAGTCCTTGTTCCATTGCGCTCTCTCTTAATGACATAATCCGCTCCATTGGAGCTACGCCCTTGGGGCAAACCTCTACGCATTCGAAACAACGTGTACAATCCCATATTCCCGTTATCTCATTGAGTTCAATTAAACGAGATTGTGTTTGATCATCCCTAGGGTCATTGACGAACCGATATGCTTTAGCCAGGGCCGCAGGGCCTATGAAATCCTTGTCTATTTCTAAAACCGTGCAATCTGAGACACATGCTCCACACATTATGCAATTCATTACACCAGCTAGATCCATCATGGCAGAGTTTGGTGCTATGTATTCACCTTCTGGTTCAGGCCCATCAGGTTGTAGCCATGGAGAAATTTGCTTAACCTTATCCCAAAACAGGGTTTGATCGACCACCAAGTCTTTTATCACCGGCATTACCCCAGCCGGCTCAACGGTTACTCGCCCGTCAGCATCAATGACATCAGACAATTTGGTGTTACAGGCTAATTTAGCATGGCCATTGACTCTCATAGCGCAGGAACCACATATAGCGCTACGACAGGAGCATCTAACAGATAAACTTCCATCCACATCTTCTCTTATCTTTATTAGGGCATCCAATACGCTAGCTGTATCATTCATGGTCAGATCAAAATCTTCCCAGTACGTATTGTTATCTGGTGCGCTTGGGTTATGACGCTTTATAGATATATTGACCTGCATTAATATTTCCTTTCCTGTGGTTCCCAAGATGTGATTGTAACAGGTAAATGCGTGAGCAGTGGCCCTTCAGGAGTTTTAGTAACTAGTACATGCTTAAGCCAATTATCATCATCTCGCTGAGGGTAATCTATTCGGGAATGGGCTCCTCTGCTTTCTTTACGTTCGATCCCACTTAGAGTTATAGCTTCAGCGCAATCTAACATATACCCTAATTCTAGAGTGAATATTAAGTCAGTATTAAAGATGCGTCCTTTGTCTTGCACTGAACAATTATCATATCTTGCTTTGAATTCGGCTAAGCTTTCTTTAAGGCTTTGCATCCCGCTTTCTGTTCGGAATACTCCGAAATGTTTATCTATTTCTACTCCTAGATCTGTTCTAACATTTGCCCAGCGTTCTCCGACGTTATCTCGGTCGAGGAGTTTTTGCAAATCCATCTCAGTTTTTTTGATTTGGGATTTGACGTCAATTTTTTTGTATTCCATTTGCTTTGACACTTCAGCAGCATGATGTCCAGCCCGACGTCCAAATACTACCGTGTCTAATAGTGAGTTGGCTCCAAGTCTATTACCGCCATGCACGCTAACACATGCGCATTCGCCTGTCGCGTATAGGCCTGGAACACTTGTCTTTCCGTCTATATCGCTTTTTATTCCGCCCATAATATAGTGCATTCCAGGTCGTATTGGTATTGGTTCTTTTATGATATCTATTCCTGCAAAATCCCTGCCTATGCTAAGAATTTCCGTTAAACGTTCTTTTATAAGCTGTTCCCCCAAGTGTCGGCAATCGAGCAGGACACAACCGTCTATCCCTCTGTCCTCATTAATCTCTGTTTGGCCGGCACGTGAAACAACATCTCTAGAAGCTAATTCCATCATATTTGGAGCGTATTTCTCCATAAATCTGTCACCGGATTTGTTTAGAAGATATGCTCCTTCTCCACGTGCGCCCTCAGTGATCAAGACTCCGCTGCCCTTTAAGGTGGTAGGATGATATTGGATCATTTCCATGTCCATAAGTGGGGCTCCAGCACGATATGCGAGGGCCATACCATCCCCAGTTACTATTAGGCCATTGGTGCTAGGCTCGAAAAGCCTACCCACTCCACCAGTGCACATGATTACTGTCTTAGCTCTAATCACATACACTCTACCTGTTGCTATTTCGATGGCAGTCACACCGCAACATTCTCCATCTTCAATTATCAGTGACAATACAAACCATTCTTCATATACCTTAACCTTTGATTCCATAAGTTGTTCATAAAGAACATGTAGGATGGCCTGGCCTGTGAAGTCTGCTACGAAAAAGGTTCTGGCTTTTTGCTGACCGCCAAACGCACGGGTCCCAAGATGTCCATTCTCATCGCGGTTGAATATGACCCCCATATGTTCAAGAGATATAATGTCATCTCCTGCTTCACTGCACATCACTTCGATGGCATCTTGGTCAGCTAGATAATCGCTACCTTTAACTGTGTCGAAAGCGTGGTCCGTCCAGTCATCTCCACGGTCAGTTAACGCTGCATTTATGCCACCTTGAGCTGCATTGGAGTGACTACGCACCGGGTGAACTTTGCTTATTACCGCTACATTAGCTCCACGCTCGTGAGCAGCTACGGCTGCTCGCATTCCGGCTAACCCAGCACCTACAATAAGGACGTCGTGTTCTAACAAAATGGAAACTCCAGGGGGATTGTGTGAAATCGAGCACAATTCTAGCAAATCCGTCCATCATTATCAATGGAGATGGCTATACTAATCTAATGAAATACTGCTCTTCCAGCTCCACCTTCACCCTCAAAGCCTAATCTACGGGTAAGAGTACTGTAAAATTCCTCAGGTGATCCAGTTCGTAGGAATAAGGCTTTTGAGGAACTTCGTCTAATTTCGACCTGGTCAGATTTGTTAAGGTCAAGGTCTAGTGATCCGTCTACGCTCAGGATGGCGGGATCGTCTGATTCCACTATGAGAATAATTGTGGACTTTTCAGGCAGTACTACAGCTGTTGCTAGACCTACATGTGGAGCTACAGGTTTAAGTATCATTTCTTCCGAGTTTGGTGGAAGAATCGGTCCGCCAGCAGATAAATTGTAACCGGTGCTTCCTGTCGCGGTAGAAGCTATGACTGCGTCAGCCCGATACGAGGTTAAATTGGCATTATCAACCCAGGCATTAACATGGACCAAACGCGCAACTGCTCCTCTGCCTAGAACAGCATCATTTAATGCATTGTATGTGATCCCATCATTTATATAATGTGTTCCGTTCCATCTTTGTACGCTTACTTGAATCATAGAACGCTCTTCTTGCCATCCATTTCCATGTATATAATCCGGGATACGTGTTAACGCTTCATCGGCTTTTAATTCTGTCATAAAACCGAGTCTTCCTAGGTTAACTCCCAGCATAGGTATGCCGTAAGGGACAGCTATTGTGGCTGCCTTCAATATAGTGCCATCCCCTCCAACGGTAATAATAAGGTTAGTTCTAGTAATTAATGGGTTGACAGGGCCGGGATGGGATGTAGATTGCATCCAACATTCGTGCGTTGTAATTAATGTGTCAAGGATTTCCTTTCCTTTATCGACAGCACGTTGGGCTTTGTCGTTATATATAATGCCAATAACTTTAGCAGAATTCATGGGTACTTATGTGGCCTATTAGAATTAAGATGACCTGAAATTGCACGCCGAGTCTAGCATTGGCCTTACATAGTGTCAACTAAAGTATGACTCATAAGTGGTTCAATGTAAGGGCAGAATAGAGGTTCCCGATATATCACTAAAGGATGTGAGGATTTGAGGAGCTATTCCTAAAGCGACAATAATGATTCCTGTAATTACAATAGCAGCAGTCGGAATAATTCTTAATCTTGCCGGTTCTACATTGATGGACTCAGACATGAACATTACTCGAACTGGTTTCAAGTAATAATATGTTGAAATAACGCTATTTATTACACCTGCTATAGCAAGCCAAGTTAAGTTACTTTGTATAGCAGCAGTGAATAGGAAAATCTTTCCTATGAAAAGGCCGGTTGGAGGTAAGCCTATCAGGGATATCAGTGATATTAATAGAACTAGCGATAAGAGAGGAGATCTATGCCACATTCCTGCCAAATCGTCTATTTTGTGGCTCTTAGTATAATTTGAGATTGTTGCTATGATAAAGAAAGCCGCAAGATTGCTCGCGGAATAGGCTGCCAAGTAAAATAGTACGCTGCTGGGTCCTGAAGTCTCCCCTCCATGTTGTGCTCCAGATGTGATTGAAGCAATTCCTACCATGATATAGCCTGCGTGAGCAATACCACTATAACCTAGCATGCGTTTCATGTCAGTTTGAGTCATCGCTACAATGTTTCCGATCGACATAGAAGCTACAGCCATGATTGCGAAGAGTGTTGACCAGTCATTTTCAAAAAACGGGAATGCTATATATAGGATTTTTAACAAGATGGCAAATCCAATTGATTTGCTGGCTACAGATAAGAATGCTATTAAATGAGTTGGTGCTCCTTCATAAACATCAGGAACCCACATGTGGAAAGGGACCGCAGAAACTTTAAAACCTATGCCTGCTATTATCAAAATTATTCCTAACATCATTGAAGTGTTGCCAAACGGTTTATCTAGAATTGAGGATTCTTGTATTACACTAGATATTTCGTTTAGGTAGGTTGTTCCAGTTATTCCGTAAATTATTAACATTCCATAAAGCAAAATAGCGGAGCTTATTCCACTTAGCACCAAAAATTTGATGCCTGCTTCACTTGAACGTGAAGTCATTAAGAATGCCGATAGAGCAATCAATGGCAGAGTAGAAAGTTCTATAGATAAATATATCGATATAAATTCTGTTACTCCTGCAAGGAGCATCATTCCGGATGCTGATAGCAAAATTAGACCTATAAATTCAGCTTTTAGCTTACGCAAGCTTTCTGGCAGGTCACCGGATGCCATTATCACCAAGAAGGTGATTGTAAGGATAAGTAATTTAAAATAGAGTGAGAATGTGGTAAGTGTTATAGAATTGAAGATTCCGATGAGATTTCCATTAGTGTCAATGTCATCCCACAATAAGATAGTCAATGTAATTGGTATTGCTAACCCAATGAGAGATATTAGAGATAGCATGCCTTTATGCCGTGTGGTTATATCCACGCCTATTACTATGATGGCTAGGGCTACCATGCTGATCTCTGGAGATAATATATATACGTCGTGCAAAGTCATTTGTTTAGCTGAATAAAGCTCCTATTGGTTGAATACCTGCTTCGAAAACTCTAGTGAGAATTGATGGATATACACCGATGCCTAAGATAGTAATAACTAATAGTGTCATAGGAACTACGTTTGTCCATAAATGACCATCTGTTACGCTCTCAAATCGATCTTTTTTGTTGCCAAACAAGACTCGTTCAATCATCCAAAGAATGTATCCGGCTGCTATGACAATAGCAAAAGCTCCTAATCCTGTTAGTATAGGGAATGACTTAAAAGCACCTAAGAATACCAATGCCTCTGCCACAAAACCGCTCATTCCTGGAAGCCCTAAGGATGCTAGTCCTCCTATCATGAAACATATTGTTACCAGAGGCATTCTGGATGCCAATCCGCCTAGGTCTGGGATATATCTAGTGTGAGTTTTTTCATAAATCACTCCGACCGACAAAAATAATAGCCCAGTGATGGTACCGTGGGTAAATAATTGCATGGCTGCTCCGGTTAGGCCTATAGTTGCAAAGCCTCCACCAGATGTTCCAATAGAGCCTATGCCAAGAAGGACTAGACCCATATGACTTACGCTACTATAAGCGATAAGACGTTTTAGGTCAGTTTGCTTTAATGTAATTATTGCCGCATAAAGGATTGTTATTACTGCTAAGATAGTTAATTCAAGAGCATACCCTTGAGCTATTTCTGGAAACATTCCTATTGATATTCTGAGAAGGCCGTATCCACCCATTTTGAGTAGCACTCCTGCTAGCATAATGCTAACAGCGGTTGGTGCATCAGTGTGGGCATCTGGGAGCCAGGTATGTACTGGGACTATAGGTAGTTTTATAGCAAATCCTAAGAAGAATAACCAAAAAACCAGTTGCATTGGGATTATAGTAACAGCTCCAGATGTGCCCACCTCGGCTAATTTAGCTAAATCTCCTCCGGCTATATTGGGTGCTAGCAAAAGCGTTATAATTCCTATTAGCATAAACGCGCTTCCCAAAAACGTAAAAACCAGGAATTTCATTGCTGAATAACGTTTGCGTCCGGTTCCCCAAATAGAGATCAAAAAGTACATTGGTATTAGCTCAAGCTCCCAAAAAACGAAAAACATGATGAAATCGAGTGATACAAATACCCCCATAACAGAGGTTTGTAATATCAGAATCCATATAAAGTATTCTTTTACTCTGATATTTATGTTCCATGAGACTAATACCGCGCAAACACTAAGGAGTCCTGTCAGTAAAACCAAAGGCGCACTAAGCCCATCTACTCCCATTTGATATTGAGCTGTAAAAGCGCTGCTTGAAAACCAATGGAATTTATCGACTAACTGAAAACGCTCAGGGGCATTAGGGTTAAATTGAATAAAGACTATTGTTGATAGTAATAAGTTAATTAAAACAGTTAAGGTAGCTAAGGCTTTAACCTTAACCGGATCCTTGATTAATACGCCAATGATTAGAGCTCCCATCATGGGCACGAAGACAATTGAAGTTAATAATCCGTGGAAAGTATCCAATTTATTTTATCCCCACCAGATAAATGAAATAAAAATTGCGAGAATTCCTATTGATATAAATATACCGTAGGTTTGAGCTTGTCCAGTTTGTGATTTTCCAATTACTCTGCCTGTGTTACGGCTTATCCAACCAATGGTATCGACGGTATTGTCTACAATTTGTTGGTCTAACCATTGTAATGTGCTTCCTGTGTATTGATACAGAAGTTTAGCTACGATTGTTCTTTCATAAATACGATCGACGTAATATTTTTGACTAGCTAAGTAATGGGGCAATTGTAAAAGCTTAGGGACTTTTGAAGCTTTACTATATATTCTAATCGTCAGTGCGATTGTAATTAGTGTTGAAGCGGTTACTCCTGTTGCTAGCCACCAATTAATTGTTACAACTTTCGAATGTAAATTATCAGGGTTGATAAAATGGCTAAACCAATGACTGGGGATGTTAATAAGATCGAATTGAGGATTCACTATGTACCCCGAGCCGATAGCCAAGATTGCTAAAATTATCATAGGTAATAGCATGAAAGCTTTCGATTCAGTTAGGTGGTGTGATTCGGGATTTCCCTTAAATGTACCGTGGAAAGTTAAATAGATCATTCTTATTGTGTACCATGCAGTGGCTAGACTGCCAACCACAAGAACCCAAAATATTGTGAGGTGAAAACTGTTTCCGTGTAGAGCATGCCCTAGAATTTCTTCCTTGCTCCAGAAACCTGACAAAGGGAACATACCTACTAAGCTCAATCCCCCTATGATTGTTGTGATATAGGTTATAGGCATGATCTTTTTTAGACCACCCATTTTCTGCATATCGAAAGTTCCAGTGGCATGGTTTACACTTCCAGCAGCAAGAAAAAGAAGACATTTAAAGAAGGCATGGTTCAATAATAAAAAGATTGCAGCTCCATACGCTCCAATTCCTAGAGCAGCCATCATAAAACCAAGTTGACTTATTGTAGAGTATGCTAAAACACGTTTAATATCGTCCATTACGATTGCCATTGTTGCTGCGAATATAGCAGTGAATGTCCCTATTAGGGCTACTGTGGTCATAGATACATTAGAAGCTTCAAAGACCGGAAAAAATCGGGCTACCAAGAACACTCCCGCTGCAACCATAGTTGCAGCATGGATTAATGAACTGACTGGAGTTGGTCCTTCCATGGCATCAGGTAGCCATACATGCAGAGGGAATTGAGCTGATTTTCCAGCAGCGCCAGCGAATATCCCTAGACCTATCCAGGTTAATCCAACCGTACCGATAGATGTAATAACTCCAGCCTTGATCATTGGTATGGCTGCCTGTATATCGGCGATTTCCAGTGGGTTTAATCCTTGGTCTATGAAAGATTGCTTGTTAAAGAATAAGTATAATATGGCCAGCAGAAACCCAAAGTCGCCAATTCTTGTGACCAGGAAAGCTTTTTTTGCTGCAGCGGCTGCTGCAGGTTTTTGATGCCAAAATCCTATAAGCAAATATGAGCCCAGGCCAACTAGTTCCCACATCAGGTACATTTGTATAATATTACTGGCCATAACTAATCCCAGCATAGAAGCTGAAAAAAGGCCCATGAACGCGAAATATCGAGAGTAACTAGGATCTCGGTTCATGTATTCTAAGGAATAAATCTGAACTAGCAGGCTAACTCCCGTTACTATAATCAGCATAATGGCTGTCAATTGATCGACTAAAAGGCCTATACGAATATCCAGGCCGTTTATTGATAACCAAGTGTGCGATACAAAACTTAGGGTTCCGTTAGAGATTACAGAAGATAATGTCCAAATAGATAGGCCAAATGATAATGCTAGAGTGGCTATAAGTAATCCGCTTGATAGCCTTCTGTAATCGTTTAAGAATGGTCTGATTATAAATACTATAGCAAGGAATGCACCGAAAGGTGCCAGTAAAATTGACCATATTCCAATCTCGGGAATCATATTATAGTTTCCTCAATATCTCATCAGCTACATGTTCCCTTCCCTTGGGTACCATTACTCTAAAGGGTAAATGCTCACCCCAATCAAGGATATTGTCATAAGGCATAAGGCGAACAGGTAGGCCTTCTGCCTCTATGATATCCTTCCACATTTGTCCTACCATAAGGTTGGGTGCTTTCATGAAATCAATCCACATATTTAGTCACCTATTCACTCATAGAGTTGGCTTGGCTTATATCAATGGTTTCTTTACTACGATAAAAAGCGATTACTATAGCCAAGCCTAGCGCAATTTCGGCTGCCGCTACAACAATAATGAATAAAGCAAAAGTTTGTCCTGTTAACAACGTTTGCATTGTAGCCTCAGAGGGGTTTGCAAGATCTGAAGTAAGTGCTTGAGTTGCGACATATCTAGATATTGCTACTGCAGTTAAAATTACAGCAATAAACATTATTTCCAATGACATCAGGACAGTAATAGCATTCCGTCTTCCTAGAGCCCCATAGAGGCCTATGCAGAATAAGATTGCTGAAAGTAATAAGAACTTCTCGAATTCCACAGATTATTTCTCCCTAACCAATGAAAGTGCTCCGATCAGTGAAGCTAGCAGTAACACGCCTGCTGTTGAGAATGGTAGAGCAAAGTTTGTTAATAACAATTTTGCCAATGTGTCTGTTGTGTTGTGAAACGCAATATTAAGAATATCAGAACCTTGCGGAAGGCTTTGAACGAGATTCCAGTTGGTATTTGATAACACGAATATTAGAATTCCAGCTAGTGCTAGTGAGACAAACAATACTGGGAACTGCAATTTGTTTGGAAGGTTACCTTGCTGTACATTTTGAGTTAACATAATCGCGAATATAATTAGGATGCTTATTGCTCCAGCATATATCAGCACTTGCACGACTCCAAGGAACTCAGCTGTTAATAGGAAAAAATGTCCGGCGATGCTTAAGAACAATAGCACTAGTAGTAGTGCGGCTCTGAACAAATTGTGAAGTAGAACTACCCCTAATGCGGAGCTTATAGTTATTGTAGCCAAGACCCAGAATAAAAGGTCGTGAAAAAGCATTTAAGATTGTTCCTTTTTAGAGGAGTTAAGTTTATTTGAAAAACTATTTTTAATTCGAGCCCCAGAAGTTTCTTTCTGGTGCCAGAGCCATTTTTCTCTACCAACATCTTCCCATGATAGAGGCTTATCCATTTGGGGATCGTATTTGGCATGTTCGAGTTGTGGTCTAAACCAGGCACTAGGTCGTTTTTCAGCATTACGTAGTTCATCTACGGTTATTACTAAATCCTTTCTTTGAAATTGGCCTCTCTCAAACCCACTTCCCATAAAGAGTGCATCGTAGGGGCAAGCTTCCACGCAAAGACCACAAAACATACAGCGGCCTATATCTATATCGAATACATCAATGTTGTATTTATCCCCTTCTGATAATGCTGTTTTACTTGGGCTAGTGACAATCTCTATTATTCCTAAGGGGCAATATTTTGCACATGAGGCGCATCCGGTGCATCGTTCTTCATACCACACAAATTCTTCTCCTCGGAAATTAGGATGCTGTTTTAGACGTTCCTCAGGGTATTGGGTTGTGAATGGGGGTTTGATGAAATTTTTTAACGTTACCATTAACCCTTTTGCTAATCCCAGTCCGTACATTACTAAGCCTCCCAAATAGTCGACGAGTTTGAAATAGCACCGAATTTAACTGGAGGGACTCTTACTTTTTCCTTGGTGACTCGTCCGAATATTGCTATCGAAATTATAGCTATGATCATGTTTATTGCAGCCATTGCCCATAATTCATCTTGAGATATAATGCCTGGAACGCCGTTCTGGTTAGTAGAAAAAACGTATACCTGTATAGCAGTAGCAATTAAATTTATAATTGCTAATGGGACTAGGAATTTCCATGCAAACGCCATTATTTGATCAATTCTCAACCGTGGAAAAGTTGCTCTAATCCATATGAATATGAAGGCAATCATTGTGAGTTTAAGAAGGAACCATAATGGACCGAGTGTGCTGGACATGAAGGGGCCTGTCCAGCCGCCTAGAAATAAAGTCGCCATAACTCCGGAAGCTGCTAATACGCCTGCCATTTCAGCTGCCTGAATAAGGCCAAATTTTATACCACTATATTCAGTGTGATAACCAGCTATTATTTCTGATTCAGCTTCCATAATATCAAAAGGAGTCCGATTTAATTCTGCAGATACTCCGAGAAGGAATAACAAGGCACCAAGAGGTTGGACCAATATAAATGGTATTTGTTGTGCTTCTACTACATCAACTAAGGACATAGAACCTGCGATAAGAACAACCCCGACCAAGGAAATGACTAAAGGGATTTCGT
Source organism: uncultured Dehalococcoidia bacterium (assembly GCA_964587385.1). Classification (GTDB taxonomy): domain Bacteria; phylum Chloroflexota; class Dehalococcoidia; order Lucifugimonadales; genus VEXD01. The sequence goes on along the minus strand of CAZPLA010000041.1, from coordinate 25,303 downwards.
AGCTAATTAGCATTGCTACTCCACGCATCGCACCTATTATGGCGTATCTGTTTCCAGACGACCAACCAGCCATGAATATGGCTATGGTGCTTATTGAGCTTACAGCCACAAAATACAGAATGCCGACATTAAGATTTACAAGGTAAGTGTGTTGCCCAAATGGTATTACCGCTAAACTTAGTAGAAGTGACATAAGCATTATTATCGGGACTAAAGTAAATACCAATTTGTCTGCTGTCGTAGGAATCAGATCCTCTTTTAGGATTAATTTAAGCAAATCCGCGATTGGTTGTAGAAGCCCAAACGGGCCCCATCTATTTGGCCCTTTCCGCATATGAAATCTTCCTAGGATTCGTCTTTCGCCCCAAACAAATAAAGCGGCACCCAGAAGAGCACCATTTATTAAAATGAACATAATAGTGAAGCCAGCAGCAAAAAAGGCTATCCATTCAAAACCCGTTGTACCAATTTCATATCCTGGTAGGAGTCCATTTTGGCCAGAACACCATGTTGCATTTCCTTCGCTTCCGCCAAGAAAGCAATAGACGCTTCGAAATAGAGGATTGTTTTGCATAAATGCAGACATTATCGGTCAACTTCCCCCATGTTGATATCAATGCTACCTAGAGTAACTATCATATCTGCAAGTTTCCATCCTACTAATAATTCCTTTAGGACTGTTAGATTTATTAGAGATGGCGAACGAATTTTGCAACGATAGGGTGCGATGCTTCCATCACTTATTAAATAGAAGGCCAACTCTCCTTTGGGGGATTCCACCCGTCCGTATGCCTCTGCTCCTTTTGGAGGTCGCAATATAAATGGCAACGGAGTTCTAATTAGTCCTTTGGGAATCTCGTTCATGCACTGAGTTACGATTCTAAGGCTTTGCTTTACTTCTTCGACTCTAAGTTTGAATCGATCATAATTATCACCAGTTTCGCCTACAGGAACATCGAAATCCATACGATCGTAGATGTCGTATGGGTCTGCTTTGCGCCAGTCCCAAGGTATACCGCTGCCTCTTAATGTGGGTCCACTTACAGAGTGGGAAATGGCTGTCGACAAAGGCAGTATAGCCACGTTTCTAGTTCGTACTAGGATGATTTCATTAGATATCAATAACTTTTCAAGGTCGTTGATTAGGGCAGGAGCTTCGTCAATCAGTGACCTGAGCGCTGGCCAGAATTCTGCAGGTGTGTCAGCAAAAACTCCTCCAGGTCTCATATAGCTTACTGTTATTCTGGCTCCGCAAAGCATTTCAAATAAGTCAAGAATCTTTTCTCTGAATTTGAAACAGTACATTAGTGGCGTGCCCAACGCTCCCAGATCTTGAAGGAAAAAGCCTATTGCTATTAGATGACTTGCCATTCGTTGTAATTCAGCTGACAAAACTCGTAGATAAAGACCACGTTCTGGCACGGTTATTCCCATGAGCTTTTCGACTGCTAAACAGTAGGCCTGGTTATTTGTCATAGATGCAGTGTAATCGAGTCTATCTGTCAAAGTTAAAATTTGAACATAGTTTCTTTCCTCGGCTAATTTTTCCGAGCCACGGTGTAAATACCCAAAAATAGGCTCAACATCCACGACCAATTCTCCATCGAATGTGACTCTTAGTCGTAATACACCATGCGTGCTAGGGTGCTGAGGGCCAATATTGATGGTCATTGGTTTTGTTTTAATTGGCATGATATTCCTTAATATTTCACTGGATCTTCAAAGTCTTTACGATGCGGGTGGCCTGGAAAACCTTCCCATAACATTATTCGTTTCAGATTAGGGTGATTTTCGAATTGTATTCCCATTAGATCCCAAATTTCGCGTTCTTGAAAATTCGCTCCAGGCCAAATCTCCACAACAGAAGGTATTTTAAGATCATCTCTTCCATTAATTTTTACCTTGATTACTGCACTGTGGTTGAATTTGAAAGATGTTAAATGATATACGACTTCAAAATGGTCTATGTAGTCTACTGCAGATATCGAGTTTAAGAAGCTAAAGTCCAATTGTTCGTCGGCTTTAAGGTACTCTAATACTGATTTTATATACTCTAATTCAATCCAAAGAGATTCTGCGTTTGATACTAGAATCGCCATTGGGAAACGAGTTTGTATTAGATTTCCTAATTCTTGCCCTTGAAGAGCTTTAGTCATTATCTTCCTGCGGGCTTTCCTTGGATGCTGTACTTTTTTATCTTTTCATGAAGTTGCATAATTCCATATAAAAGGGCATCCGGCCGTGGTGGACATCCTGGAACATATACATCTACAGGTACAATATGATTAACGCCAGGGACCACACTGTAATTAGAATAGTAGGGTCCTCCGCTAGTTGCACAAACTCCCATGGATATCACCCATTTGGGGTCACCCATCTGCTCATATATCCGTCTAATTGCTGGTGCCATTTTCCAAGTAACGGTTCCAGCTACAATCATTAAGTCTGCCTGTCTGGGGGTAGCCCTAAACACCTCCATGCCGAATCTTGAAATGTCAAAACGAGACATTGCACTCGCCATCATTTCAAATGCACAACAAGCTAGTCCAAAAGCCACAGGCCACAGAGCGGATTTGCGACTCCAATTAAGCAGTGCGTCAACAGATGTTACCGCTACGTTTCTTTCAAGGTCGCCGGGCACCTCTATTAAAGGTTCCGGGAATGGCTGTTTGCTGTGAGCAGTTCGCATTTCTTCGATAATACGTCCTTCAGCTAGATCCATATCACCTGTATTTGAATAAAGAGGGATATTACTTTCTTGAGTCATTAGAATTTCATCTCCATTCGAGATCATGTTTTCTCCATGCGTATATCCAACCAAACCCGATAATTAATAAAAATACTATCATCTGTATAAGGGCAAACAGTCCCAGGGTTCCCAACCGAGTTGCCCATGGGTAAATAAATATTACAGCGACATCAAATATGACAAATAAAAGTGCGTATAAATAATACCTGAAATTGAACTGAGCCCATTGTCCACCTAATGCTTCCATACCACATTCGTAGATTTCTTCCTTAACGGGATTAGGCCTTTGAGGACGTATGCCTAGTTTCGCTAGGGCGGAGGATAGTACGATCATACTGAGGGGTACAAAGATCGCTATTCCAGTGAAAATAGCTATTAGTCCGTATTGTCGATAGTAATCTTCTAGCATCTTTAATCCAACTAACTGTGGAAATTAGAATCTAGCACAGGATAGCGGTCATAGCAAGTGAAAATATGCACTGACTTTTGACAATGTGACCGGCTTGTGCCTTTCGATAATTTATATATGCACATTAGATTTTTCTTATTTAGTTATGCTTGATTGAGCCACTAATAATTCTAAAGCTATATTGTCCTCTATTAGACCTTTTTTAATAGATAAATCCATGTTTAGAAGGGCCATATACAAAAACTCAAGTTTTGACCATGAAGACTTTCTAGCCTGGTCAACTGTTTTTCTGATAACAAACTCGGCTTTGATACCTAGAGTTTGCTGTATACCAGATAGAGTCGCCCCACGTTCTATCATATCTTTGGATAGGGCAATCAGTCTAAGCTGTCGAGCAATCATAGATTGAACGTATGAAATATTTAGTCCTCCTAACCAAAGTTTGTTTAGGAGTTGTAATGATTTGGACGCATTACCTTCCAAAATTGCGTCCACTGTTACAAATATATTGGCCTCAGTTATTTCTGGGACGAGCAATTTCACGTCATTTTCATTTATAGTTCGATTTAGGGCATACAGTGCAAGTTTTTCAAGTTCGGTATCCAGGCTTCTTAAATCCCCTCCTATGTGCTGTATAAGCATTTTGCATGCTTCGACATCTATAGAGGTTCCTTTTGTCTTTGCTCGTTCCTGAATCCATTCAGATAATTTCCCCCCATATAATGGTGGATAATGTTGCACGGTTGAGTATTGGCGTAATTGTGAAAGCATGGGATTGTTTTGCTTAAGCATTCCATCAATGAATATTAGTATGGTGGAAGGGGGCATATCTCTGATACAGATTTTAAGATTGTTCCATTCCGTGTGTTTGCTAGTTGATTTTTTCCTGTGATTTTTGCGAGGGATACGATTGTTGTCGAATTTCCCTAAATATCCTTTTACCACTATGGTTCTATATTCAGTCATAAATGGTAGAGCCATACAAAAAGTTTGCATTGAAGACACGTCTAGAGATTCACCGGATATGACATGGGTATTAGCTTGTAATAACTCTGGATGTCCTAATTGAGTTTGAATATCCTTAAGAGCTTTGTCTGTAAGAAAATTGTCTCCGTATAATATATAAACTGACATTATTTAGTCCGATATAAGAATCATATTGGTCTATGTATTGTAATCAATATTAAGTTGATTTTCCTGGTGTTTGCCATAATCGGATAGGTGCAAAAGAAAATCTGTGGATAGAACATGGTCCAAGCATGCGAAGCTGCTTAAGATGAGCGGGTGTTCCATAACCTTTGTTGAGGTCAAACTTATACCCAGGATACTTGATATTGTATTGGGCCATTATTCGGTCTCTCTCGACTTTAGCTACTATTGAAGCTGCTGCTATTGAATAGCATTTACTGTCACCTTTAGTAATAGATCTGAATGGCAATTTTGTTGTAGGAAGAGATATGTGATCTACTATTAGATAGTCTGGAGATATAGGTAATTTTTCAATGGCTCGAGTCATTGCTATACGAGTTGCCTCCACAATCCCCAAACAGTCAATCTCTCTAGAATTAGAAGAGCCTATACTTACTGCTGTGGCTGATGCATATATGAATTCTGCCGCTTTTTCTCTACTGGATGGAGTTAATTTTTTGCTGTCATCTATGAGACCTAGCCACGTAGACTTAAGGTCTAATCCATATGGGAATATAACCGCACCTGCATACACTGGTCCTGCTATAGGCCCCCTTCCAACTTCGTCAATTCCGGCTACCAAATTATACCCATCATGATGGAGGGAGCTTTCTATTTCGAAACTAGGCATTGCTAGTTTCTATGCTGCAGAAGGTATAATTGACTCGATTTTAGGTGTGCTGGCAATTCTTCCACCGCCAAGGACCTCTTCTCCATTGTAGAAAACTGCTGCCTGTCCTGGAGTTATAGCTTTTTGAGGAGTTTCAAGTTTTATAAAAACGTTCTCTCCATTTGGGTATAAGAATGCTGACACCTCGTTTGATTTATATCTAATCTTGATGTTAACTTTTGTGCCATTTGCAGGGGCCTTGTCAGAGACAAACCTAACGTGTGATGTCCACAATGTATCTTGAAATAATTGCTCCTCTGGCCCAACTGTGACGTCTCCAGAATTGGCATCAATTTTTGTTACGTATAGAGGTGTAGCCGATTGAATTCCTAACCCTCTTCTCTGGCCTATAGTGAACCTTTCCACTCCAAGATGGCTACCTAGGATGTTGCCCTCGTGGTCAACGAGTCGTCCAGGTTTGGAATTAATGCGTTGCTCTAAGAACTTTCGATAGTCGCCAAAGGGGATGAAGCAAATATCTTGACTGTCAGGTTTGTCAGCGTTGGGGAAATCAGCTTCTACTGCCATGGCCCGGATCTGATCTTTACTATACCAACCTACAGGCATTAAAGTGTGAGAGAGTTCATGTTGACCCATGCCATATAGCACATAAGACTGATCTTTTTGAATGTCAGAACTCCTTAAAAGATGGTAGCTATCATTCCAGTACTGTATTCTAGCATGGTGCCCTGTAGATATAAATTTTGCACCGAGATAATTAGCTCGCTGCATTAAGAAGGAAAACTTGATCTTGTCGTTACAGGCTATACAGGGGTGTGGAGTACTGCCATTTTGGTATTCTGACAAGAAATAATCTATTACATGTTTCTGGAACTCTTTTTGGACATCCATCACGTAGTGTGGTATTTCCAATAGTTGGCAAACTCTACGGGCATCTTCAACGTCGTCTATGGAACAACAACCTTTGTAATATGCAGGCAACTTTTCTTGATCTATTGAATAGAGGCGCATAGTTACACCGACCACATCATGGCCGGCTTGTTTAAGTAGGAGTGCGGCTACAGATGAGTCCACACCTCCGCTCATTGCTACAATTACTTTGGTAGGTTCTAGTGTTCGCATAACAATTTTAGACTAACATATGCATGTGGACGTATCAATGGAGTAGGCTGGCTTTGATTGTTGTATACGCAGATGCAATAACGCTGAAGCTATTAGGCGGCTTCTTAAGTTTGTTTAATAGCGTCCCCCGAAAACCTTGTTTATCAATTTGCCGCTAACGTAGTTTATTGGAGATTTATATGGCTTGGCGATTGGATTTAGTATTTTAGCGACTGGTTTAAGCCACCATTGTGAAACTCTCTTGCTGCCGAATTGTATAGTAGCCTGACCAAGACCATTATTGCCAGTAAGATGGTGCAAATCCCTTACTATATCTTTGATTAAATTCTTTACTGAAAAGTTGAATTTTATAGCCCAGGCAGGGGCTTTGGGTTGCCAATCTGGTGCCATATGATGTCCAGGCATAAGGAATTCAGCTACAGCCGAAATAACTTCACTTTTTCTATTAGGTGAATGTTTGAGAACTGTTTTGGCCCCGGTAAGGTATATATGCCGATGGAAATTTTCTTGTTTAGCAATATCTCCTAAGATTTTGACTAACACCTTATCATAAGGATTTTTCTCAGAAGATGTTGAAATGATGTATGTTCGCATGGAATCATAAAAGCGCCAAGTGATTAATTCTTGAAGCCATCCGTAAGTAGCGGCTTCTAATTCTGAGTACCCTTCACCGTGGACAAATCCTCTATTTCTAACTTGGTCTATTTCAGAATCTATATAATGTTGATCGTATCCGCCACCTCGGATTAAGTATTCTCGATATGGGGCGGCATGCATACTTTCTTCTGGGAGCCATGTTTGGTCTATAAAACGGCGAAGCCATGGAGCATCACTTCGATCTGCTGCGTCCAATAATTTTTGGGCTGGAGCAGTCGGATTTGATTCAACGAGTGTGACAAAACCAATAGCTTCTTTAAGATCCTCTGTTATTGTATGTGGTTTGATGTCATCCCAATCGTAATCTTCAACAGCTACTGGTTTCCTGTTGGATGTATATTTGTTTAATAGAGACTGCATTTCAGAGTCTATTTGTTTGGTAGTTGCTGGTGTCTGTTTTAGTCGATTATTCATTTCAGTATTATAGAACTCAATGGTGTTAGATTTAATAGTTAGATGGTCTGTTAAACTGTATCACACCAGTTTATAATTCATCCTAGTAATTAAGGAGCAATAAAACTGGATTCATCTAAGCTAGCGCACTATCTTATTGATGTTTGTATTGATATGCAAGCAGAGGATATCTTGATGCTAGATATTAGGGAAAATGCTGTTTTTGCTGATTACTTTCTCATACTAACATCTGGAGCTGATCGCCAGACGAGAGCCCTTAGAGAAGAAATGCTTAAACGTCTCAAGGATCTTGGAGTGCGCGTTGGGCATATTGAAGGGAATGCCAATTCTGGATGGCAGTTGCTAGACTTTGGCGATGTTATTGTTCATATAATGGGTCGGAGCGACAGAGAATTCTATAATTTAGAGGAATTGTGGAAAGATGCTTCCCAAGTTGTCAGGATTCAGTGATCCAAGCATCAATATTTCTTTCGTAGGTTAAGATTTCCTCTGGTTGGAAAAATAATGCAATTTCTTTATCTGCACTCTCTATAGAATCAGACCCGTGTATAATATTTTTATCTATAGTGATTCCCATATCTCCACGGATTGTGCCTGGAGATGCCTCTAATGGGTTCGTAGCGCCCATCGTTTTTCTGACTAATGTGACTGCATCTGGGCCTTCGAAAACCGTCGCGACTACAGGACTAGAAATTATAAATTCGATTAAATTTTTGTAGAATGGACGATCTATGTGTTCTGAGTAATGTCGCGAAGCTAATTCGTGGTTTATAGATAGCATCTTCAATGCCACAATTTTGAGGCCGCGCAGTTCCAATTTTGATATAACCTGCCCAATTAATCCACGTTGAACTCCATCCGGTTTAATTAAAACTAGTGTTTTTTCTTTATCAGTACTCACTATTCCTCCTGTAAGTCTTTCGTTATTGTTTTATTCGTGAAGGAGAATTTGGTTGCGTAATACTCGGCTCACGTAAGTAGAGAGGTTGCAGCTTAATCATGTCATTTGTTTGTCCATCCTGCAATCTCGAGAATCCCAGTTGGGCCAAAGCCCAAAGTCGCATTTTTGGTTTGCTGGGTTCAATCTTGATCATTTTATTTGCAATTATTTCTTCTGTGATACTCTGGGTTATTGTTAATCCTTCGCCACATATTAGTGCTCCATTTGGAATATAACGTCTTATTTCACTCGAGGATATGATTTGTTCCTCGTGCACCTTCGTCCAAATGTTGTTGCGCATTTCAAATTGAGCCCAACCAATGTTTGATTTGCCAATTTCCAAAATTGGGCATATAGGCATTCCTGTATGTGCGTATGGGAACGCTTCAGCTTCTAGAGTGCTGATTCCTATCAACGGGATTTTAAGGGCCAAAGATAAACCCTTGGCCGCACTTATTCCAACCCTAAGGGAACTGAATCCGCCAGGCCCTAATGCCAACGCGATAGCTAATATATCTTGTCCTTTGATTTTGCATTTATCAAGAGCATCATTAATTGCGGGCATTAATTCCACCGTGTGGCTATTGCTTGAATGCCACAATTGGGAAAATACCTCGGTTTCGTCTTGATATAGAAGAATACCAGCGTATTTAGTAGAAGTATCTATGGCTAATAACAATCTGTATCCTTTTCCAGGCATTCAATAAGGGTGGAGTATCTTTTATTAGTATTATACAGGGTAAATTGCCTTGAGTTTTTGCTAATCCCATAACTAATTTCTATCCAAAGGCAATGTTCAGGGAAGATTTCCTTTGTTCTATCTGCCCATTCGATGATACAAACTTCTTCAGAATTCATATATTCTTCAATTCCGAAATCTATTGCTTCAATCGGATCTTCAATTCTATAGAGATCTATATGGTTTATCGTTAATCTTCCTTGATATTGTGTAGCTAGGACGAATGTAGGACTTCTTGCTGGTTCTTTAGTTTTTAGTCCATGTGAGATTCCTTGGGTTAGGCAAGTCTTTCCCGCTCCCAACGGTCCTACTAGAAGGAAAATATCCCCTGGGTTAGCTAATCTACCCATAATGCGCCCAACCTTTTGGGTTTGAGATGAGCTGTGTGTGATTATGGTTAAACTAGAATCCATCTAACTAAAATGGTCCCATCCTCCAAGTGGAGGAGTAATGTCTTGTCCAGTTTCGTCCGTTACTATTACATTGCCAGGAGGCCCATCCAGTATAGTGCCTATTGTCGATGCTGGGAATGGTAATTTGGGTAGAATGCATCGCATAATTTCAGGAGGAGCCGTGAAAAGTATTGGATAATCTTCACCGCCTGTCAGGCCCATTAGGACGTATTCCTTAGGAAATAAGTTTTTTAGAAGTGGATCTATGGGCAGTGAATGAGCCTTTATGCTTGCGGACACCTGGCTTGCTTTACATAACTTAGATAAGTCCGTCACTAGGCCGTCGCTTATATCCATAGCTGATACTATTCCTGAATTTGATAATAAACGACCTTGCATTAAGTGGGGCTTGGGTCTCAGATGAGCCACTTTAAATTTAGAAGAATTATCCATGTGAGTTTCTAATTTTTCCGTGATTATTTTGAGTCCTGCTAATGAAGACCCTAGAAAACCAGTTATTCCAATTTGGTCTCCCGGTTTGGCAGATGCTCGATTCATAGGGTAGGAGTCTGTAGCTCCAATAAGTGACACAGTGATGAAAACATACTGTGATTTAACTATATCTCCTCCGACCACCTTGAATTTATATTCCGCTGCCGTATCCAGGATGCCTTTATAGAGCAATCCTAAATCTTCTACTTTCGTTTCATCTGGTATGCCTAAAGTTATAAGTGCGTAAATTGGTAATCCACCCATAGATGCTATGTCACTTAGATTGGCCGTTATGACTTTCCATGCTAGGTCTTCCCAATTAGATGTATTTTTCGTGAAATGAACGCCCTCTACAATTGTGTCAGTGGTAGCTAGTGACGTTGTTTTAGGGTTAGTCCAGGCCATGGCATCATCAGATATATCGATAATGAGTTTGTGTCCGAGAGATTCGGACTGACCCTCTGTTCTTTGGGCAATAAGGTTAGTTAAGTATTCAATTAATCTGAGCTCTCCTAAATCTTTAACATTCATTTCTAGGAATTATAGTCCTGTGTTATTAACTACCTCAAGATGTCAGAGATAGATGGTAGCATGAATATAGTTGGGTTGCAGTTAGATTTAGAAATCTTGGAAATGTTCTGCTTATCAGCTATGCTATAATTTGTAACCGTGGCCCGCTAGCTCAACTGGAAGAGCATCTGACTCTTAATCAGAAGGTTCTCGGTTCGATCCCGAGGCGGGTCACCAATAGTATCCTTCAGATTTGAAGTGGGTCAGTAATCGTCGACTCAATTCAATATGATTCCTCAGAACGTCTTCAAAGGATGACGAGGATACAGTTAAGGTACCTTAGCACTTGTCGTAAGTAAACGATATAATGACTTATCATCTTTCATGGGGGAAGTGTCGGAATTGGCAGACGAGCATGATTTAGGATCATGTGCCGAAAGGCGTGGGAGTTCGAGTCTCCCCTTCCCCACGACGTCAATCTCCCTAAATTAATGTTTGGTTCTGAAATATGTCCGTTTTTCTAGAAATACAGGGTCTATCAACCTATTTTTATGGTGGACAGAGTGTGGTTAAAGCCGTTAACGGATTATCTCTTAAGGTGCTGCAAGGTGAAACTCTTGGAATTGTAGGTGAAAGCGGAAGTGGGAAAAGTGTTACTGCTCTTTCTATACTGAGATTGGTCAATCACCCAGGGCATATAGTCAACGGCCGAATTTTGTTTGACGGCATAGACCTTATGAATATTAGCGATAAAGAAATGAGAGCAATTCGAGGAAAGCGGATTGCTATGGTTTTCCAGGAGCCTATGACATCGTTGAATCCTGTTCTAACTATTGAGCGACAATTATCAGAAGCAATACAACTACATATGGGTGTTAGTCGTGATGTTGCGCGTAAACGTAGCATTGAATTGCTAGAAAAAGTTGGAATTTCAGATCCCGCGATGAGGATTAATGATTTTCCTCATGTGCTAAGCGGTGGGATGCGTCAGAGAGTGATGATCGCAATGGCGCTTAGTTGCAATCCTGACTTGATAATTGCGGACGAGCCTACTACTGCTGTAGATGTTACTATCCAAGCTCAACTGTTGGAACTTATGAAGAAGCTTACGGAAGAATCTGGCACTACGCTTATGATTATTAGCCATAACTTAGGGCTTATGGCCAGGTACGCAGATAGGGTTGCCATAATGTATGCAGGTAAAATTGTTGAATTGGGAGATGTTTTTAATGTCTTTGGAAATCCACAACATCCATATACATTAGGGCTTTTGAACTCCATACCCAGATTGGATAAGCCTAGAGAGGACACATTAAATTCCATTATGGGACAACCTCCGGATCTGGCATATTTGCCAACAGGCTGTTCTTTTAAGGAACGATGTGGTTATGCTGTTGAGCGATGCGGGATTGAAGCCCCTGAGCTTATGAAAGTTAATAATGGTCATTGGTCTGCGTGTTGGGAAATTGCTAGATTGAACCATTCTGGACAAGGGGGTTAATCTTGGATACTGAGCAACAAAAGTTGCTTGAAGTGAATGATTTAAAAATGCACTTTCCTGTTGTAGATGGGGCATTGTTTCGTCGTACCGTGGGTTGGGTTAAAGCGGTAGACGGGGTAAGTTTTAGTATAGAAAGAGGGGAAACTTTAGGGTTGGTGGGAGAAAGTGGATGTGGTAAAACCACTTTGGGCAGATGTATTCTTCAACTGTATAGACCGATATCCGGCCAGGTAATGTTCGAAGGTGTCAATCTTGGTCAGCTTTCTCGAAAAGATCTTAGAATTGTCAGACAGCGAATCCAAATTATATTTCAAGATCCTTATGCATCTCTTAATCCCAGACTTACTGCTGGAGAGATAATTGGTGAACCTCTAGTTATACATAAGCTATCTGGGAGCAAAAGTGCGCTTATAGATCGAATTAGAGAACTAGCTGAAATGGTGGGGTTACACCCTTCCATGTTAGATAGATTTCCCCATGAATTTAGTAGTGGACAAAGACAGCGGATCGGTATCGCTCGAGCCTTAGCACTAGAGCCTGATTTGATAGTAGCGGATGAGCCAGTTTCAGCTTTGGATGTTTCGATACAGGCTCAGATAATTAATTTGATGCAATATTTGCAGGATAGGCTTAATTTATCATATTTGTTTATTGCGCACGATCTTTCGGTGGTACGACATGTTAGTGATCGGGTAGCCGTGATGTACCTAGGGAAGATTGTGGAAATGGCAGACCGGGACGAGATATATGCAAATCCACTTCATCCATATACACAGGCGTTGCTATCTGCAGTGCCTATTCCAGACCCGTTGATAGAGGCTAAAAGGAATCGCATTGTTCTTATGGGGGAAACTCCTAGTCCGCAACATCCTCCTAGTGGTTGCTCATTTCATACTAGATGCCCTGTTGCGATAGACCGATGTATTAATGAAATGCCAGAACTACGCGAAGTATTGCCAAATCACTGGGTGTCGTGTTTACGTGTTCCTGATTATGACCGGAATTGATAATGTTCTAAACTTCAGATTAATTTTCTAAGTGTGTTAATTATGTGTTTACCAAAGTATTCATGTTCAATGGCTATTGAAATACTTGCTTGCAAAAGTCCTAAAGGTGTACCTGTGTCATGCCTGTGACCTGGGAATTGGTAGGCATAAATATCCCGTGTAGATAGGAGGGTTTTGATTGCATCCGTTAATTGGATTTCTCCACCTGATCCTGGTGGAGTTTTTTGCAAGATGTCAAATATCTCGCTAGGCAATATATACCTTCCAACTATACCGAGATCCGACGGTGCTTTATTGGAAGGTGGTTTTTCTACTAATTCGAGTATTTTATAAATACTTTTAGTAATTGGTTTGGGGGAAATGACCCCATACATTACAGTCTTTTCTAGAGGGATTTTTTCCACTCCTATTATGCTTGAATCATACATGCCATATAATTTGATCAGATCTCTTAAGGTAGGTTCTTCACTTTGGATAATGTCATCAGGTAACATGACCGCGAAAGGTTGATTGCCAATTAGATTTTTTGCGAGCAGGACAGCGTGACCAAGGCCCAAAGGTTTTTCCTGTCGTACATAAGATATATCAACTAATGATGAGACCTCTTTAATCTTTTCTAGAGTTTCGAAGGACCCTTTTTTTTGTAGCAGCAACTCTAAATCATGATCTGGCTGAAAATATTTTTCTAAGGATGATTTGTCTGGGGATGTAATTATTACTACGTGGTCTATATTTGAAGCTACTGCTTCCTCTATTACGTATTGAATAACTGGTTTGTCGATCAATGGAAGTAGTTCTTTGGGGATCCCTTTTGTAGCGGGAAGGAAACGACTGCCTAATCCAGCAGCTGGTATAACGGCGATGGTAACTGACACTGTAGCCTCCCTAGTCGCAATATTTTAGCACTGGATTTAGAATGCCAGCAACTTGATAGGCGAAGATAGGCATAGGCATTGTTTAAAACTCGGCTTTTTAAGGCATGAAATTATTTGACACCTTTGTTGGGCGGATCTACCATTAGTGTGAGGCTGTGCTAGGCGGGGAGCTAGCTGAGCACTGAACTCGCACTCCGCTACAGCGGCGCTGAACACCTTCCAGAGACTCGGTCTAGGAACCTCTATATTGTTGACAGGGTGTTGAAGGTTGGGTCCCACGTGGCGAAGACCTGTGAACCCCGTCAGGTCCGGAAGGAAGCAGCGGTAAGCAGACAACTTTGGGTACCGTGGGGGCGCCTAACTTGAGCTTTGGTTGCAAAATATGTTTTTCGGGTGTTGTCGACGGAAGGTGCACGGCTTCTTTGAATAACTTGTTCAATTAACTAGGATTTCTTATAAATAAAATGCCACGAAAATCGCTAGGGCAACATTTTTTAATTGACCAGGATGTGCTGATTGCGATAGCAGAAAGCGCTGAATTGACTACTAGCGATACAGTATTGGAGATAGGCCCTGGGCATGGTGTCCTAACAAAAGAATTGACTAAAAGGGCCAAAAATGTTGTTGCTATCGAGATAGATGGACAATTAGCTGAAACACTATCTTCAAAATTAGGACATCCTAAAAACTTAAATGTGATTAACGGTGATGCAAGAAGTGTGGAACTTCCCGAATTAATCGGTAGCATGAATCAGTATAAGGTTTTGGCTAATTTGCCTTACTATGCAGCTACGTTCATTATTAGGAGATTCCTTGAAGCAGTTATAAAGCCATCCTTAATGGTAGTTATGGTTCAAAAGGAAGTTGCGGATTCGATGATAGGAAAACCTGGAAAAATGAGCTTGCTTGGCATCAGTGTCCAATTTTACGGATTTCCTAGGATAATTTCACTGGTTCCATCCGAGGCATTCTATCCTAAGCCTAAAGTTACATCTGCTGTGATTAGAATAGATTTATTTTCAAACCCAAAAGTAAAAATTGATGATTCATCCCAGTTTTTTAAGCTGGTCAGTGCGGGATTCTCTGCTCCCAGGAAACAGATTCTGAACTCTCTTTCACTCGGACTTAAAGAATCTAGGGAGTCTGTCTCTGAAATATTAACTCTTTCAGGCATTTCTGGGAACAGGAGACCGTCTACCCTCTCAATTAGGGATTGGGAATTATTATATAGAGCTTATCAAAAGAGATCTTTAGATGAAGGTTAAAGCATTCGCAAAAGTTAATTTATCCCTGGAGATTTTACGGCTACGTGAAGATGGGTATCATGACGTGACTACTCTGCTGCAAACTGTAGATCTGTCTGATGATCTCTATTTAGAAGAGTTTCCGAATATCCAAGTTGACTGTTCAATTCCAGAATTAGCAGGGTCTAAAAATTTAGTTTACAAAGCTGCTACAATCCTTCAGGAAGAATTTGGCTACAAGCTTGGCGCTAAGATTTACATTAGGAAGAATATACCTGTGTCGATGGGACTAGGTGGCGGTAGTAGCGACGCCGCTGCGGCATTAGTGGGATTGAATCACCTTTGGGGGATTAATGTTTCAAGATCAACATTGGAAGTTATTGCCCGTAAGGTCGGAGTAGATGTAGCCTTTTTCGTAACCGGTGGCACGGCTTTGGCAGTTGGTAGAGGTGATGAAATTAACTCCATAAATGAACCCGTTAGTCTATGGGTATTACTTGTCTGCCCGAATTTCTTGATAGAGTCTAAAACTAGCGTCCTATATTCTATGGTGAAGCCTAATTTATTTACGCATGGCAAAATAACCCGAGACCTTTCATTATTTGTTGGCGATCCTTTGAAACTAGCAGAGGGACTATTTAATGTATTTGAACCATTAGCATATGATGTTTTTGATGGGCTTAATAAAGTGGCTGATGACATGCGAAAAGCAGGAATAGAATCAGTCCACCTTTCAGGAACAGGGCCGTGCCTATATAGTTTTGTAGATGACCAACACCAGGGTATGTTAATCCGAAAACAATTGGCTCAATTGGGACATATGGTCCATTTAGTTGAAACAACTGAATCTTCATCGCTATTGACGCTAGGGCAATCTAATAACTAGACTATTAAAGCGAGCAAAATAGATAAGGTTATACTGTTATATGCTCTTTATTAAATCAGAGAAGGTATTTATATGCTAGGAGTTTTTAACGTTATCAGGATAGGGATGGACCCCTATTTGATTCAATATGGCAACTTTGTCCTTACATGGCATGGATTTTTTACATTTGTAGGAGTGTTGTTTGCAATTTTTCTTGTTGCCCATTGGGCCAAAAAAGACCAAATATTACCAGATACGGTCTTTTCGGTTGCTTTATGGGCAATATTGGGCGGCATAATCGGTGCTCGGCTACTTCATGTTATAGACTTTTGGGGGAGAATTTACAAAAATGATCCCGTTTCGGCTTTGTATGTATGGCAGGGAGGGATAGGAATTTATGGAGCTGTTTTGGGAGGATTTGTTGGTGGAGCAATTTTCGTTACGATAAGGAATAAAGATGGTCTGATTTCGTTTTGGAATCGTTGGTTTAAATGGCTTGGGAAAATCGAAAAAATTGATCTTCCATCCGTAGGAAGATTGGCGGATCTAGCCGCCCCTGCGGTTCTTATTTCTATGGCTATTGGTCGGATAGGGGACATTATTAACGGGGAACATATAGCAAGAGTCACAAGTCTTCCCTGGGCTTTCGTATATGATCACCCTGATACACAACGTCTTTATGCATTCATTGGTGACGGTCAATCATCGTTATCTCCAGCTCACCCAGCTGTTGTTTATGAGATGATGTGGGATATTGTTATAGCTGGATTGTTATGGTTCGTTTTTAGAGGTAGGTTGAGGCCACACGGAATGATGTTTGTGGCTTTCTTAGGCCTGTATTCATTGGGAAGGTTTTTTATAAGTTTTGTTAGGCTGGACAAGATTTGGATAGTAGGGCTAGATGCATCACAAATTGTTGCCTTGACTACACTATTTATTACAATGACTATATTGATCTCTAAGGGGCAATGGATCAAGCGAAATAAAGGTAATAGAGTTGAGACTGAAGCTGTGTCTCCGGAAGCCGTTAGCTAAAGCAGTCTACGCGGCGTGGTTGCAAAAGATTACAGCGTATTAGAATTATTTATTACTAGGTTTCAAGTCTAGAACCTTCAGGTTCAAAGCTTTTTTCCCTTTCCAGTTATTTACTAATAGACTATAAACTAAATCTTGATATCGACCTGAAATATTATCTAGTAGATATCCAAAGGCTATACCATCCCATGTAGATACTCCATCATTGATCTTGAGACGCGTATGTTGAGCATTTGATCCTACGGACCATGCTTTTAGAATTTCAACGTTTTTTGCCAAGAATACTGGAGTTGGATTTCCTACTCCGAATGGTTCGAAAGATTGCAACCAATTGTAGACATCTCCAATCAATCTAGATGGATTCACTTCAACGTCGATTTTTAACATTGGATTTGCTGGCAAGTCACGTATCATTGTTTCTGCAATATTAGTCATGCGTTTTTTCAAAACAGGCAAATTGTTGGCATCTATGGTAAAACCTGCGGCCATAGGATGACCTCCATATTTGGTAAAAAGGTCTTCACATTTATAGAGTGCCGATATTAAATTGAAACCTGGGATACTTCTACCACTCGCACGCATGAGATTTTGTTCGTGAGACATAACTATGGCTGGCTTGTGAAATTCATTCGTTAATTTACTGGCAAGCAATCCTGCTATTCCGGGGGAGAAATTAGGATCTGAAATTAAAATGATTGGCGCGTTTTCCCCTAATAAGCGGGCCTTTTCTTGAGCTATTAAATATAAAGTATCTGTCAGTGTGCGACGATTGAGGTTGAAGTTTTCTAGGGTTACGGCAAGAGCTTCAGCTTCCTCGGATGAGGACGTTGTTAGCAGATCGTAGCTTGAGATAGCATGCTGTAAGCGTCCGGAAGCGTTGAGACGAGGAGCAATCTTGAAAGAGATAGTTTCTGATGTTAAGGGAGCTCCAAAAATATTCGCTTTTTGAAATAGAGCTTGTAGTCCTAAACTACTCGTGTTTTCCAGTTCATTCAGCCCGTTTTTTACTATAGTTCTGTTTTCCCCTAGGATAGGAGCCATGTCAGCTACAGTTCCTAGAGCCGCTAGTCCTACAACTGTGTTAGGCATTCGAACTCCCAAGTAATTATAAAATCCTTGTATTAGTTTGAATGCCAATCCGGCGCCAGTTAGTTCACTAAATGGGTATATAGAATCTTCAACCTTAGGATCTACAACAGCCAGGGCATTGGGCAATAAGGGCGGTGGCATATGATGGTCAGTGATTATTACATCTATTCCAAGTTCAGATGCCATTTCAACTTCTTTATGGGAAGTAATTCCGCAATCAACGGTGATAATGAGTTTAGCCCCTGATCTGTTTAGAGATTGAATCGCATCATAGTTTAATCCGTGGCCTTCAGTTAGGCGGTCTGGGATATATGGAATAATTTCTATTCCTAATTGACCTAAACCATCAGATATAATGGCCGTAGCGGTTACACCATCAACATCAAAATCTCCGAATACCCCTACCGGATGTTTTGATGTTAACGCTTCTTTGATTCTATTCACGGCTTTATGCATTCCCGGGAGTAACATCGGATCGTGGTAGTCGGGCGATGAAGATTGTAGGAATTCTACTATTTGGAAATTATCCGTGATTCCACGATTGAAGAGTAATTGAGCAATGATTTCAGGCGCTTCAATAGTTGCTTGAAAGTCGAGTGGTACAGGAGGGTATATTGTCCAGGTATTATTCATTTTTGTTTGTATTAGAAAAATGCGTATTCTAGTCTATTGAACGTTTTAATTGGAGGCGACCAGCAGTCGCTACTGTTATTTCAATTACTATATTTGCTAAAAATCAGTACTGAGTTATGACCACCGAATCCAAACGAGTTACTCATGGTTATCTCTAGAGATTTTGGTTTAGCCCTATGGGGAGTGTAGTCAAGGTCGCATGAAGGATCTGGGTAATCCAAATTAATTGTTGGTGGTATGGTTCCATCTTCCATAGCTTTAATACATATTACAGCTTCAAGAGCTCCACCAGCTCCTAAAAGGTGGCCAGTCATAGATTTTGTGGAACTAATGGGTATTTTATGGGCTTCTGGTCCGAGAGCCAATTTTATAGCTAATGTTTCTTGGCGGTCGTTTAATAAAGTGGATGTGCCATGTGCATTAATGTAGTCGACTTCTTTGGGTTCTATGCCTGCACGGGCTAATGCTTTAGTTATAGCTTTCGCTGCACTCTCTCCAGATGGAGCCGGTTCTGTTATATGGAATCCATCGGATGTTGAACCATATCCTGCTAATTCAGCAAGTGGAGTGGCTCCTCTACGAACGACACTTTCCTGACTTTCAAGCAACAAAATTGCCGCACCTTCACCCATCACAAAACCGTCTCTTTCAGAATCGAATGGTCGGCTTGCTTTTTGCGGGTAATCATTGTTTCTAGATAGTGCTCGAAGCGATCCAAACCCGGAAACTGCGATAGGGCATATAGGGGCCTCACTTCCTCCAGCTATAATTATGTCGGCTTCGCCTCTGCTTATAAGTTCCAGTGCATTTCCTATTGCGTCTGCTCCGCTTGAACAAGAGGATACCATACAAAGGTTTGTCCCCAAGGCTTTAGAGAGCATAGAAACGTGCGCTGATGCAGTATCTCCCAACATCATGGGTATCAAGAATGGTGAGACTCTACGTGGACCGCGGGTTAATAGGATTTCATGTTGTGTGGATAGAGTTAATATGCCTCCTATTCCACTTCCAATTAGAACTCCTGTCCTATAAGGGTCAACATTGGCGACGTTTAGGTTGGCTTGAGAAATAGCTTGTTGAGCTGCAGCGGTTGCAAAGTGGACGAATCTGTCAGTGCGGCGGGCTGTCTTTTTATCTAGATAATCTAGTGGGTCAAATCCTTTTACCTCTGATGCAAATTTCGTTTCATAATCATCCACATTGAATGCTTTTATGAAATCAACTCCAGATTGGCCCTTTTTCAAGGATTCCCATGTTGAAGCTGCATCTAGCCCAAGAGGACTGACAACCCCAAATCCAGTCACAAACACTCGTGTTTTCAGAATTTTATCTCGCCTAATTTACTTGGAAACAACCTTAAACAAATCGTTATCTGCAATCCCGTTAGTAGGCGCACCAGTATTCGATTTGTTTTTATCCTTTATCAATTTATCTAGCTCTTTGTTTAAAGTAGATAGATCCCTATGTTTAAAAGGCAACTTATTCTGATCACCATCAAGGTCTGGTTTCAGTCGACTTCGATACCTATCCGAAATTCGGAAAAGGCGAGCGTACATGTTATCTACTGGATTTAGCATTTCTGAGTATTTGTTAAACAGATCCTGAGATTCTTTCATGGTCCAACGCTCATCTTTGTGAACGAACTGCCTACCTGTATATAAATGGTAAGGTCTCATTTCACCACTAGCCAAGATATCACCGTTCGCATCAAGAGGTATTAGGTCACTCCAGTTCGATGTCGCAGGAAGAGGGGTTAGTAAATTTGCAGTTTGATATTTGCTAATGGTTCTAACCCAGCGGGCCATCTCCATTATCCCATCCTCTGTGTCGTAAGGAAGTCCAATGATTGTCATGGCAACTATGGTAAAGCCCTTATCATTTAGGGCGACAAGGTCTTTGTGGATTTGCCCAGGCTCCTGCCGTTTTCTTACTGCCTCTAGGTTCTTGGCATCGGATGATTCCACGCCTACATATAGCATTTCCATATTAACATTACGTAGTGCTTCTGATAGTTCTGGATCCTGACCTATTTCAGCTCGCGTTTGGCAAATAAGATACATATTGTCAGTGTATCCCTTCCAGTTATTAATTCTACGCAGTCTTTCATCTCGATATTTCACCGCTCTAAGTGGAGGTGGATGTAGGTCATCTGATACGAAAACGCTAAATCGACCTGTTCTATTCGTAACTATTAGACCATCGTCGGCCATTGTCTGTAATTGAGCTAGCCTTTTCAGTTCAACATCTCGGTCTATCATCCTATAACCTAAGAATTGTTGAATAACTTGGCAATAAGTGCATCTTTCGGTACAACCACGAACAGTTTCGAGGACTCCCCCCATTAATGGATACGTGGGTGAAAGCCCTTTGATAGAATAGAAATCGGGCAATTCAACAAAATCTGGTGACACCAAACCCTTCCTTCGAGTTTGTATTAATTTACCTTCATCCATAAATGCTATACCTGGGATTTTATGCAGCTCTGTTTTCAAGTCCTTAGATTTGAATGTTAACAGTGTGTCACATAATTCTCCTATGATATCTTCAGCCTCTCGTTGAACTATGACATCAAAATTTCCTTCGCGGAAGGCTTCTTCTGGAAGCGGGCCCATTTGAGGCCCACCACCTATAGATATTATTTCAGGGTGGAATTCTTTAGCCTTACGCGCTAACTCAAAAGCCTCAGGCGCTTCATTGATTAGCGATGAGATCATAAGTATGTCCACGCCTTCTAGGTCTTTGTCCGGGTCGATCTTGCCTTCTCGATCTTCAAACCAAATCAATCTGTTATATAAGTAGGGCCCATTCCATTGAGCTAGGGCGCCAGACAAGAACAACATTCCCTGTCTGGGTATTGCCACGTATTCAAAATTTCCTCCTGGCGACCTTGGTTGAGCCAGAACTACATTTTTTATTTTTGACATTGAGCCCTCCCTGCGCATTTCCATTGACGTACAGCAGGTTCTAATTTATGGTCTAGTTTGAAATTAGACTCAGGCATTATACATGTATCTTAAAAGTAAAGAAATACAACTAAATACCATTTCAGTCGAGATTCATATGTAGTTGATTTGGTTGAGCACTGTATATTCTAGGACTATAATCGCTTAGTATGGGTTTATGCATTCGAAACCTATACTTATTAAAGGTATGCTTTACATCTCCATATAAAGAATACCAGCCTTTTTAGGACATGAAGGGTATATTTACTAGATGAGGTTTCTTTTTTAATTGAACAAATTTAGAGGCACAATAGCTGTTGATACGCACGGTTGTAAGCTTAATAGAGCTGATAGTGATGATTTAATTCGAAATTTTATTAATGCTGGGTATCGAGTTGTGCAACCAAGCGAAGGCCCAAATATATATGTTCTGAACACGTGCACGGTTACTCATGTTGCGGATGCTAAGGCACGTCAAGCTTTGCGGAGTGTTAAGAAAGCTAATCCGAATACCAAAATAATAGTAACTGGTTGCTATGCTGAACGGGCACCGAAAGATCTTTTGAGCATTCAGGGAGTAGATTTAGTGTGGGGGAACAATGAGAAAATCAATCTTGTTGATAAAGTAGTTTCTGATGATGAACCGAGTGAGGGTAAGGAACAGATTGTCGATCGAAACGTAGCTACTCCCTTGTTTTCTAATATGAATGGTAGAACGAGGGCAATGCTTAAAATACAGGAAGGATGCAATCAAGTTTGCTCTTACTGTATTGTTCCCAAAGTTAGAGGGAGAGAGACGAGTGTGAGTCCACAAGATTTAGTCAAGCAAGTAAGGGAAAGAGTCGCAGAAGGATATAAGGAAGTGGTCTTAACTGGTACCCAATTAGGTTCTTATGGATTTGAAATTGATGGAATGAACATCGAACTACTGGTCAAAACTATTCTTAATGAAACCAATGTTGATCGCCTACGTGTTTCGTCATTACAACCACAAGAGATAACTAGCAAACTATTGAATTTATGGAAGAACTCTCGTCTATGTCCGCATTTCCATATGCCACTACAGAGTGGCAGTAATACCGTTTTAGAGCGCATGAGACGAAGATATACAATAGAGCTTTACCGTCAGGTTTTATTAAACATTCGGAATACTATTTCTGGTGCTTCCGTCACTGCTGATGTAATAGTTGGATTTCCTGGAGAAACTGATGAGGAGTTTGAGGAAACATTTAACGCTTGTGCAGCTATGGATTTATCTGATATACACGTTTTTCCTTATTCAACTAGGCCAGGTACTAGTGCGTCGTATTTTTCTTCACATATAGACCACAAGACCAAGAAAAGTCGAATGAATAGAATGTTAGAATTATCAAAAGACAAGTCAGAATTATATCGAAGAGGCTCATTAGGTAGTGTTCGTTCAGTTTTGTGGGAAAAAGAAGAAAGACCTGGTTCTGGCTATTATTTAGGATTGACGGACAATTACATTAAGGTCAGGACTCGAAGCTCAAGGAACCTAATCAACCATATCTTGCCTTGTAAGTTGATCGGATTACAGAACCAGCTTGTATTTGTCGAACCTTTGTGACCAGTTAAATTATGATAATAAATTCCAACCTGCCAAACTTGATTGGCTAATTTAATATTGCGTGTTGATGAATTTATCTTATAGTTCTATTGGTCTGAGGTAGGCACCACCGTTATATCTTTCTAAGTAACCTGCCTTTCGATCTGTTCCGTGAGAAAAGATGAGTAGCCAGCCGTCTTTTTCTGCTTTACTTAACATTTCACGTTTCATGGCCAGAGTTTCTTCAGGAAACTGGTCGAATGATGGTATGGATGCTAGATCCAGATGGTGAGCTGTTGGAACCAAATCACCCATAAATGCTACTCGCTCTCCGCCGTGATTCATCATAACTATTTGATGTCCTTGAGCTGGACCATCTGTCATTAACACTGACAAACCTGGGAGAATTTCATAGTCTCCATCCATGAGTTCGAGTTGACTCCATTCCTTTATTGGAAGGAAATTATCCTCAAAGTAATCGTTCTTGAATCTTTCATTGGGGTTCAGGGCACCTTCCCAAGCCTTTCGTTGAACGAAATGGGTGGCTTTAGGAAACGATGGAACTAATGAGCCGGTTCTATCTAGTTTGGTGCATCCACCACTGTGGTCAAAGTTGAGGTGTGTAAGTATTACAATATCAATTTGATTGGCTGAGATTCCTAGGTTCTTTAGGCTTTTAACTAATCTACTGGGCCCTAGGGCGAATTCCTCTCTCAGTCCGTTCATTTCCTTGGAACCTACTCCTGTATCAATTATTATATTTTTACCAGCCAATTGGACGAGTAGGCAGTTGAGACCCAAGGTCATTCGGTTTTTCCTGTCAGTTACAATTCTATTTTCCCATACAGTTTTGGGAAGATGGCCGAACATACAGCCACCATCGCGTTTAATGGTTCCATCACTGAGTAATTTAATAGATGTTGTCATCATGAGCGGTTCATTAACCTCCCTGAATTCAATCTTGTTGATCGAATTGTCTTTAACATAATGTAAAGATAAACCATTTGTAAACTAAAAGTCAAATCTTTTTTAAATTAATATGAAATTTTTAATGATAAATAAGTGAGAATAGGAAAAATTGGGGCTATAATTCTTTTCATAGAAGGTAGAATATCGGACAAAAGCTGTTAAGAAGCCATTATTATATTGAACAAAATTTAAGAATAATAATGTGTTACAGAATTTACCTAAAATATATACAGGTATTTCACAAGGTAAAGAAAGTACCCCGGAGAGGATTCGAACCCCCAACCCCTTGGTCCGAAGCCAAGTGCTCTATCCATTGAGCTACCGGGGCGTAATATAGTGTGTGGGGTGAGCGATGGGATTCGAACCCACGATCTCCTGTGCCACAGACAGGCGCATTGGACCACTTTGCTACGCTCACCACATAATTGTTCGCGTTGGTATAAATCTACCTTAATTAAAGTGTATTATGATTCTCTGGATATTGCTAGGTTCACCAGGGTTCGGACCGGGACTCCAGTATACCCTTTAACTAAGTATCCGGAATCGGACTCGCTTCGTGCAGTGCCGGCTATGTCCAAGTGTATCCATGGAGTGTTACCAACAAAAGCCTCTATGAATTTGGCCGCTGTTATGGATCCTGCTTCCCCGTTGCTACCCGTATTCCTAAGGTTAGCGAAAGTGCTTTTAAGGCCAACGGCATATTTATTGTGCATGGGTAATTGCCAAAATTGCTCACCGGTTTTTTCACTTGAGTTAATAAAAAGATCTATGAACTCTTGGTTGTTGCCCATTACTCCCGTACATAAGGAACCCAAAGCCACTTTTATGGCTCCCGTAAGAGTGGCTATGTCTACCATTTTATCCACTCCCATTTTTTCTCTAGCGTATACGAGGGCATCGGCAAGGACCAATCTGCCTTCTGCATCGGTGTTGATAATTTCTATGGTTTTCCCATTCATTGCTCGTACTATGTCACCCGGCCTTTGCGCTTGCCCCCCAGGCATGTTCTCAGTTGCTGGAACAATTCCAGTGACATTAACTTTTGGTCTAAGCTGAGAAATTGCTTGCATAGCTCCTAAAACCGAGGCTCCGCCGGACATATCTCCTTTCATCCTCTCCATTCCGGAGGCACCTTTAATAGAAATACCTCCGCTGTCAAAAGTAATTCCTTTACCTATGATTCCTAGGTTTTTAGACGGGTTTTCTGGGTCTCCATTATATTTGAGGACAATAAGTTTGGGGGGTTGATAACTTCCTTTTGCAACTCCCAGCAGAGCACCCATCCCAAGCTCTTCCATATCGGACCGCTCTAGGATGTTGATTTCAAGTCCAT
>CAZPLA010000040.1:0-43030 GCA_964587385.1 uncultured Dehalococcoidia bacterium | reverse complement strand
TACCAATGATGAAATGTCTCCTGTCTGGAGAAGGTAATGAAAACCAATAATACACACCAAAAGCGGATGCGAATGCTAAAAGGACCCATACTTGGTAATAAAGTTTAAAGATGGTATTCATTCTCAATGGGAATAAATCCTGGACATAAAAGAGTTCAACCCCATCAAAAGATATATACCTAAACAAATCATAGATAGAATAAATATCAGGGCTTTTGGAACTTCTTTCGGAATTGATATCAGAATGTACATAGATAAAGCCATAAAAAATGCTAGTGGCAAAATAATACTGATCTTAGAGAGGGGTATTGGAAAGCCATCATCGGATAAGAATGATAACAAAGTGCCATTAACGCCACTTTGTATTAGGGGAAACACCCAAGATAGTGCCATCCAAAGAATCAATGGAGTTAGAGTAATCCCTAATACCAAACCCATGATTTTTTTATTAATCTGTTTTTCTCTAAGTACAATGCAACTTATCCTGATTATAAATGCACCTGTAATAACCAGAAATAAACCCCAGATTAAAATAAATGCCAATGGCCGTGTATTAGCGGTCTTCAATAAACTTAAACCCGAAACTTGAGTTGTTAAATTCATGTAATACGGTAGAAACAATATTATCCCAAATATTATCAGTGGCAGACCAAAAGAAATCGTTGCCCATATCCCCTTCCTAAACATATGGTCATTATCCAATAATCCCCTAATGAAAATTGCCCCTAATAACAAAACAGAAAAGGTTGGAAAATCCCACATGTTTACAAAAGCAAGGGCTCCTAGTGACAGAGAGATCATAAAAGAACCTATCGGATCAATAATCAGATACTTAAACCCTACCTTATTCGACGACAGAAAAAGATTGAATATAATAGCTATACTGAAAATAACGAATGGTAAAGCCATCACATGAGCATGCAAGTCACCCAGCAAAAAGCTAAAAAATGGAAATTCCGTGATCGTATAATCAATACCTTGTCCATTTTCAAAAGTATTTATTACCCTGGTTGAACGCCACCACCACATGTTATCTATTGGAAAAAATGTTGCATCGCCGCCTATTGGATAGGATAAGCCATCAATTGCAATCCATTCCCAAAAGTTAGATGAACCCAACTTAAGGGCATTAATAAATTCTAGTCCTCCTACTAGTGTGCCTATAAATCCAATAAATAGAGGAGCAAATAATGCATACGTAATAGCTGAACCCATTTTTGCGCCCGCATTGCGAAGCAAATTGTACATTAATCCGTAGGCGGCCAAAGCTACTAGTGCGGGTATCAGAGCAACAGCTAAATTATATGTAAAATTTGAAGGTATTCCTGATAGCATCGTCAATATAGCTATTATCAAATGCCCAAAGTAGTAGTAACTGATTGAATGTCCAGCTAACCACATGTCATTTGGAGGAAATTTTGGACTTTTAATTATCGCGTTGATAAAACCAAAATCCATCGGTTTTTCTGTATGATTAATAGCAGGTATTTGTGATACAACCACTATCCATATAAAAAAAACAATCACAAAAACAGCTTCAGCAGCTAATAAATGCTTTCGTTGATGTATTAGAAAATTACCGATATCTTTTATGTTAGATTTCAGGATCAATCCCGAAAACAAAGATACAATAAAAACCAACCCTATAATGCTATAAACCGAATTGGGCAATAAGCCCAGTGTATTCAAAATCCAGTAGAAGTAGCCTATTAATAACAACGATAGTATTTTAGAAAATACAACGCCTCTATCTGGTAAATGTTTAAATACAACATAAGCTATAGGTATCGATATAAAACCTAGGACTTCTACAATCAGTAACCACAGAATAACGTTAGCCACAAATCACTCTGCCAAATCTACGGTTGTAGCCTTAGTAGCTTGAAGCAAACATTGCTTCTATCAATTGCTCTGCTGAAAACAAAGCCATATCCTGAACTTGTTCACCAGTTCCAATGTAATGAATAGGAAGTTCAAGTTCCTTTTTAATAGCCAATACAACTCCACCTTTCGCAGTTCCGTCCAGCTTAGATAAAAACACCCCAGTACAACCAACAAAACTGCTAAATGTTTTAGCCTGAGCAAGACCATTATATCCGGTAGTAGCATCCAACACTAATAGAATTTCATGCGGTGCCCGTGGATCCAGACCAGTGATTACTTGTCTAATTTTCTTAACCTCTTCCATAAGGTTAGTCTTATTATGTAATCGTCCGGCTGTATCAATAATTAACACATCACTATTTCTTGCCTTAGCTGCCTTAAAAGCATCAAAAGCCACTGCCCCGGGATCAGCTCCATAGGACTGAGAAATAACCTGCACTCCCACACGTTCACCCCAAATTTGCAATTGGTCTATTGCAGCAGCCCTGAATGTGTCTCCAGCAGCAAGCATAACCCTATTACCCATCTGTTTATAATAGTGGGCTAATTTGCCTACAGTTGTAGTTTTCCCTACCCCATTTACTCCAACAACTAAAATTACATGTGGAATATGATCTGGTTTGCCCTGATATCCGTTGTCATAAATATTAGTTCCTGTCCCCATTATTGTGATCATAAGGGATTTAAGCAACTCTAGTATTTTATCAGGAGCAGTCACCTTTTGAAGTTTTACTTTTTGCCTTAAGTCTTCAAGTATATCAATTGAAGTATTCACACCAACGTCACTAGATATCAGTATCTCCTCTAGTTCTTCCCACATCAAATCGTCGTTAGTGCCACCATTTAAAATGCCCCGCACTCTTCCAAACCAGGTATCGTGACTTTTTTTTATCGCTTGTTTAATTTTGAGGATATTAGAGTCTTTATTTCTAATCGATATCTTAAACATTTCTGTTAATCTGCCTCTAGATTAAAATCCGCCAGGGATTGAATAGCTTCTCTGGCTGCAGTTTGTTCAGCATCCAATTTCCTTTTCCCATTCCCCTCTCCCAAAACCATACTATCGATCAATACCTCTACGAAGAATACACGCTCGTGTGATGGGCCAGATAGTCCTTTGACTCTATAGACCGGTGTTTTACCCCAGTTAGACTGTGCAATTCCTTGTAATTCGGACTTAGCATCTACAGAAACCCCATATTTATCTATTCGCTCAAATTCATCTTTCAGCATATCAAGTATAAATTTTCTAGTTACACCTGAACCCTGATCTATATATAAGGCGCCAATTAAAGCTTCAAATCCAGCTGCTAAATTAGATGGCCTATCTCTTCCTTGGTTGGATTCTTCTCCTCTACCCATAAAGAAATAGTCGCCCAGTTTTAATCTATATGCAATACGCGCCAAAGCTTCTTCTCGCACCAGATCCGAGCGAAATCGCGTTAGTTGACCCTCAGCCATATCAGGATATCTTTTAAATATTTCCAAAGCTACTATATAACCTAATATGGCGTCTCCCAAAAACTCCAATCTCTGATACGAACCACTAATAGGCGTTAAAGATTCGTTAAGATAAGAAGGATGAGTAAGGGCTTCTATCAAAAGATCAGGGTTTTCAAATTTAAACCCTATCTTTCGTTCAAATTCTTCTACTTTCAAAGGTTTTTATCCAACCTAAAAATCAATTAGTCAGAACTGCTGGCCACGGTGGCTGTGGACGCTTGATTTCTCCAACATTAAACCACCTAAGCATTAACCTAGTAATATCCTCATATAGTTCAACAGACTCATCAGGAGAAGGCATCAACATTTTAAGGAAAAACGAAGAACCTCCATTTCCTACAAATGTTGGAGTTCCAAAAACTCCAAATCGTTCTGTAGCTATAGCATGACTATCCGCGATTTCTTGGGTTATATTAGGGTTTTTCATATCTTGTTGGAGACGTCCAACATCCAGGCCGGCACTTTTCGCAGTACTTAATATCACAGCTAAATCTGTAAGATCCTTGCGCTCTTCATGACGTGCTTTTACCAATGCCAAATGAAAATCGCTGAATAATACCTCACCCTGTCGCTTGGCAGCCATACCCGCTCGTAGTGCTAAGATGCCACGGTTGTTATTGCCTGGAGGTTGTTCCCAGGCCTTCCAGCCTTCCGTCTCTTTGTTATTCGCCTGAGCTAAAACGAAAGGTTTCCATTCTATATTAGGTTTTTGTCCACTCTGGTCTTCAACCTGACGCAACCACACTGTTGCGTTATACACAAAAGGACACGTGTAATCGAAGTATACGCTTAATTTTTCCTGTGTCATTAAACTCTCCTTACGATACGAAATTGTAGCTACTTAAAGGGGTAAAAGTCAAAAATTCAACGAGAAACCAGCTAGTATATCTCCTGATTACAAAGAAGGAAGGCATGCTATAATCAGCCTATGTCTACTAAAAGCAAATTAGAAACCAGGCAGGAATTGTTATATAGATTAGAGAAAAATATCAATCCAATCTTGCTCCCAATAATGAAAACCATCATTGATATTTCTGATCAAAATAAACTCGCCTTATATTTAGTGGGAGGTCCACTAAGGGATCTTCTATTAGAACGACCAATTGTTGACATAGACCTAGTCACTGAGGGAAATTCCCAAGAGCTTGCCAACGCAGTTGCGAATAAAACCACCTGTAGAATTATTTCATATCCCCGTTTTAAAACTGTAACTTTACACAAAAATACCGCTCGTTTGGATTTAGCTACCAGCCGGAAGGAATCCTATAAAGCCCCAGGGTCCCTTCCAAACGTATTTTCAACCGACATATCTCAAGATCTTATGAGGCGTGATTTTACGATAAACGCCATGGCTTTAGGGATATCTAAAATAAATCAAGCAACCTTAATAGACCCCACAAACGGGTTAGAAGATCTAAGCCGAAAGTACATTAGAGCTCTACACAGTAACAGCTTTACAGATGACGCGACTAGGATACTCAGAGCCATACGTTACGAACAACGTTTGTCATTTACTATCGAATCTCAAACTTTAAACTGGATACTTAAAGCCCAATCTAATGATATATTTTCAACCATTACTTCTGACAGACTACGAAAAGAGATTGGACTTATATTTGGAGAAGCACAACCATTAAAAGTTTTTAAACGTGGCACAAAATTAAAAACTCTCGAGGCAGTATTTAAGCCATTATCCAAGTTTAACTGTCTGAAATCCGAATCACTACATAACCAACTTGACCCTTTAGTTTGGGTAGGCATATTAGCGTATGGATTAACTTTAGATGAGGGTGATGAGTTTATATTAAGACTAAACATGCCCAAAAAATGGAGCAGAGTAGTAATAGATACTATAAAGTTAAAAAGTGATATATCCGTTTTCTCAAAAACTGCACTACCAATAGTACAACTATGTAAACTATTTGATAAAAAAGATATTTCTAGCCTGCAAGCTGTTTCCCTTATTAATACTGGCACCCAAGTGCAATCAAATATTACCCAATATCTAAACCATTATAGAAAGGTAAAACCACTATTAAGTGGCAAAGATTTAATCGAACTGGGTATACCAGAAGGACCACTAGTTGGGAAACTATTAAATGAAATCAAACTGGCTCGTTTAAAAGGCCAAATATCTACTAAAACCGAAGAAAAGAAAATGGCCACGATGTGGCCATATAAAATTCCAACATAAAAACTCTCATCCCGACGTCTCATTTTACAAGCAGCACATATTTTAAGGAGTAGTTTTAGATGAAATCTATTTTCATATCAAGACATGGAGGCCCTGAAGTATTACAATTTGACGAACAACCTGTCCCCACCCCAAATGATAGAGAAGTTGTCGTTTCAATAAAGGCAACGGCAATTAACAGACTTGACACATACGTGCGTGCAGGAATTAGAGGTCAGGGGCGTAATTTCCCCCCACCACTGATATTAGGGGGTGATGCCTCAGGAATAGTGGTGGAGTTAGGGAAGAATACATCAACGGTGAATTTGAACCAACGTGTCTTGATAAACCCTAGAATAACTTGCGGCTCATGTGAGTTCTGTTCACAGAAAGAGGATGATCTTTGCCAGAACTTTCATATGTTAGGTAGTACGACAAATGGGAGTCACGCTGAGTATGTAGCTATACCAGAATCTAATGTTTATCCAATAAATTCCAATATACGATTCGATACCGCGGCTGCGCTTCCCACAACCTATCTCCCCGTATGGAATATGCTCCTGCGAAAAACTAATCTTCGCAGTAATGAAACCGTACTCGTATTATCCTCCTCAGCAGGAGTGGGTACGGCAGCTGTAGAAGTATCCAAAAAAATAATAGGAGCAAAAGTAATTGCTACAACCAGCAGTGTTGACAAAGCTTCCAAAACCCTGGAGTTAGGCGCAGATCATGTAATAAATTACAAAAAAGAAGACATACACAAACGAGTATTAGAATTAACTAACGGAAGAGGAGTTGACGTCGTAGTGGACCACGTAGGAGCCGACTTCTTTGAAAACGCATATAAATCACTTAGACCCGGAGGACGTTATGGAATATGCGGAGTAACTAGTGGATACAAAGCCAACTTACAATTGGGAACGTTATTCTCTAAGCAGTTAGGTATTCACGGAGTCTTCATGGGTTCCAAAAAAGATATGGAACAGATAGTGGAAAAGCTTAATGATGGAAAAATCCAACCCACGATTCACCAAATATTTAATCTAGAACAGGCCCAATTGGCCCACAAAATTATGGAGGAGAGAAAATTTTTCGGAAAGCTAATCTTGACAAATTAAGTGTGCAAAAGGGTTATATTCGAACCGCTACAACAACTCGATTAACTTTGCATTAATAGTCACTTGTTCCATAGGTTTTACATGAACAGTTTTTATTTGCCCATCTCTCGGAGAACGGATACTCTGCTCCATTTTCATTGCTTCAACGACACATAATTCGTCACCTTCTGCAACCAAATCTCCGGGTTTGACTTTGATAGCTAAAACTTTTCCAGCCATAGGAGATGTTATAATCCCATCTTTAGACAAATTTGTGTGAATTGGTCTCGAGGAAGAAGCACTCGACGTCTGTCCAGATTTAGACCCTGACTTATAAGAGCTTTTTGATTGAACAGTGTTGTCTATCTCTACTGTATAGGTTTGACCTTCTACAGTTACAGAAGTGGGAGAGCCGGTAGACTCATCAACTTCTACCGTGTACCACCTTTCACCTATCTTGACTCTTACTTCCCTTATCTCCAACCAGACCTCTCCATAAAACGCGATGATATCTGCAAAGTTCTTCCGTATATACGCCAAGAACTTGCCCCTGCTTGCTCACGATCTATCGCTTTGTTTTCACGATTATCTCTATAAGCCAAAGTGACCACAGCTATAGCAGCTGCAATTTCTTTTTCATCTGATGCAGAACTTTCATCAGTAGACTGAACCACATGACTTAATTCTTTAAGAAGATTAGTTATCATCCCTGTGTCGTACTTTCCAGATATGAAATCTTCACTCGACAACACGTCAATTAACAAAGGTATGTTTGTGCTAATCCCTTCTATATTATATTCACCCAGTGCATCGAGAAGATTCCTACGTGCTTCCTCTCTTGTCTCTCCCCAACACATCAGCTTAGCCAACAAAGGATCGTAATGAATACCTACTTCGTAACCCGAATATATGAAACTGTCAATTCGTACATGTCGACTTCTGGTTGGTTCAGTTAAATGAGTTATTGTGCCAGCCGACGGAAAGAACGTACGTGGATCCTCCGCGTATACTCTCGCTTCCATAGCAAACCCATTGGGTTTGATCGCTTTTTGTTTAAATTTCAGTCTTTCCCCAAATGCAATTCGTAGTTGCATTTCAACCAAATCCATTCCCGTTATCATTTCAGTGATTCCATGTTCTACCTGCAGTCGTTTATTCATCTCCAAAAAGAATATCTCCCCACTATCTGAAACTAGAAATTCTACAGTTCCAGCGTTGGTATAACCTACATGCTTAGCCAATTTGACAGCATACTTGGTCAGAGCTTTTCTCAGCTTGTCAGTAATCTTAATTGTAGGAGCAACCTCCACAATCTTTTGGTTCCGTCTCTGAACAGAACAATCACGTTCTAACAAATGGAAAGTCTTAAATTTTTCATCTGCCAAAATTTGAACTTCAATATGAGAAGCATGCTCTAGATATCGTTCAAAATATAATTTATCGCTACCGAAGGAATTTTCAGCTTGGTGCCTAGCCCGCTCTATAATTGGTTCCAGTTCTTTAGGGGAATAAACTATCTGCATTCCAATACCACCGCCGCCAGCTGCCGCTTTAACCATAACTGGAAATCCTACTTTCTTAGCCTGCTTCAGTGCGTTCTTATCTCCAACTGCCGTATTCGTGCCTGGCATCACTGGAATTCCCGCTTTCTTGGCTAATTTACGAGCAATTAACTTATCTCCCATATTTTGAAGAACTTCTGGAGATGGCCCGATAAATTTAATCCCTGCTCCTTTACAAGCTACTGCAAAGGCGGCATTTTCTGATAAAAATCCGTATCCAGGATGAATTGCTTCCACTGATGCATTCACTGCAACGTCAATCATCTTTACTATGTTGAGATAACTTTCAGAAGGAGGAGCGGCCCCTATTCTATAAGCTTCATCAGCCATTCCAACATGTAAAGAGTCTCGATCTGCGTCCGAGTAGACAGCAACCGTCTTAATTCCTAATTTCCGGCATGTCCGAATAATACGGCAAGCTATTTCTCCACGATTAGCTACAAGAATTTTCTTAAACATTTTATTATCTCAATTATACCATCTTAATCATTTATAATTTAGATGAACTTGTTCTCTAGAATTCCTCCGGATTTGGTCCATGAAATCGCTGGATTGAACATCCTTATCCAACCAAAAACGAGTTGATTCATCAAGAATGGCTCTTAGTTCCCTGTAAATATCTTCTGATGTATTAATACTAGGGCAGGAAATGTTCGATGATGAACTAAACAGCCTTAACATGCCAATTGTTTCATCCTTTACAAATCGCACACGTGCTAGTCTTGGTTTGCAGTCATCACATAGAAGTCCACCTAGTTCAACGCAGAATCTATTCCTTAGACAGTCGCGCACTTGACCACACTCAACACATCTAAGTAGCTCAGGCATATGTCCAGATACACAGAGCAACCTGAACTGAAAAAACGGAACGATCATTTGGTTGATATTTGAATTCTGCAGCACCTGTAAGCAATTAAGGAACAGTTCGTAGAGTCCTGGGTTAGAATTGCCTTCCATGGCAAAACCGTCTACTAGTTCAGTGATATACAGAGACTCAGACAATCGTTCAAGATTACCCTTAAGTATTTCAAAATTATTCATGCTTTGTACTTGAGATATGCTAGCCATGTTTCGGCCTTTATATAAGGTCACATCAATCTGGTTAAGCTGTTCTATATGTCCCATTTTTCTGCTAGTTAGTTTCCTGGCACCCCACGCCATCGCATTCAATTTTGAACCATCTCTTGTAATTAATGTAACCAAAACATCTCTATCACCCCAAAAAGATGTTTTCAAAACCAATCCCTCTACTCTATGCAACCGACTTCCAGCCATAATTACAACTCTATTCTACCTTGATATGCTCTATTCAAAGTGACAGCGTCAGCATATTCAAGTTGACCTCCAATCGGTAACCCTCTAGCAAGATTAGTCACCTTTATTCCCAAAGGAGAAATCAAACGCTGTATATACATACTAGTGGCATCACCTTCTAATGTGGGATTAACCCCAAGTATCACTTCCCTTACAACATCGTTATTAAGACGTGGTAATAGTTCTTTAATTCTCAAATCATTAGGTCCAATTCCATTCATGGGTGATACTACGCCATGTAAAACATGGTAATAACCTTTATAGAAACCGGCTCTTTCAATTGCCAATACATCTAATGGTTCTTCAACTACACATATGATGCCGTTATTACGGTGTGGGTCGCTACACAATTCACATGGGTCCACTTCTGTAAGATTCTGACAGATAGAACAATAGATGATTTTATCCTTGACACCCAATATAGACTCAGCTATTCCTTCAACCTCTTCAGCAGGCAACCGTATAATGTAATAAGCAAGACGTTGCGCACTTTTAATTCCTATTCCGGGAAATCTATTTAGTTCCCGTATCAAACGAGCTACTGGACTAGGTGCTGGCACTTGGTCGTTCATTCACCCCTCTCAACAAATCGCCATTTCTTAATCTGCAATCTCTGTTGGCTCAAAAGGTATCTATCATCCCTAAATACACTACCAATTTATCCAATTATCTCACAATATTTAAGTAACAACTCTCATATTTAATGCATCAATATATCATTGATCCATTAAATTCTAATTTGTCCTTTACCTGAAACAATCCACTTATAACTAGTCATTTCCTTAAGAGCCATAGGACCTCTCGCATGGAATTTCTGTGTGCTAATTCCTATTTCAGCTCCCAGTCCAAATTCCGACCCATCATGAAAATATGTGCTAGCATTAACAAATACCGCTGCAGCATCAACTTCTTCTAAAAATTTTGTTGCTACCGATTCATCTTCAGTAACTATGGCCTCAGAATGACCTGAATAGTAATTGCTAATATGTTGAATCGCTTCATCAGCACTATCAACAATTTTTACAGCTGCGGTCAGGGATAAGAATTCCATGTTCCAATCTTCTTCGATTACGGGCTTTAGATTTAACCCATCAATCGGAGACAGAATACTGAGTGATCTAGTATCACACCTCATCTCTACCCCTACCTCTGCCCATTTCCGGGCCATTGCAGGAAGAAATTGTGCCGCTATATCCTTATGTACTAGAAGAGTATCTAAAGCATTACATACCGTAGGCCGTTGTACTTTTGCGTTGTATGCTATTGCCATTGCGTCATCAAAATTCGCAGCCTTATCGATGAATGTTCTGCACACTCCTACTCCACCAGATACAACTGGCATTGTAGCATTCTCAGAAACAAAATCTATAAAATCCGCACTTCCTCTAGGAACCATTAAATCTATATATTTGTTCATCTTTAACATAGAACTTACGAATTTTCTATCTGTATCCTCAATTAGTTGAACCGCATCTTCCGGCAACCCGACCTCACCTATGGCTTGTCTAACTAACTTAGTTAATGCACTATTTGAATTAATAGCTTCACTCCCTCCACGTAAAATACATGCGTTACCAGATTTTAAACATAAGCTTGAAATATCCAACGTAACATTTGGTCTACTTTCATATATCGAACCTATAACTCCTAAAGGAACTCTTTTTTTCCAAATAGTTAAACCATTCGGTCTAGTATTCATATCAAATACCTCGCCAACTGGATCATCTAATTTGGCAATGTTTCTTACATCATCAGCCATTTTCAATAATCTTTCTGGAGTAATAGCCAATCTATCCATAAAAGCATTGTTAACACCATTACCGTTTTTAATATCACATGCGTTAGCGTTTAAAACTTCGTTTTGGTGATCCAATATGCAATCCGCTATATGAATTAGAGCTTGATTCTTAAGAGCAGAAGGAGTTTTGGCCAGGATAATAGCTGCCGCCCGACTTCTCTTTCCTTGTTCCAAAAGAGTATCAGTAGATCCATTCATATTTATTCCTCCTAGGGACTAGATAACTCCTACCCCATATATATTCCTAATATTCTAAAATTAGAACAGTCTAACGAAACTAGAGTAGAGGATTATTACACGTTTTGAGAATAGCTCTAGCTATACACCTCAAATCCTCCAATCAAGTCACTAACCGTTAAGTCGAGTTAACTTGTAGCACTCCTCCAATACCATGTGCCTATAACAGTACCATATTGTTGCGATGTACTACTTCCTGCCCATAATAATTATCTATGACGGCCTGTATGTTTTCAGAACGTTGCCCCTTCATTTTAGTTATTTCCAACGCATCATAGTTGGTGAGGCCACAAGCAATCATTACCCCATTAACATTCCTTACGCTAACTACATCACCACGATGAAAATCTCCTTTGACATTATTCACACCAGCTGGCAGTAAACTCTTATTATCTTCAACTAAAGCCCGTTCTGCTCCACTGTCCACATAAATATCGCCTTTTATAGATAACCCACTTAGCATCCATCTTTTACGACTTTCCATTTTACTCGCCGTAGCTACAAAAAGCGTTCCAAGTGACTGCCCGAGAACGATACGGGGTACAATATCTCTAGTAAGGCCGTTACATATGACTACTGTAGCTCCCAATCTGGTTGCCGTTTTTGCAGCACCCAATTTGGAAGCCATACCTCCTCTAGAACGCTGATTATCATGTTTTCCAGCCAATGACTCTATGTAAGAATCAACACGTTCAACCCTATTTATTATCTTAGCGTCCGAATCCTTATTGGGATCTGCAGTAAATAGGCCATTGGTGTCAGTTAAAATGGCCAGAAGGTCGGCATCAACCAAATTCACAACAAGAGCGGATAAGGTATCATTGTCTCCAAACACCGGCCCGATTTCTTCAAGAGCAACCACATCATTCTCGTTAATTATAGGAATTACTCCTCGAGACAATAACGAATGTAAAATATTGCGTACATTTAAATACCCTTGTCTATCAGATATATCATTTCTTGTAAGAAGTGCCTGAGCAACAATAATCCCCCAAGATTCAAACAGAGAACTATATATTTGTAATAATCGACTTTGCCCCACAGATGCCAACATTTGTCTATATGACATGTCCGTTTTATCTTCATCCATGTCAAGAACCTTTCGGCCTGCAGCTATAGCACCAGATGTAACTAACAAAACTTTTACACCCCTCCTATGAAGCCAAGCTAGTTGCCGTACCAATTCCTCCATAATTGACAAGTCAAGTTCATCCTTGCCACCAGTTAAAACATTAGTGCCGGCTTTAACTACAACGCAATTATATTCAGATGCAAGCTCTGAGGGGTTATTCGCAAAGATATCAGAATTTGGTTGTTCAGCCATCTTCATCAATATATTCCAAGGACAATATCTGCCTGCTCTCATTATATCAGTCGTTCTTCACCGCCCACAATGAAAAAAACATGATGCCATTATCTATTAGATTGAACCCCAAGCATTTGCATAATACAATGTGGAAAGGGCTACTCCTTATGGAACTAGCCCTTTTGGCGTTACATTAATACAGTGGAGGATCGCGAAACGCACATGCAACTATCAGGTCTTTTTTCTCATATCTTGGCACATCCAAAGCATACCCGGATGGTTAAGGATCTTATGTCAAGTAAATCCGCTGCGAGTTCAACTACCATAGGTGGTAAGCCAATATTGATGTCCGCCCTACTCGAAAAATTAGATAAACCAATATTGTTAATAACCCCAACTAGTGAAAAGGCCTACCAAGCTTATACCCAGATTATTTCTTATTCCGGACTAGAACGCAATATAGTATTTCTACCAGACTCGGATGCACCTGCCTTTGAATATCTAACCACAGACAGATTTACAAACAATCAGAGACTTAAAGCTCTGGATATTCTATCTAATCCGTCCACAAAGATACCGCCTCTGGTCGTAGCCTCTCTACCAGCAGTAATACGAAAGACCATTTCCCAAGACAAATTCAGTACATCATCTTACGAAATTAGAGTAGGGGGGAAGCTAAGAATCAGTGAATTAACATCCTGGTTGACTAATATAGGTTACAAAAATGAGCCATTGGTAGAAATCCCTGGCTCGTTCAGCAGAAGAGGAGGAATAATAGATATTTTCCCACCTAATTCGTCTCTCCCTGCTCGATTGGATATGATAGGAAACGAAATAGAAAGCATCCATTTATTTGAACCATCGACGCAACGTTCATCTAAGAATATTGACTCCATTAGACTCATTCCAGCTTTAGAAATCCTACCACTTCACACAGACGCTACTCAAATAAACACACTATTAGGTAACCTTAATTTCGACAACTGCAATTTTGAAATCAAACAGCGAATTTACGACGAAGTTTCAGAGTTGTTTCTTAGCTCAAATCAAGAAAATATTTCATTCTACGAGGGATTGATTAATCAATCATCTTTAATGGAAATGATAAACAGCAACTTCATTATCGTTCTTGATGAAAAGACTAACTTGATAATTGAATCGTCAACGATACATGAACGACTGGAACAAATTATGCACCAACATATAACTGATGGAAAATTACCTAACGGGTTCCCAATACCATATATTTCGTGGCAGGAATTTGAACAAAGCCTAACAAATAAAACTATTTTATCCATATCTGAACATGAAGATTTTGACAATTTAACTGGTTTCGAACGACCTAGATCCTTCTTTGGCCAATTAGGCAACCTAACCTTAGAACTAAAATCAATGCAGAATCAAAATAAGGCCGTAATTTTAGTAACGCGGCATGCTCAACGCACAGCTCAAATCCTGTCAGAAGCCGATTTGGGATCCTCCATTAAACAAGACATTAACCTTATGCCCAAATCAAACAGCATAACAATTGTACCAGGCTCATTAGAGAACGGATGGAGTCTAGATTCAACGAACTTCAAGCTTCAACTATTAACCGACTCTGAAATCTTTGGGTCCCTAAAAATACCGCGACGTATAAGAAAGCAAGCCGCAACAAATAAAACCTTTTTATCTCAATTAGAAGTCGGATCATATGTAGTACATGAAGATCACGGCATTGCACTCTTCTCTGGAACAACAAGTATGGATACCACTGGTGAAAATAGAGAATACCTCGTCTTAAATTATGCTGAAAATGATAAGCTTTATTTGCCAACAGATCATTTAGATCGCATCACACCGTATATTGCTGCTGATGACCGCATACCTTCTCTAACTCGTCTAAGCACCATGGAGTGGGCTAGAGCTAAAGAACGAGTAAAATCCTCGGCTCAAGATATAGCTAAAGAGCTATTGGAACTCTATGCCAATCGTAAACTAGCACGTGGACACGCGTTTTCCGAAGATACACCATGGCAACAAGAAATAGAGGACGCATTCCCTTTTGAAGAAACCCCAGATCAAATTAAAGCTATAGAACAGATAAAGTTTGAGATGGA
The DNA here is from genome assembly GCA_964587385.1 of uncultured Dehalococcoidia bacterium. Taxonomy (GTDB): domain Bacteria; phylum Chloroflexota; class Dehalococcoidia; order Lucifugimonadales; genus VEXD01. The sequence goes on along the minus strand of CAZPLA010000040.1, from coordinate 28,057 downwards.
ACAAAACAGACCTATGGATCGATTAATTTGCGGTGATGTTGGATACGGAAAAACCGAAATCGCTTTGCGAGCAACTTTCAAGGCAGTCTCAGATGGAATGCAGGTTGCTATTCTGGTTCCAACAACTATATTGGCGCAACAACACTACGAGACGTTCTCTAATCGTCTTAACCCGTACCCAATTAGAATTGAAGTTCTTAGTAGATTTGGAAAATCTGGTCATCAAAAGGAAATCATAAATGCTATAGAAAAAGGAGCAGTTGATATAGCTATAGGAACACATAGATTGATACAAAAAGATGTTCAATTTAAAAACCTTGGGTTAGTAATAGTAGACGAAGAACAGCGGTTTGGAGTAACCCATAAGGAAAAACTAAAGCAAATGCGTAATCAAGTGGATATCTTAGCTCTGAGTGCTACACCAATCCCCAGGACCCTGTACATGGCACTTTCAGGCATAAGGGATATGAGCACAATTGAAACACCTCCTGATGAACGATTACCAATTAAGACTTTTGTCGGGCAATCAAGTGAATCAACTATTAAAGAAGCGATATTAAGAGAACTTGGTCGTGGGGGACAAGTATTTTTTGTACACAACAGAATCAAAACCATTAATCGACTGGCACGCCAATTGTCCGAACTTATACCGGAAGCACAAATAGCCGTAGCTCACGGAAGGATGGATGAAGGAAAATTAGAAAGCATAATGATGAATTTTAACAGCGGCCGGATAAACGTACTTGTATGTACTACCATAATAGAAGCAGGATTAGATATACCTAATGCTAATACGCTTATAGTGGATCGCGCAGACCGGTTCTGCTTATCGCAACTCTATCAACTGCGTGGACGAGTGGCCAGGAGTGAAGTAAGAGCTTATTGCTACTTACTCCTTCCTTCAAATCAGCGTATTTCTACAAGAGCTGAACAACGACTCAGAGCTATATTAGAAGCATCCGAATTAGGATCTGGATTTCAACTAGCTATGAGGGATTTAGAAATTAGGGGCGCCGGAAATATCCTAGGAGCCGAACAAAGTGGGCACATATCGTCTGTAGGTTTTAATATGTATAGCCGCCTATTAAATCAAGTCTTGAATGATATTAAGCAGCATTCCAATGACTCATCTAATAAATCTACTGTCGAATCACCTGAAGTTATTATAGATCTGCCAATACCAGCATATATCCCAGATACATATATATCCCATTTGCCGAATAGACTAGATATTTACCAACGGATGACCAACATTGACAACAAATCAATGATAAAAGACATGAAAAATGAGTTAAGAGATAGATTTGGAACTATACCCAAACCCGTTCAACATTTGTTATATATTGTTTCACTCAAGTGCGCAGCAAAAAATGCAGGTGTAAAATCTATATCTCAGTCAAATAACACGATCGCAATTAATATGGTGAAACCTATAGGAGGGGCTCGATTTGCCTTGCAAAAAACTCTAGATAAATGGACAAATGTTGGCAACCATCAGATCAGATTAAATCTAAATATATTCTCGGCTGATTGGAAAAAATCAGTTTTGACAACTATAAATCGGGTATCAGCTTTTCAGCGATGGGTAGAACATCTGCCAACAAAAATCTAGTACTGTGACCAGTTGCTAACCAAGCCTGGAACTTCTGACAAGCTCCTTATTTTTATGCAATCAACAATTTCAGAGTGTTGTTCTTGACGATCTATAAGAACAGGAAGCATATTCATATTGCGAGCTCCCACTACATCAGAACGGTACTGGTCACCTATATAAACAGCTTGGGCAGGCATTAAATCACCCAATCTTAATGCAGCCGAAAATATGGTAGGAGACGGTTTTTCCGCACCAACATCCTGAGAAGTTACACAAAAGTTAACGTAAGATTTAAGTCCCAGCTTCTTAATTATGGCATCCATTTCAAGATTAATATTTGATATAATCCCAATGATGTAGTTTTTAGATTTTAACTCCTTTAGACATACTAAAACATCATCAAAAAGTTTAAATTCCTTTGGATTCATGATAATTATTTCCCATAGAGACCTAGCTTTCTCAATATCTACTTCTACTCCGGCTCCTCGCAAAATAATTTGTTCATATTTAGCAAAAAAGTCGGATAATTCACATGCCGATCGTCTAGAAAGTGCAAATCTTGAGTTTTCAATATTGAAAAAGGTATCGGCCAAAAGATACCCGTTACCTATACCCTCCCTAGAAACCTCTATATCGAATTTCTCACATGCGGAGATTTGAATATCCTCTACACGTGGCCAAAAGTAGACCAACGTATTATAGAAGTCGAAAAATACAGCTTTGATCATTATAAAAGCTCCTCCTACTGTAACCGCAGGCAAAATGCTTAGTTGGGGTCTGTCACACTTCTTTCCGTCGCAGAGGATCATGATAATGCGAGACGTCTTTCTTTAGTTGCTGATCCACAACTAAATACAAATCATATGCTCTACTCAATGTCTTAAATCGAGCGATGACGTCAAAGACTTAGGTATCACTAGCCAGATCTATAAACTTGCCATTTTCCTGAAGTATATATCCCAGATAGTGAAAGATCTATCAATATCGTAATCGTCAACAATCCATTAATTCCAACGGCTTTAAACAGGAAACGTCACTTTTCTAAATGCCTCTGCATATTCAAATCCACATTTAAGTCCAATCTCTCTATTCCATCTTCTAAGCCAGTCTGTAGAGTCAGATTCCGAGAGCCCTGAAATCTGGCTTCTGTGACAAATTAAGGCTTGAATTTTAAGATCGATGCTCTCAGTTATATCAATGTAAGTATCAGCATCAACCTCTTCCGTTCCCCAAAACAACAAGGTTTTAACTTTATGTGGTTCCAATCCTTCTTTCTCATGCTCCGCAAAATGCAATCTGTCACGGGCATAGGGGAAGACCGCATCTTGTGCGACAATACCAGCAATACGGTGATCTCTATGAAAATAAAAGGTTCTTCTATATGGTTCAGGTGCAAACACTACCTCAGGTTTGAAAGACCGTATCGCCCTAACCAGTTGCCCTCTAAATTCACGACTATCTTCCAATTCACCATCCGGATGGTCCAATTGAAATACTGTCTCTACCCCTAGAGTATTAGCTGCTGAAATCTGTTCCTTTGAGCGAATATTAGCCAGGTCGTCAGGCTTCATGGATATATCGTCAGTACCCTTGTTACCATTGGTACACAAGACGTATGCTATTTCAGTCCCATTCTTTGCCCATATTGCAACAGTACCTCCGCAAGCTATTTCCCCATCATCTGGATGAGGTATTACTACCAAGGCCTTGTTAGGAATTTCTTGCATCGATAACCTCCATAATTTAGGGTTGTTGAAGGTTTTTCACTCTGCTACAATCCGTGCTGAGTGTCAAGTTATACATATGAAACACTTGATGATTAAACCAAGCCTACGTCGCAAAATGTAAACGATTTTCTAATAAATACCCTAAAATGATGAAAAATCGGTCAACCTATTAATTTGCAATATTCAGTGAAGCAACCAGTGTTTTCCATAAGAACTTTCCAGTGGGATGATATCGAAGCATTCGTCAATTTGGACCGTTCTGTTCGATTATCGAAAGGTGACATTACCCCTACAAACGCGGAATTGATTACAGAAATCCTGGGACAACCTCAGATAAATCCCGAGAAGAATTGTTTCGTCTTAGAGGTAAACCATCACGTAGTAGGCTATGGAATTCTACACCATGAATCCCCCATAAATAGATGTGTGTTAGAACTTAAAGTCCATCCTGAATATGTCAATACGGGCGCTGAACAGAAACTAATAGAGAAGGCGGTTTCTGAATCCAAATTACTTAATGCGAAAGTATTACATGTGCAGGCAGAAAAGACTGGGTTTTTGTCCTCAATTTTAAAAAACATGAGATTTAATTCGACCCGCATCTACTGGATCATGCAATGGAAAACGACAAAGTTACAACAATTCTATCCACCAGATGGATTTTTCTTCAGACATTTATCAGAAAGCAAAGATATTGATTCATTAACACAACTTCAAAATAAAGCTTTCAGTGGAAGCTGGGGGTTTTCGCCAAACACAAGAGACGAAATTCAATACAGAGCAGAAATGAGCAACACCAAGCCTGGTGGAATAATTTTTCTGTGTTATGAACAAGAATTATGCGGATATTGCTGGACTTTTATAATTAATAATGGAAACTCAAAAACCGGAACAATCGCCATGATAGGAATTGATCCAAACCATCGTAGCCAAAGGCTTGGTAAACCTCTCTTGTTAGCGGGATTAAAGTTTCTACATTCAAGAGGGGCACAATATGTGGAATTAGAAGTAGACTCTCAAAACCTACCAGCTATACGGCTATATGATTCTTTAGGATTTAAAAAAGTTGCCGAACGTTATTGGTTCGAGCTTAGGTTTTAGAACTCCGCTTTTTAAGAATCCAATTCAACGATTTTGGGCGGAGTTAATACTCCTCCAGAAATTACCATTTTCATAGCATCATCCACTGTTAAATCTGTGAACGTCACATCCCCCTTTGGCACTAGAGCAAGAAAGCCAGAAGTAGGCACAGGCGATGTAGGTATATAAACTGCTACCATGTCGTTATTCGCATTGTCACTATATTCAGATGTCAAAAACCCTACAGACTTCACTCCCACCTTAGGAAACTCTAGCAGGACTACACGAGAGAATTTTTTGCTGAAATCCGAGCCACTTAAAGATTCAACAGTGTTTCTAGCAATCTTATATATAGAACGTACAAAGGGTATAAAATCAACTACCCGATTACCCGCACGTATAATATTCCTCCCAATGAAATGCTTTCCCACCAAACCAAACACATAAAGAAAAATGATAAAAGAGACGATCCCAATTCCTGGTATCCATGCACCAAAAACGGCATTTACTAGTTCACGTAGTGGTTGATCAATAAGGTCGAACAAAAATTTCAGAACTAAATAAGTAGCACCTACAGGCAAAATTAAGAGCAAACCTGCTACTAATCGTCCCCTGAAATGATTGCCTATTCTAATAATAAGTTTATTCATAAAAAGAAATTTTGATTACTTAGAATTTAATTCTACTAATGACTGATAAAGAGACCACATTTTCGTTGCAACATTATCCCAGCCCATCGTACCGGCCATCTCTACTGCAGCCTGACTCATACTCTTTCGAAGACTCCCACTAGAAAACACCATGGCAATAGTATCTACAAATCTCTCTGGGCATCTCCAAGGAAGTAGATATCCAGTTCTGCCATGGCTGATTACAGCGGGGAGCCCTCCAACCCTAGAAGCAACTACAGGCGTTCCGCATGCCATGGCTTCTAACGCAACTAAACCAAAACTTTCATAATAGGAAGGTATTATGCAAATATCTGCAGCAGCAAAATACTGCGGAAGTTGAGCCTGTTCTACTCTACCAACAAATGTAACTATGTCCGATAATCCCAATCTAGTTGAAAGTTCCATAAGCCTATTTACTTCTTTCTCTTGAGAAAGATCTCCTCCGACTATCAAAACCCTATATTTATAGCATACGTCCATTGAGGCAGCTACGTCCAATAACAATTCGACTCCTTTGAGAGGCTCAATTCGTCCAACATACAACATAACTTTATCGCCATTGAGACCTAAATGATCTCTTGCTGTCATCATATCCAAAGGTCTAAATTTGGAAAGATCTACCCCGCAAGGAATCGCTTTAATCTTATCACGGGAAGCTCCATACAACTGGACCATCATTTCAAGTTCATGAATGCTTGACGCAATAATAGTGTCAGCTACACTCATAATATATCTTTCTGAATCACTACGGAACTCTGATTCTCCCTCCCCAATTCTTGCTCTTCGTTTCAATTCAGAAAGAGTATGAAATGTAACCAGATGAGGAACCTCCCACTTTTCACTTAAATAATCCCCCACCAAACCAGAAAGCCAATAATGTGAATGAACCAGTAAATATTTAATCTTCTCAGCCGTTTGAAATTTAACAATATTTTGACTGAATTCAAAAGTGAACTGATGAAGGTCGGCTAGATCATGAGTCCTATGACCTCCATTCAAGTGTACAACTCTGACTTTGTCACTGATCCATTCAATATCTTCGCATGATCCCAAGTGCCGCCTGGCAAAAATATCTACTTGTAAACCGAAAACCCCGAGTTGTCGTGATAACTCTTTCACGTATACATTCATTCCGCCTGTTTTGCCAGCACCAGGCGTCTGAACAGGACAAGCATGAAATGTAACCATGGATATTCGGTAATTGTTCATGGTCTAGTTATCACCATCTTAAATAAATGTTGATCTATTCCACCAAGGTGATATTTATATGGTTCATCGCCACGCAGGAAATCATAATAAGTCTTCTTGTCTTCTATAGCACTCTTCAGACTCATAGCCTTCAACAACAACCCGACACTAAAGTAACCATATTCTGGATTGAACCCGCTATTATAAAGAAAGCGCTTGGAATCATAATCGAAACAAAGAATAGAGGCTACTCGTTCTCCTTCAATCTCCATAAAAAATAGTTTCACAAGACCTATTTCACCCAAATTCGTGCCAACCAAACGAAAAAACTTTTCCCTATCCTCAGTAAGAAATTTGTACTTCGTATCCTTGCTCATTTTTAATAATCTAAAAAAATGCCCCATGTCCTTCTCTATGTCCCGTACATCATCCACTGCGTACCACCGCATATCTTCTTGCGATTCCAATCGTCGAAGCTTGCGTTTCAATTCATGTCTATGTTTCTTGGATAAACTAGATACATATTCATCCCAGCTAACTGGTAGGACCACACCAGGATTAACATCCTGTAAATTAATGTCGACGTCATACCCCTTGTCCTTAGCGATTTTCGGAAGTAACTCCAGCGTTGGCGAATCGTCTCTCAGAGAATACAAAACTAGGTTATTCCATTCACATTGTTCTAAATGATCCATTAAAGCAATATAAAACGCTACCTCATTACCTTGCGATATCAAAAAGTCACTATGATCACAGAGATCTTCATCACCAATAAAAGTTAAATTTTTATTTTCGTATCGTAGGGGAGCTATACCAATAATTTCCTGTTCCGATTCAATTTCCAAAATAGACAATCGCTGGGTGGCACCAAATTCTTGCCACCAACTACTCTGCCATTGATATGTAATAAATGGACTCTTAATTTTGCTCGATGATAAAATTAGATTCCATTTATTAACAATATCGTCAAACGAATTAAGGCAATTAACAGATATCACTTTAGACCCTATAGACCATGCCCATAAAATCGCTAGAGCTTATTTGACCATTAGCAAATGGACCCCTTAAAGATGATGTTATAATTCGAGCACCTGGCTTATTAACCCCTCGCATAGCCATACACAAATGTTCCGCCTCAATCACAACAATCACACCGTCAGCATCAAGTGCCCTATGAATGACCTCAGCTAATTCATTTGTCAGTCGTTCTTGAATCTGTAAACGCCTAGATAGTATTTCCAAGGCTCTTATCAATTTACTTGCTCCGGCCACCTTTCTATTAGGTATATAACCCATATGTGCGACACCATAAAATGGTAGAAGGTGATGCTCGCAAAAAGAATAAAAAGGAGTCTCTTCTAATACAACGGTACCTCCCATTTTTTCCTGAGTGAATATAGTAGTAAAGGCATCCAATGGATCCAAACCAACACCAGAAAACAATTCACTATAGGATCTAGATACCCTGTCAGGTGTGTCTATCAATCCTTCTCTCTTTGGGTCGTCTCCTATAGCTTTGAGAATGGAAATTATACTCTGTCGTATACTGGCGCCATCAACCATTACTAACTCCTAACCGTAAAGTGTAATTTAATAGTGCAGTTTCTACTTCTTCAAAAGTTGTTCCAACTTGAATAATGTCAGGCCAAATTAGGCTACTAGGCAGCTCAGGATCTTTAAGCCCCAACCCTGTAATAATACATACCAATCGTTTCCCCTTGAATTCCATGCCCAAACTACGCAGTTTTATTAACCCCGCGACTCCTGCTGCCGAAGCTGGCTCGCAAAATATTCCTTCCTGCGAAGCCATAATACGATACGCTGATATTATCTCTTCATCATTCACTGAGTCTATAATGCCACCTGACTCGTCTCTTACTTTAGTCGCACTATTCCAGTTAGCCGGATTTCCTATTCGAATCGCAGAGGCCACGGTAGTTGGATGTTCGACAGGATGATTCAAAACAATTGGTGCCGCTCCCTTAGCCTGGAATCCCATCATTACTGGCAAAATATTAGAATAGCCGGCATTTCTATATTCTGTAAATCCTTTCCAATAGGCAGTTATATTACCCGCATTCCCGACAGGAATCGACAGAATATCTGGAGATTCTCCAAATTGATCAATGATTTCAAATGCGGCCGTTTTTTGGCCTTCTAATCGATATGGATTCAATGAATTCACTAAAGTTAGTGGATGTTTTTCTACCAAAGAGTTCACTAATCTGAGAGCACTGTCAAAATTACCATCAATCATGATTATATTAGCACCATGAACTTTCGCCTGTATTAATTTGCCTTCAGCTACGTTACCTTTCGGCACTAGAACAACAGTCGGCAATCCAAAACGAGCACCATAAGCAGCAGCAGATGCACTCGTATTACCAGTAGAAGCACATATAATCCCCTCACTTGAATTCTCAATAGCCTTAGCGACAGCTAAAACCATTCCACGGTCCTTAAATGAGCCTGTCGGATTGGAACCCTCTAATTTAAAATAAACTTCCGAACAATTTAGGATTTTGGCCAACTCTCGTGACCGCACAAGTGGAGTCGAACCCTCTCCTAAAGAAATTATTGGAGTAGCCTTTCCTACAGGTAGGTGTTTACCGTATCGTTCTAGTACCCCATGCTTCATATTTCTTAAAACCTATTCAGCGATTTCTTCTATTCTTATTATATTATTTACTTTTTCGACCATTTCTAATTCCTCCAATAAAGACAGTGAGCGTAGAACAGACTTCTCTTTTGCAATATGAGTAGTTATCACAATCTCAGCAGTTCCTGCAGTTGGATTAGAATCTTTTTGTATTACAGATGCTATGCTAATTCCCAGATCCCCTAGAATCTTGGTGATCTGCGCCAATACTCCAGCTTGATCAGAAATATTAAGACGAAAGTAATATCTAGTTTTTAATTCTTCTATAGGAATGATTTTAGGGAATTGTTCTAATTCGGTGAATTTTATCGGCTGACTTCGCGTAGAAATCCTACGTCCAATCTCAAGAATATCACCCAAAACAGCACTCGCACTAGGCCCTTGTCCAGCTCCTAATCCATAAAATAATGTCCGTTCCAAAAGGTTACCCTCTAATTCAATAGCATTAAATGCACCTGAGACTTTAGCTAAAATATGGTTGAGTGGAATAAGAACTGGATGAACCCGTACCTCTATTTCCTCCAGTTCACATTTAGCAATGGCCAACAATTTAATAGCATATCCTAGCTCTCGAGCATATTGAAAATCCGTAGGTTCTAAAGTTGAAATCCCCTGCGTATAAACTTGATGCGGCGCAATTTTAGATTGAAATGCGAACGAAGCCAGTATAGCCAATTTATAGGCAGCATCTATCCTTTGAACATCATTACGTGGATCTGATTCAGCATAGCCCAACTTCTGTGCCAAATCTAAAGCACGTTCCCCGTCCATATTGTTTTCAGACATTGCAGTCAAAATAAAATTGCTGGTTCCATTTATAATGGCACGTATTACATCAATACGATTGGCACTAAGATCTCTAGTCAAAGCTGAAATTATCGGAATTGAACCTCCAACAGAACCTTCAAAAAGAAGATTTACTTTAGTATCTTGGGCCAAAGCCAATAATTCCTGACCATATTTTGCAATTAACTCTTTATTAGCTGTGACAACATGTTTACCTTTTGAAAGTGCTAATTCTATATATTTTTTAGCCGGAATCTCACCGCCAATTAGCTCCACAATAAGATTCACATTGGGGTCATCAAAAAGATCTTTCCAATTGGTCGTTAACAAATCCGAATTCAAGTCAACTAATCGGGGTTTATGGATATCTCTAACTAATACTTTGCGTAACTCTAGATTAATCCCTGCTTTTTCTGAAAGCAGTTCACTATTATTGATGAGAGCTTGAGCAACACCTCCTCCGACATTACCAAGCCCTAAAAGTCCTATACCAAGAGATCCGGAGTTCATTAATTAGCTTCCCTCCAAATCACCCCTGCGTTGTTGTGCAGTTTGCCATAACTGTTCGGTTGCCCATGCATATATTTCACTATCGTATTTCACTTCAACCCACCCCTCTGCTGTGCCCTTATCAAATCTATCATTAAGCCATGTCTCAAGAGTGACATCTTTCAGACGCTCAATCCATAGTGGTGAGTTTTCCATATCTTTAGGACCATCTAAAACTCTAACAAAATAGTAAACCCCACTATTCACAATTGCCGGACTAGTTTCGTTATGAGGAATAGGATCAACATCAGGACCTCCGAAAATCATCAAATCCAGGCCGGGAAAAGCTCCTTTTGGTAGCCATCCAACGTAACCGTTTGTATCAGCATATTTAAACGCAACTGCAAATTCTAACGCGACATCTTCAAAATCTTCGGTTTGGAGTCTTTGCTCTACTACATCTACATTCATAAATTTCTCTTGAGCGCCCCACGAAGGATCTGGCCTAGTAGGCAAACTAATCCAGGAAACTTCCATATGTTCAGATGATTCTGGCACTTCAGCGCCTAATGCCTCCCTCATCCTGTAGAAATATAATTGCTCTTCGGCAAGTCTTCTATAATCATCTTCAGTTAATCGATTAAAGTTGAGGTAACTATGATAATTTTCCAAATATTCTCTTTCTATCTGATCCTCACTAACGTCTTGACCTTCAGGTATATTTGGAGTAAATAGAGCTTTTATAGCTCTATCAATATCTTTTTCGGTCACATTAATTCCGTAATCAGGTGCTCCTTGTTTCAAAAGCTCCATCTGCACCATGCCCAAGTTAAATGGCCCAAGGCTTACGTCAATATCATTATTGTAGAGAACTCTCAAGATGTCAGTAAATCCTGTTCCCGATTCGCCCCGATAATCTTGAGCAGCTTGAATCATACGTACTCTCTTTACCAAATCGCCTTGGCTAAATCTGATATCGTTAACAACGGCAGCTTTTACCCTGGGTGGAGAATAATATTGAACATACCATCCGAGAATTATCAGACCCGATATGATTGTTAGCACCGTAGCGCCAAATATCAAAATCAGTCGTCTTCTGGAATTTTCTTTCTCAAACTGATGTAACCTTATACGCCTATCCGTCGGCTTATAAGGGCGACCGCTTTTCTCAATCGGTCTACGTTTTGGTCCGGACTGAGCCATTACTGACAACCTCTCAAACGACTAGGTCCTAAAAGGAAAACAATGGAATAATTATTCAACAATAAGACGCCTTGTGAAAAAACATTCAGCCCACTAGTTTACCGTGATTTGGGCTAAATGGAAGAAGCGCCACTATACGAGCGCGCTTTATCGCGGACACTAATACTCTTTGATGTCGGGCACAGGTTCCACTCCTACGCCTAGGATCAATTTTGAATCGATCCGACGTGTATCTTCGTAACAACCCAACATCTTTATAATCTATGTAGTCTGCTTTTGACACACAGAAGGCGCACACCCTTCTTCTCGGCGTAAATCGTCGCCTCGGTCTTTCTCGTGATGAATCCCTTGATGGGGCTCTAGTAATCATTCAGAATAAATCTCCTAGGAAATTAATGTTATCAAATTAAAACGGCAGTTCATCTACATCATCAGAAGGGAATGTGCTTTGAGGAGACTCATCTTGGCTTCCCATTTGATCCAAGAAAAGAACGGAATTAGCTACTATTTCATTAACAGACCGTGATTGTCCGTCTTGACCCTCCCAAGATCGACTCCTAAATCGACCCTCTACATAAGCACGTCTTCCTTTAGACAAATACTGATTAACCTGTTCTCCAAGTCTATCCCAAGCCACGACCGTAAACCATTCCGTTTCAGAGGTTTTTTCTCCATTTTCAGTCCTGGAAACACGGTTAGTCGCCAACCGGAATGTGGTAACTGGCGTACCTCTAGGTGTATACCTCATCTCAGGATCAGTGCCAAGGTTCCCAATCACCATTATTTTATTCAACCATACTGCCATATCTACTCCGAATCAGAAGCATCATTTGATTTAGCTTTTGCATCCTCAGACTGGCCATCTGACTCTTCATCAGCAGGGTCAACCGTTTCTTGATTTGCAGGGCCTGGAATTGGCCCATTTATTTTTTCATCATCTGTATTCTGTGTTTCATCTTGACTATTTTGCACGCCGATATCATCTTTCTCTTTAGAACTATCATCTACATCATCATGCGTTATAGTAGTCTTTTTATCACTTGAAACATTTTCTTCGTTTTTCCCACCTGTCTCAGTGGATTTCTTATAGGATGGAGGTTCTCTCACTACCATATGCCTTAACACATTTTCGGAAAGACGGAGCTGGTTTTCCAAGGCGCTTACAGCATCAGCTTCCATGTTAAAGCGTAATATTTGATAATTGCCTTCCATATAGGCTTGACCGGCCTTTTTAATTGTATATGCCAGTCTTCGTGTACCCCAATCATCTTCGTTGGTAATTTCTCCCCCACCCTCACCTATAAAATCTTTAACTCGATCTTTAGCTCCTAAACCATCCTCCTTACTCAAGGCAGGATTTATTACGAGCATTAATTCATATTCACGTTTCATTGTATATCCCACGTTAATTTAGGCCGATTATAGCACCCAGCCCCTTTATCACTCAACTAAATTATAAATCTATCCCTGGCACAGGGAAAGATGATGCCAAACTCTCTGCCTCATTTTTAACAGACTCTAGTGCAGCAGCATCCCCACTACTTTTCATAGCTCTAACAATCATATCAGCAATTTTGTCCATTTCCCTAATTCCAAAACCTCTACTAGTTAAAGCAGCAGAGCCTAGGCGTAGGCCGCTAGTTACTCTAGGACGTTCTGGATCATTAGGAATCGCGTTCTTATTTACCACTATAGAAACATCTTCAAGGATTTTTTCAGCTTCATTCCCTTTTAACCCCAAAGGCCTGAGATCAACCAATATAAGATGATTGTCAGTACCTCCAGATACTATTCTTAAGCCATGCTTTGTTAAAGCATCAGCCAAAGCACGCGCATTAATTACAACATTATTGGCATATTCGCGAAAAGAGGGCTGCATTGCTTCTTTAAAACATACCGCTTTAGCTGCAATAACATGCATTAATGGTCCACCCTGAGTCATGGGGAAAACTGCACGATCAACACTACGTGATAATTCTAAACTGCAGAGAATGATACCTCCACGAGGTCCACGTAACGTTTTTTGCGTTGTGGAAGTAACTATATGCGCAAATGGAAAAGGAGATGGGTGAGCACCTCCTGCTACCAACCCTGATATATGGGCCATATCTACCATAAGAATAGATTCATTAATATCGGCAATATATCTGAACCTCTCGAAGTCAATGACTCTAGAATAAGCGGTGCAACCGGCAACGATAACCTTGGGCTGGCATTCCTTGGCTAATTTTTCGACTGAATCATAATCAATTAGTTCGCTATCAGAATCAACGCCATAGTCAACAAAATTGTACATTTTACCTGAAATATTAACATGGCTTCCATGAGTGAGATGACCTCCCTGATCGAGTCGTAATCCCATCACAGTGTCTCCGTAATTCAGAAGAGAGAAATATGCCGCCATGTTAGCTTGGGCACCACTATGAGGTTGAACATTAGCATGCTCGGCGCCAAAAAGTTCTTTCGCTCTATCTATAGCTAGCGTCTCCACCTCATCAGCATGATCACAACCCCCGTAATATCTTTTGCCAGGATACCCCTCAGCATATTTGTTGTTCAAAACATTAGACTGCGCTTCTAATACAGCCTTGCTCGCATAATTCTCAGAAGCGATCAAAACAATATTAGTCCGCTGACGACGATTCTCACTTGCTATCGCCTCAGATATTTCTACATCTATATCGACTAGATCAGCCATAAACTAATAATTATATCCCCAGTAATAAATTTATGAACTTCTTCGGAATAGTTGAGTCTTATATGTCAATATCTAAACTATACGCTCTAATAAAGGATACGGCCGTAATACTTAGTATGTCAACGAAGCTAGGCACTATTGAGAGTGGATTTCAATAAAATAACCCTGCTAATACTAATTGACAATTTTGTACTAGATCTCCATTATCCTAGCTAATCTACCAATCTTTAGGTATTTCCTTAAATCAAGAATTGTTAACTTTATGAAACTTCATAATCTACCCAAAAGACGCATAATTATGGGCGTTTTATTTATGTCCCTAATGACATTGGGTCTATATGGACAAGTTTCAGCCCAAGAACGATTCGCTGTTGTTACAGATATTAACGGCATGATCAATCCAATAACACAAAATCATATAGAAAAAACAATTGCGTCTGCAGAAAGAGATGGAGCCGAATTAGTAATAATCCAATTAAATACTCCGGGAGGTATGGCTTCATCTACTTACAAAATAGTGGAATCATTACTTAATGCCAAAGTTCCAACAGTAATATATGTATCCCCTCGGGGAGCCCAAGCAGCCTCCGCTGGAACTTTCATTACTGCTGCAGCTCATGTCGCAGTTATGGCACCAGGAACCAATATAGGGGCTGCATCTCCAATCGGAATGGCTGGTGAAGAATTAAAAGGCACTGTAAAAACTAAGGTAACTAACGACGCTGCCGCTCGCATGCGAGGAATAGCATTAGAACGTAATAGAAATAGTAACATGCTAGAATCTACCATATTGGAATCAGCATCTTTCTCTTCAAGCGAAGCCGTTGATGAAAACATCATAGATTTCATATCTTCAGATTTAGAGAACCTCATACTTCAGATGAATGGAAGGTCTATATCCATTAACGGCAATAACATTATTATAGACACCAGCGGACTATCAATACGAACTACAGAGATGGGCCTTGTTAATCGCTTTCTCAATTTGTTGGCTGATCCTAATATATCATTCCTTTTACTATCTATTGGAGGCCTCGCGCTGGTGGTAGAAATCATGAATCCAGGCCTCATATTCCCTGGCATCACGGGTGTAATTTTCCTAATCCTGGCTTTTGTCAGCCTGGGCAATCTGCCGGTGAATTGGGCAGGTGCAGCTCTAATTCTCTTAGCTGGTACTTTATTCCTAGCAGAAGTGTATATAGCTGGGTTCGGAATTCTCGGCATAGCAAGCGTGATTAGCTTTTTATTGGGTGGAATACTGCTGTTCTCACACTTTGACGGCCCATCCCCCACAGGACCCTCATTAAATGTCAATCTATGGATTATCATACCTTTCAGCGCTATACTGTCAGCTATAGTAGGATGGGTGATTCTTACAATAGCAAGACCAGGAAAAACACACCAATCCCTGGGTCTTTTACCCACTATTGGTGATGAAGCAATTGTCGCTTATGCTTTATCACCTACAGGTAGAATATATATTAATAACCAGTCATGGACAGCAACCGCCTTTGATGAAAATCAGGTAATCGAAATAGGAAGCAAAGTAAGAGTGGTTGGAAGAAAAGGTATAGTTTTAACCGTAGTCAATATAGATAAAAAATAAACAAAGTAAATAGTAGCCCATTAGTAGGGAGGTATCATGGCAGTAGGAATAGTCGTAGTCAAACAATTCGAGAAACTTGTAGTTCTCAGATGGGGACGTTTGAATCGGGTTCAAAATGCAGGCCTTAGGCTGATTATTCCTATAGTAGAATCTGCTCGCAAGGTGGACCTAAGGGAACGTGTACAGCGAGTCCCTATACAAAAATATATTACAAGTGACAATGTTGTTGTAGATATGGATTTCGTAATTTACTACAGTGTCATGGAAGACCAGGCTGAGCGATCAGTTCTTAATGTGCAAAGCTTTGAAACAGCCGTGGTCAATCTTGCTGTAGCCGAGCTAAGGTCTATCATAGGCACTATCAGCTTAGCAGAGGCACTTGGTGAACGAGAGAGAATGCAAAACAGACTCCAAGTAGCTATGGATGAAAGTACTGGCCGATGGGGGGTAAAAGTTCAAGGAGTTGCAATTAACGAAATAGATCCTCCAGCAGGTGTAAAAGCTGCTATGGAAAGAGAGAAATCGGCCGCTGCAATCAAGACTGCAGATATCACTGAATCCGAAGGTCAACGTCAAGCTCAAATAAACAGAGCCGAAGGTGAAAAACAATCTGCAATATTGCTAGCCGAAGGTGAGAGAGAGGCAGAAATCCTACAAGCAGAGGGTGACCAACAGGCAGCGGTATTAAGAGCCGCAGGATTCAGCGAAGCGCTCGCAAAGATTTATGAAGTAGCGTCTACAGTAGATGCCAAAACTATGAGTCTCCAATATTTCGATGTACTAAAAGAAATGGGGACCAGCCCATCAACAAAGTTCATTCTACCAATGGAATTTACTCAAATGTTACGACCATTTCTCAATATGGGTTCGAACAAACAAGACAATGACAAATAGAAGTGATGCTTTAATTTTATAATTGCCAGTAGGACACTCAGATGACTTTACAAAAATCTGAGTGTCCTTATTGAAAAGGGTCTCCACACCAGTCAAAGGAATAAGAAACATCGTGCAGTAGCTCAATCGCACTTGAATAGGGCTCTGCTTTACCATCCTCAACCATGGAGAGAAGATTTTTTAATCTGGAATCACTATTAATCAATTGTTTAGCTAACCGACTAAAGTGTTCCTCTATAATTCCAGACATTTCTTTAAATCTACGCTCTCTTCGCCGCTTATCTAATAATCCTGTTTCTGTCATAAATTCATAGTGCAAATTAATAGCTTCATATAATTCACTCATGCCTTCGCCAGTTCGTGCTTTACCAGACAATAAAGGAATAGTCCAACCCTCACTAGCTATAGCAGTACCGAGATAATTATCTATAGCATGAATCATCCGACGTGCTCCAGGTCTATCGGCTTTATTTACTAAATATATATCTGCAATCTCCATTAATCCGGCTTTAAAGGTTTGTATAGAATCTCCTCCCTCTGGAACTACAGTTACAACTACCGTATCAACTACATTAGACACATCAACACCTGTTTGACCTACTCCTACGGTTTCTACTAGGACAACGTCGTTACCAGCTGCATCCAGAAGTCTGATCACACCATTCACAATACTAGGAAGTCCACCCAATTTACCTCGCGTCGCCATACTTCTAATAAATACTCCTGGATCCTGATAATGCTTATTCATCCTTATCCGGTCACCTAATATCGCCCCCCCTGTAAATGGACTAGTAGGATCAACAGCCAAAACAGCTACAGAAAATCCATTAGCCCTAAAAATTTCGGTAAGTCTTGATGTGATAGTGCTTTTCCCAACTCCAGGAGACCCGGTTATACCCACACAATATATCCCTTTTATAGAATCATACACATCTTTCATAACCGATACTCCATCAGGATCATTTCTCTCTAATAAAGATATGGATTGTGAAAGAGCCCTCTGATCACCATCAAGTAAACGTTTAGAAATATCCAACAAATTAATTCCCCCTGATACAGTTTCAAAATGTACCAACTAGCCGTATCTACAGTCAACAACAATCTGAAATGCAAATCCTTGGGACTTAGAACCCAAATGACAACTTAATTCAATCTAGATTTTTAACTTGACAATTACATTAAGTAAGTGTATACATATTTCTCACTTAGTATATGCTAAGTGTACGACATGCTTAGACTAACTACCAGTAGTTCAAACTAAAGGAGACTCGTGTTAAACATTAACAAATTTTCAAAAAGTATGGCTTTTTTCCTTATAGGAATCTTAAGCCTGACCCTGATCACAGGATGTGATAGCCCTAGCATTACTACAGAGCAAACATCCGAAAACCTTGCTCCACCGGCTGCCACAACAATAGCTGAATCCAAGGAAAACACTTTGACAGTTTATTCTGGTCGTAGTGAAAAACTAGTTGGACCAATAATTGATCAATTCGCTAAAGCAACTGGAATTGACGTGCAGGTCAAATATGCGAAAACCCCACAACTAGCTGCAACAATTCTAGAAGAAGGAACGAAAAGCCCAGCTGACATCTTTTTTGCTCAGGATCCTGGTGGACTTGCTGCGGTAGATAGTCTACTAATGCCGATGTCAGAAAATACTCTAAATCAAGTTCCAGAATGGGCTCGTTCGACCGATAATAAATGGATTGGAATATCTGGTAGAGCCAGAACAGTAGTATACAATCCAAACACAACACTTGAAGAAGAACTACCCGATTCTATGTGGGGATTCGTAGAACCTCAATGGAAAGGCCGTATAGGTTGGGCTCCTACTAATGCATCATTCCAAGCAATGGTAACTGCCATGCGAGCGGTTTGGGGTGAAGATGGCGCTCGCGACTGGCTCACTGCCATTCAAGCAAATGAGCCAATTGTATACCCGAAAAACACTCCACAAGTTGCAGCAGTAGCTGCAGGGGAAATAGATGTAGGCTTTGTTAATCATTATTACCTATTTCGATTCCTTGCCGAAGAGGGAGATGATTTTGCTGCCCGCAACTATCACCCCAGATCCGGGGGTCCAGGTTCAGTAATAATGGTTGCAGGTGCTGGAATTTTACAGAGTTCAGAAAATAAAACAAATGCCGCGAAATTTTTAGATTTTATGCTGTCTAAAGTGGCTCAACAGTATTTTGCTGGACAAACATACGAATATCCATTAATTGATGGTGTAAAAACCAGCCGAATCTTGGTACCATTCGATGAAATAAACCATCCTGGTCTACCACTAAGTAGCTTTGCTGACTTAGAAGGCACAGGTGACCTCCTTAGAGAAACAGGAATACTTCCATAGATCCAGTCTGAAAAGTAGTATACATACCTATGAGGCATGAAATCTCGAAGAGACTCTAAAGCGTTGATGCCTAAGATACAACGGATTAGGCCTATGTGGGTCCTGTGGATACCATCACTCTGTGTGGTGATATCCATGGGACTTCCACTCATATACCTCTTTGCCAGAAGCATTGATGCAGGTTCAGAGTTCTGGGACATAATTTTACGCCGACGTACTCTGTCTATACTATTTCGTTCTATAAGCCTCGTCACAGCAGTTACAATTACTTCAGCTTTGATTGCTGTACCAATGGCGTGGCTTACTACTCGCACTGATTTACCATATCGCAAATTATGGGGAATTGTCGCTCCATTACCATTAGTCATTCCTAGTTACATAGGTGCCTTTTTAATAGTAATAGCATTGGGACCTAGAGGGCTCCTTCAAGACGGCCTAGGCATTCTTTTTGGTGTAGAAAAAATACCAAGTATTTACGGTTTCACTGGGGCGTGGATAACTCTATCTCTATTAAGTTACCCGTATATATTCTTGCCTGTAAGAGCAGCTCTTTCTAGGATGGACCGTTCCATTGAAGAAGCTTCGCATAATCTTGGACAAGGGTCATGGTCAACTTTCAAAAACATCACCCTACCTTTGCTAAAACCATCTATAACATCTGGCGGAATCTTAGTTGCCTTGTATACACTAACAGACTTTGGTGCAGTTTCTATTTTGCATTATGAAACATTTACATGGGCAGTTTATATTCAATTCGAATCAATGATCGACCGGTCTATGGCGTCAATACTTTCACTCATACTAGTTCTATGCGCCATATTCATATTATTACCTACAACATTGTATTCTAACAAAGGTAAGTTGTACCGTAATGACCCTGGAACTCCCACTCGGCCTCCGCCAATACCATTAGGACAATGGCGTTTTACAGCGACATTATTCTGCATTCTGGTAATATTCTTCTCTTTAATAGTACCTATGTCCGTACTAACCTATTGGTTAATACGGGGTTTTGAATTCTTCCCTAGTTTGACAAACGTTTTAACTGCTACATGGAATACTTTCAGTATTGCTACTATCGCTTCTATAATGGCGTTACTATCATCCATTCCAATAGCCATCCTAGCAGTAAGATATCCTAACTCTTGGATAAAACTAGTAGAAAGATGGACATACATGGGATTCGCATTACCAGGCATAGTAATCGCACTGACTTTAGTATTTTTTGGATCACAATTTGCTACACCACTGTATCAAACCAAGACTTTATTAATTTTCGCGTATTTAATCTTATTTATCCCTGGATCCTTAGGCTCTTTGCAATCTTCATTGGAGCAAATAAATCCCCGTCTAGAGGAAGCCGCACGAAGCTTAGGAAGCAGTGGTCTAAAGGTATTCTTATCTATCACCGTCCCTCTCCTAAAACCAGGCATAATGTCGGGTTTAGCACTTGTATTTCTTTTGACGTCCAAAGAATTGCCTGCCACATTGATATTGGCCCCGATCGGATTTAACACGCTCGCTACGTCAATCTGGTCGAACGCATCAGAGGCTTTCTTCGCTGAAACCGCGGCATATTCTTTGGTCCTAATTCTGCTATCATCATTACCAATGATATTTCTAATTTCAAAAGAACATAAAGTAAAATGAACAACCACCCAATATTACGATGCCTTAACTTAAACAAAACATTTAAGGAAAGCACAGCTGTTACTAATCTAACATTCGAGATGGCCGAAGGTGAAATTCTCGCTATATTAGGTCCAAGTGGATGTGGTAAAACAACTACACTTAGACTTATAGCTGGATTCGAAATACCTGAATCCGGATCAATAGAAATTGCTGGTAAATGGATGTCTGGGCCGGGAACATTTATCCCTCCAGAAAAAAGAAATATAGGTATGGTATTCCAAGATTACGCTCTGTTCCCACATCTATCAGTTATAAATAACGTAGGATATGGCATAAAAAATACTGATCAGCAAGAAGCTAGATTGCGAACGGTATTAACCATGGCTGGACTTGTAAGACTACAGGATCGTATGCCCAATGAACTCTCTGGAGGTGAGCAACAGCGAGTAGCCTTGGCTCGAGCATTGGTAAGATCACCAAACATACTGCTATTAGACGAACCATTTTCTAACCTGGACATTAAACTTAGACAACAAGTTAGAGCCGAAGTAAAAGATATTCTTAAGACCAATGGAGTTAGTAGCCTATTCGTAACCCATGACCAACGGGAAGCATTTGAAATGGGGGACAGAATCATAATATTAAACGAGGGGCATATTGAACAAATAGGAACTGCAGAGGATATCTACGAACGTCCCAATACTACTTTTGTAGCGCAATTCGTAGGTATAGCTGATTTTCTTCCAATTTATACTAGAGATAATATTCCCATATGTGCGTTAGGGAATTTAGATATTAAACAAAACTTAACTAGCATGGTAAACGTATCATTAATGATCCGGCCAACCGATACGACAATATTCCCATCCGATCAAGGGACTGGCACCATAATTTCTCGCATATACCAGGGAGCTTTCACTCTTTATCGTATACTCTTGGACACGGGCGATTTCGTTCATTCATTGGTTCCATCTAAACAAAAACTTCAAATAGGAACAAAAGTAAAGATACAATTAAAATCGGACCATATCGCACGCTGCTTTGAGGGTAATAGAGCTTTGAACAGTTAGAACTCACCTTATCTCAAATCAGAAGCACCAAGGTTAAAATATTTGGCTTGAGGGTGGTGAAACACTAAAGCACTAACTGAACCTTCAGGCTCCATCATAAATCCTTCGGTAAGAGAAACCCCTATATTGGATTCCGGTTTAAGTAATTCCCAGAGAATCTCCTGGTCTTCTAGTTTTGGACATGCAGGATATCCAAAAGAGTATCGCCTACCCCTATAATTCGCTTTAAAAATATCTGATGGTTGTATGCCTAGCGCATCTGAAAATCCCCACATGCTTCTTATTTTTTTATGCAGTACTTCTGCAAATCCCTCTGCCCCCTCTAAAGCCAACACTTGCAGTATGTGAGATGCGAGATATTCTCCAGACTCCATCCACCGATTGGCTAGATCCCTTACTCCTGGACCCACTGTAGTTACAAAAGTAGCGATATAATCAGCTTTCCCTGAACTAAAGGGCGTTAGATAATCAGATATACATAGACCTTCCCCAGACAATTGACGACCAAAACTAAACCGCTGGATAATCTCTTTACCGTCACCACTAAGTATCAATGTATCGTTACCATCAGATGCTGACCGGAAAAATCCATAAACTGCTTTGGCCTGTATATCAGGTGACTTAATCATAACCTCTTGCACCTGTTCAACCTTGTCCTTTAGTTCTTTAGCCTTTGGGTCCCCATTTTTCAATGCGTCTTCAAATTTTCCGCGAAAACCCAAATGCCTTACATACAACATAACCGGATTTATGTAATCAAAAATCTCTTCCAACTCATAATCCAATAATTTATGAATCAAAAGATCTGGCGGAACTGGAGGATCGTCTATTAATTGCACCGATGTTTTTATGTTAACTTTAGGTTGCAGTTTTTCCTTATTAATATCCTTAGCTTCCTGGTCAGATTTTAACAATTTGTATTCTTCATCAATTCTTGACGCGAGATTTTGTAGTTTTTCTGGCTGTCTAATTTGATTAGCCAAGTCTAATCCAGTCATAGCATCTCTAGCATAGACCACTATTCCATCATATTCTGGACCTATACGAAGACGAGTAAATCTGTTGCTCAACGCCGCACCACCTACCAAAATCGGGCACGCTATCTCTGAATTTTTAAGGTCTCTAGCTGTTTCCATCATCATTTGGGTTGATTTTACTAGCAAACCTGAAAGACCAATCATATCCGGTAGATAATCTTGATACGCTTGAATTAACTCTTGTGAAGTTATCTTAATTCCCAAGTTGATGACCTTATATCCGTTGTTAGAAAGAATAATATCAACTAAGTTTTTCCCTATATCATGAACATCTCCTTTTACGGTTGCAAGAAGCATAGTGCCCCTAGATGCTAGTTCATCCTTATCCATATAAGGTTCCAAAAATGACACGGCTGCTTTCATGGATTCTGCTGAACTTAAAACCTCTGCAACAATGAGTTCATTGCTAGCAAAAAGCTTGCCTACTTCATCCATTCCAGCCATTAAAGGTCCATTGATGATTTCTAATGGAGACCGATTCAAAAGAGCCTCTTGTAAATCTTCAAACAGACCATCTTTAGTTCCATCTATAACACAAAACGCTATTCTCTCGTCTAATGTGGCACCCTTCCGTCTATCAAGTACATTCTTGTTTTTGCGTTCCCGGAAATGTGAAGCAAAGTCACCTATTGGATCATTGCCCGTCCACCAAATAAGGTTTTCCGCTAATTTCCTTTCTTCCTCTGGTATTGATGGATATCTGATTATCATTTGGCTATTTACTATTGCCATATCTAATCCAGCTTGAACGCAATGGTATAAGAAAACCGAATTCAATACCTCTCTCCCTGCCGGAGGCAATCCGAAAGACACATTTGAGATTCCTAATACTGTTTTAGCCAATGGAAATTCTTCTTTTATTAATCGAATGCCTTCAATTGTTTCTACACCAGAACCAATATAATTCTTGTCTCCAGTTCCTACAGGAAATACTAATGGGTCAAAGATTATATTCTCCCCAAGAAGCCCATACTTCTCAGTGAGTAATTTATAAGACCTACGAGCAATTTCCAATTTGCGGGTCTTAGTTATCGCTTGTGCCTGTTCTTTATCATCATCTATGCAACCTACTACTACTGCGGCACCAAATTTATGAACCAAAGGAATTACCTGAGCAAATCTTTCTTCACCATCTTCAAGATTAATAGAATTAATAATTGACTTACCTGGGGTGCGTTTTAATGCGTTAGCTATCACATTAGGATCAGTGGAATCTATTACAATTCCTACCTTCACCTTACGTGTTAAAAACTCAAGAAATGCATCCACGTCTGCCATTTCATCGCGATCAGGATCCTGTAGGCAAACATCCAGAAGGGAAGCTCCTCCTCTGACCTGTCGGCGGCCTAATTCTGCGGCCTCTTCCCACATTGCTTCACTTACCCATTTTTTGAATTTCCTGCTACCTAATACATTTGTCCTCTCTCCTATCAGAACTGGTCGAGTATTTTCATCAACAATCAACGATTCTAGCCCAGAAACAACCGTGGTTCTGTTAGATACCACCTCTCTGGGGGATATTCCCTTAACTCCTTCGACTAACTTTCCTACATGTTCAATAGTTGTGCCGCAACATCCACCTACTACGTTAGCCCATCTTTCTCTAATATAAGAATTTACGGTTGCAGAAAATATGTCTGGTGTTTCGTTATATTGACCATCTTCATCCGGCAACCCAGCGTTAGGAACCACAGAAACTGGAAATTTAGAAATTTGGGATAATGCACGCAAATATCCTCTCATAAATTCAGGTCCGGTTGCACAATTCATGCCTATCCATAATAAATCTCTATGCGATAGTGAATTATAAAATGCTTCAATATCCTGGCCTCCCAAAGTAGTCCCCATAATTTCAATGGTGCACTGAACAGCAACTGGAATATCTATGCTGCGCTCTTCAGAAAGACGATCTATTGCTACAAGAGCAGCTTTAACATTCAATATGTCTTGAGAAGTTTCCACCAACAACAAATCTACGCCTCCATCCACAAGTCCAGACACCTGAATGTAATAGTGATTCATTAATTCATCCCAGGAGATACCCCTAGTAAGTGCCAATGATTTAGTAGTGGGTCCAATAGATCCAGCTACAAATCGGGGATGTTCTCTTGTAGACAGTTCATCAACCGCTTCACGAGCTATTCTCGCTGAGGCCTGATTTATTTCAAAAGCAAGATCTTCTAGTCCGTATTCAGCCAAAACCAAAGGTGTACTTCCAAAAGAATTTGTTTCGATTATATCCACACCGGCTTCCAGATACGCCCGATGTATATCCATGATTAAATCCGGACGTGTAATATTGAGATATTCATTACATCCTTCATATTGCAGACCGCCAAAATCACTTGGAGACAACCCTGCATCTTGTATTGCAGTACCCATTGCTCCATCTAATACCAAAACTTGTTCTTTCAACAGTCGGCTAATATCTATTTTCGTCCGGTTCTTCACTACTTAGCTTTCTCCAATTTCCAAATTATTACCCTTAATAAAACAATCAATTAATTTATACCAACATCAAGCCTAAACCATACGATACCAAGTATAAATGTTTATACATCAATATAAATATATTTGTTTACCGCTACATATATGAATAATTAACTTAATCCCCACAATAGGCACGCAATAACTGAATTACTCAATCCCTCACTATTGTTAACTCCACATTTATGGGATAATGTTCAGGTTCTGAGAAACCTGTGACAACTCTAGAGGCACATATGTCAAAGAGCTATTGGATAGTAGTAAAAACTCCAGAAAACTTCTCCATATTGAAAAAACGCAGATTTGACATGGTCGGTTTGACCGCCCATCATCGCAAAAAAGTCCAACGTATGGAATTTGATGATAGAGTGCTAATTTATATTTCTTATGAACGATGTTTTGCAGCTACCGCAATTGTAACTTCTTCAATGGTCGAAGATAATACTCCAATATGGCAACCTCAAGGGAGTAGTTCCCTACCATTCAGAGTCGGAATAAAACCGGAAATAATCCTATCAAAAAACGAATATGTAGAAGCGAAACATATAGCGCCTAGAATGGATTATATAAAAAGATGGACTCCGGAATTGTGGCACCTGGCTTTCCAGGATACAGTCCACTTAATATCTAAAGCTGACTTCTATCTTATAGAAAACGAAATGCTACGATCAAAAACATCCCGGAAAACCACTAATCGCCAGAATTTCAATCAATACTCAAATTTATCCAGTTGTATCCTAGATAGTACATCCCGGTAAATACCAAATCAAAAGATAGTTACAACAACTGGAATTTGTAGGGATTACATATAAACTACTTCTCGTCTCTCAACGCCGCCTGAGCAGCAGCCAAGCGGGCTACAGGTACTCTAAATGGGCTAGAGCTAACGTAGTTAAGTCCGGTACGATGACAAAAATCTATGCTGGCGGGATCTCCACCATGCTCACCACAAATACCAACCTCTAAATCAGGTTTGACCTTTCTGCCTTTTTCCACCGCAATCTGGATCAACGAACCTACCCCTTCAGCATCCAAAGTTAGGAACGGATCTTCCGGCAGTACACCATCTTCTATATAAGCTCTCAAGAATTTACCTTCCGCATCATCCCTACTATAACCGAAAGTAGTCTGTGTCAAATCATTAGTGCCAAAGCTGAAGAAATCAGATTCAGATGCCATTTTGTCTGCTGTAAGAGCCGCTCTGGGCACTTCTATCATGGTCCCAAACTTATAACGAACTTCAACCCCTCGCTCATCTTGAATAGTTTTTGCGACCTTAGTTAATCTTTCTCTTAATATACTCATCTCATTAACATGAGAAGTTAATGGGATCATGATTTCTGGTTGCACTGATTGACCCTTCAATTGCAATTCACAACAAGCTGTAATTATAGCCTTAACCTGCATCCGATACACTGAAGGAAATGATATGCCTAATCTGCAACCCCTATGACCCAGCATCGGATTGGCCTCCCTTGATTGCTCAAGAAGTTCAAGTAATCTTTCAGTTTCTTGAAGATCTTCGTCATTTGAATTGCTCATCTTAAATTCTGTGGATTTCCGTACCAATTCTTCATAACGCGGCAAAAACTCGTGGAGAGGAGCATCCAAAAGCCTAATGATAACAGGACGATCTCCCATGATATTAAGAATGTCAGTAAAATCCTTTACTTGTAATTTTTCCAGTTCTCCTAAAGCTTCATAAAAGGTAGATACCCCTAAAGGCAAGTCTTCAGGCAAAGAATCACTTATACTAAGTAAATCCACTTCTCCGTGTGAAGATTGCCAATTTTCGGCTTCCGCCGCATTTAAAAGCATACGCTGAACTACAGCTACTCGCTCAGGGCCTAAAAACATGTGTTCAGTTCTACATAAACCTATCCCCTCTGCCCCCATAGACAGAGCTCTTTTAGCATCAGATTCAGTATCCGCATTCGCCCATACTCCAAGAGTTCTAAATTCATCCGCCCAAGATAATAACTGACGAGCTTCATTTAATTCATCTAGGTTAGGAGCAACAGTGGTGATATGCTTTTGGAAAACCTCTCCAGTCGCACCATCTATGCTGATTTCATCCCCCTCTTTAATAACCTGGCCGCGTGATTCAAAAAATGATCCATCTCTTGCGAATTTAATTTCTTCAGTTCCAACAATACAAGGCTTACCCAATCCCCTTGTAACAACTGCTGCATGACTAGTCGTTCCTCCGCGGCTAGTTAGGATTCCTACCGACTGTAATATGCCATTAATATCGTCAGGAGTAGTTTCAGCTCTTACCAGTATTACACTTTCACCACGCATTCCCGCTTCAGCTGCACGATTGGGATCAAAAACGGCTAATCCAGTTGCGGCCCCAGGTGAGGCAGGAGTTCCTACAGCTATGAGTTCTCCTTGGGATACAGCTCTTTTCCTATCGTCCTCATCAAAACGAGGAACAAATAACATAGAGAGTTGATCAGATTCAACTCTCTGAATTGATTCCTTCTTCGTTATAAGTCCCTCTACAACCATATCTACAGCTGTCTTGACGGCAGCAGCGGCAGTTCTTTGCGCATTCCTGGTTTGGAGTAAATACAAACGTTCCTGTTCAACCGTAAATTCAACATCCTGAACATCACGATAATGTGTTTCTAGTTGCTTCGCTAGGCCCATAAGTTTTTCATAAATCACTGGGTGGCTTTCACCTAATTGCGTGACTGGATATGGCGTGCGGACACCAGCTACTACATCCTCACCCTGTGCATTAGGCAAATATTCCCCATAAATATAGTTTTCACCAGTCGCTGGATTTCTAGTGAAAAGCACCCCTGTTCCACTATTCTCACCGGTATTCCCATAAACCATAGCCTGTATATTGACTCCTGTGCCAAGATCATGTGG
>CAZPLA010000039.1:0-19022 GCA_964587385.1 uncultured Dehalococcoidia bacterium | reverse complement strand
AGGTTGTCCTACACTAACCCTAATACAATCAACCAAATTCGGATCATTATAGTAGCGAACAAACACACCACGGTCTGCCAATCCTAAATAAATTTCCTTTCCACGCCCTTCGGGCAAACGGATTAATACATAATTAGCTTGCGAAGGAAGGGCCTCGATCCCATCTATCTGAGCACATAATGCTGACAATCTCTTTCTTTCTTCAATCACAGGAGTTATTCGACTAAGCAATAATTCTTTATCCTCTAGGGATGCCAATAAAGCTACTTCAGCGGCTCTATTCATATTATAAGGAGGTTTAATCGTCATCATTAGTCTTGCTATCTCATCATCCATAACTCCAAGTCCAACTCTTAATCCAGCTAATCCCGCCCACTTGCTGAACGTCCTTAAAATTATGAGATTCGAATTATCATCTAGCAGAGGCAGTACGGTTTCTCCACAATATTCATGGTAGGCTTCATCAACAACAACCACAATTCCCAATTGCAATAACTCCGCAATTTGGTTTTTAGTAGCCAAATTACCCGTGGGATTATTAGGAGATGCGATAAAAATAATTTTGGAATGCTCATCAACTGCAGCAGATATTTTTTGGACATCAAGCTCAAAATTCTCATTCCTCGGCACAGAAATAACATTGCCTTTCACTAAATTTGCGGAGAATCTGTACATCCCAAACGTCGGCGTCGGTTCGATAATATTATCCCCGGGACCAACAAACATTCGTATAATCAAATCTATAAGCTCATCACTTCCATTACCAGCTACTATATTACCAGAACTAACCCCAAGGTATTCTGATAATGACTCCCTCAGAACCCGCTGTTCAGGATCTGGGTAGCGATTATAATCTTTAAAATTACCCAACGCTTCGGCCACTTTCGGAGACGGGCCGAAAGAGTTTTCGTTACCGTTAAGACGGACCAATTCGTTAGGCTTCATATTACCCAACAGTGCTATTTCTTCCAATGGCCTGACTCCCTCATATCCGGACGGATTTTGAAGGTGGGGTAAAATTAAATGCTTTATATCATTCATTCTGAAAAGTTTTCTTCCATATTGTTTAATCTAATATCCATAGCTAGAGCATGTCCAGTTAATCCCTCAGATCTCGCAATTGCGGATGCTGCTTTGCCTATCTTTGTAAGTGTATCAAGATTTAGATTAATTATTGGCATAGTCTTGAGAAAATGCCTAACTCCTAAAGCTGAGGAATACCTGGAAGTACCTCCAGTGGGCATCACATGGCTAGGGCCTGCTATATAATCTCCAGCAACCTCAGGGGAAGACTCTCCTATAAATAAGCCGCCAGCATTTACAATTTTATCAGCCCAATCCCAAGCATCTTCTATTAAGAGACACAAATGTTCTGGTGCTATTAAATTAGCTAATTCAATAGCTTCATCCAAGGTATCTACCAAAACTATCCGACCATTATTGTTCACAGCGGCCGATGCAATATCTCTTCTCTCCAATTTGTTCAAATGCTCATCCATGTTAAGTTGAACATTCTCCAATAATTCCTGAGAAGTGGTTATCAATATAGGGGTAGCCATAGCATCATGTTCAGCTTGAGCTAGCAAATCAGCTACACAATAAGTTGGATTAGCCAAATGGTCCGCTATTATGACCGTCTCTGTCGGCCCATATAATCCATCTATCCCTACATCTCCATACACAAACTTTTTAGCCATAGTTACGAATATATTGCCTGGGCCACATATCATATCCACATTTGGAATAGTGTCCGTACCATATGCCATAGCTCCAATAGCCTGAGCCCCGCCTACCCGGAAAACCCGATCTACTCCAGCTACCGATGCGGCGGCCAATACTACATTATCAATTGATGGAGTACACAGTATTATTTCTTTAACTCCCGCCACTCTCGCAGGAATAGCAGTCATCAACACTGTAGACGCATAACACGCTGTCCCACCCGGAGCATATACACCTGCTCTTTCTAATGGAACGAATCTTTCTCCAAGCCCTTTTTCCATACTCATCCAATCGGGGGGGATTGTTGACTTATGATATGAATGTATCCGTCCCGCAGCCATTTTCAAAGCTTCCAAAACTGACTTATCTACATCAGTAATCGCCTCATCAATTAATTTGCTACTGACTTCCAAAGCATCCAATTCCACTCCATCTAAAAGTTGAGTGTAATAATGTACTGCTTCATCTCCTCTATTCTTTACATCCTTCACAATATGCACAGCAATTTCCCCTGCGCTTAAACATTCACCAAACATCTGATCCGAATTAGGCACAATATAATCCGCTAAGGTTGGCAATCCAGAGGACCCTCTACGAGCCATATCTTTCTTAGCATTGGCAAAGCCATAGATAACCTTGAATGCCATTACATCCACCCTTTTAATTCAGTCTTTTTCAATTACAAATTTGATAAGATTTCTGCAAAAAATGAACCGAATCCAATGCACTCCTGAGTATAATCCTTACAATGATAATTTGGATAACATGGCTTGATAAGAAGCGCATGTTCTTCCAAATATATATCTAACCGGTGAAGTTATTATATTACCAACGTTTATAGTTCTAAGATATTCCACCATGTCAACTAATTCACTCTTCTTTATTATAATAGATATATTAAAACGTTGTTCTTCGTCACTATTATACACCTGACTAGCCACACTATATTTTAATTTCTGCGATCCCAGTTTTTCCTCTAGGCTCCCAATAATTTCCTTTTCTGAGATACCTTCAGTACTGGCAACAATCTCATAATATGAATCTGCATATAGATAGGCTTCCATGGTTTCCAAAACCTTCTTAACCTGGCTTAAAACAAAATCACTACTACCAATCAATTCCTTATTCCCAATAAGGCAAGCCTGTGATGATAATATGCTCGGCCCATCAAGAGCTCTAAGGCCATTCTCTCGCAATGTTTCTCCACTTACCACAAGATCAACAATCAGATCAGCGTATCCAGAAGATGGTGCTACTTCCACCGTCCCTGCAATATTTACTAAAGAAAAATGTTCTATCCCATTACTTATAAGGTATTTACCAACCATTCTTGGATATTTGGTGGCAATACGCATTTGACGCCCAGTTTGCTTGAAATCAAACGACACCTCAGCCAAATCACTTATTGTTACAACGTCCAACCAACCAGAAGGCACTGCTGGCACCAAATCGCAACTCCCATATCCCAAATCATCAATTAAGACTATAGCTTCACCATTGCCTTTAACTGTTTCCGTGAACCGGTCTAATCCAGTGATTCCAAGTTCTGCGCCACCATCCTCAATTTTAGATACTACATCCCCTGCTCTTTGAAACAAAACCGTAGAATTAGTGAGATTTGGAATAGAACCCACATATCTTCTATTACTTGCTCTCATAAAAGGAAGATCGCACCGTTCAAGGAAGTCCTTAGTACCATCGTACAAAACTCCATCACTTGGCAAAACAATTGTTAAATTGGAATTTGCGTTATTTGAGATCATGTCTTTTCAGTTCCCCATTTTCTACGACTTCGATCACCATATTAAAACCACGGTTCCTTGCATAAATCAAACTGTCACTGACACTGCGATCCATTACCTCAAGCTCAACAACTTTTCCTTCCAAAATAAGCCGGTTGATTAAGGACTCTGTAGCCGCCTGCATTTCTAAACTCTTAGTAATAATTAAAACAGGCAAATTGTTTTCTTTTTGGGGAGCGTTCTTATCTCCCTCTAAAACTTTGCAGATAGCATCTAAGTCGTAAGCAAAACCAAGAGCTGGGATAATAACTTTGGAACCCAAGACCATAGCCAGGCCATCATATCTACCACCACCAGCTAGCGAAACCCCACTCTTCTCGTCCAAGATTTCAAATACTATCCCGGTATAATATGAAATATCCCGAATTAACCCAAAGTCTATAATCAGTGAATTATTTCCAGTATCTGCGTGCCTAAGCCACCCAATAATGTCACTAATCCCATCCAGAGCAAAAGATTTCATGCCACGCTGCCGAAAGAGTTCGTAAGCTTCATTCAAAGCTTCTTCAGGTTTTCCTCTAATCACAGCCAACTCAGCTGTAACTGTCAAAGCTTGTTCCAATTTGCCACTATCTGATCCTCTCATGGACTTTCTCAACAAGCCTGCGGCCACCTCTTCAGGGGATCTCTGTCCCAAGGCATCCGAACGATATTCTTTGGATAATTCACTGAGGAGTGCTACCAAATATTGGGGGTCGATTTTATCAAGGCCTTCCAGATTTTCGCCTATATAATTATCTTCCTGTAAAAACCCGAATTCTTTTGCATTATTAATAGTTTTATTAAACCCCTCTGACCCATTTCTTAGATTACTAATATTCCTCAAAACAAAAGCTTGCTCTCTTTGAGAAAGCTTAAAACTATTCAGTAATTGATGATAAACTCCTATATCTCCTAATACTAACTGAACCGCTTGATGGTCTATATTGGATAATCCCGCGCAAGCCAAGGACAAAATTTCACTATCTGCTTTGGGATGATCTGAACCTAAAAGTTCCAAACCGAATTGATGAAATTGGGGCGAAGCCCTGTTAATTGCTCCATGCCTAAACACCGGGCCCGCGTACTGTAATCGTAATGGTAATTGAAGATCATCAATATTATCTACACACCACTTAACAATAGATGAGGTGAACTCAGGCCGTAAACTTACAGCTTTACCATCCGGGTCTAGAAACGAATACATCTGTGATATCAGTTCACCACCACCTTTACGATTAAAGAGTTCGGTTTGTTCAATCAAAGGTGTCTCCACAAACTGGTATCCCCGCATAGAAAACAATTTAGCAAACGCATATTTTATGTCTTCTAAAGCAACCCAGAATTCTTCTCTCGGGTCTCGCATGCCGAAAATGTTTTCCATCATATCAATCACTAAATATGTAAATTTAGGCCATAGGATTAAAAGTAGCTTCCCCAGCCATTATAGTAACGATTTTATCGTCACTAGTCCTCACTAAAAGGTGCCCCAATTCATCAACGCCCTCAGCTAATCCCGATACTATCTCATCATTAATTCTAATCTCTACAGTTTGCCCTAACGCGTATAAATACTGTTTCCACTCTCCTATAGGACTATAGCCATCCTTAACGGCTAAGTAAAGATTATCCAACTGCTGAATGATACCCTGGAATAGAGAAACTAATGACGTGTCCATTTTGGATTCCGTATTGATACTTGTAGCTATATCAGATATTTCAGGATACGATTTAACATTCATACCCACGTTTAATCCAATACCAACTATTGAATGACCTGATGAATTTCCCTTAGTCAAATTCTCAACAAGTAACCCACATATCTTCTTACCATTGACCAATATATCGTTCGGCCATTTAATCCTAGGCAATAGGTCCGTTTCTTTTTCTATGGTTCGTACAACTGCGAGTGCAGCCAGAACACTTAAATAAGGCAACTCTTTGTAGCTAGGATAGAAAACTACGGAAAACATCAAATCCCCAGGCCCTGAAAACCACTGCCTCTCAAATCTACCTCTTCCGGCAGTCTGTTCATCTGTTAATAGAACAGTACCCTCTACGGTGCCCTTGTTAATTTCACGAATAGCCTCATCCATTGTTGAACTAAGCCTCTTGTGATAAATGAAACGACTTCCTACAACAGTAGTATGCAATCCGTTTTTCAGAGTCTCTGATATAACATTACTACCAATATTGTTTGAGCGCTGGATTGACTTCAATGGACAAACCCTGATTTCTTACACCACAAGAGGTAATCTTTCAAACCTGCTTCAATATCAAATTGTGGCGTATAGCCTTGATCTAATAATCGGTTTATATCCATACTTGTCGACTTTGAAGGTTTAGTTGGATTTATCACAACTGACTCTTGGTCTATTCCAGTGAAATGAATTTTGTATTCCGATAATGCATTACACATTGCGGAGTGGAGTTCAATTTTTGAACTGACCCTCCCGAACCCAATGTTATAGACATCGTAATTTAAAGAAGGTTCGTCAAGCAAGAATCTTATTGCATGACCAATATCTACCACATACACTAAATCCTGTTCCACACTATACTCATTAAAATTTATCGTTTCTCGTCTAATAGCTTTACCAACCCATTGATGCATAAGCGACATTTTAGCTCTATGTGCAGTTTCTCGTTCCATTGGGCCATACACTGTGCCCAATCTAACATTTACAGACTCAATTCCATACAAAGTCCTATACCTATTACAAAGCATCTCTAATACATATTTTGTTATCCCATATAGACTATTCGGAGAGAGAATCGCATCCTCTCTTATTAATTCATTAGTTCCAATTGTTAAGCCGCCATAGACAGCTCCAGAACTAACAAATAGGAATCTTTTAACTGCCAGTTTTATTGCAAGATCAAGTATGTTTAACGAGCCTTTTATATTGATGTCTACCAAACGCTTATCGTAGTTTGGCCCTTCTTGACCTTTTGAGTTAGTAAAAGCAGCAGCATGTACAATATTTTTAATATCAAAGTTCGATAAAACTTTATTTAGTGCATCAATGTCTGTGATATCAGCCTGTATCCAAGTAACCTGACCCAGCCAATTTCGTAAATAATAAAGCAACAAATCATTAGGAGGTGCGACGTCAAGGGCAACCACTTCATGTCCCTCTTTAACTAAAGCTCTTAGTATATTTGAGCCTACAAAACCAGTTGCACCTGTAACAAGCGTTTTCATAAACTTTCCTTCAGCTGATATATACTCCACAAGTATAACAAAGTAATTGACACGTATACCTTACAAACATACACTGAATAGTGATTTGCCCATCTCCGTAAATCGCATACTTTATAAGTGAACTTTATTAGCATTAGGGAAAATTAAGCATAATTTTTATCGGAGGTTTGTGTTGCCATCTGAAAGCAAGATAGTGGTTATCGGTGGTGGGACAGGAAATCATACTACTCTTACAGGACTAAAAAAACGCAATTGTCAGCTGACGGCAATTGTATCAATGAGTGACGATGGCGGCAGCTCCGGGCGTTTACGTGATGAACTGGGCCAATTACCTCCCGGAGATATACGACAGTGTTTAGTGGCTCTCGCTGCTGATGATTACATATCTGCACAATTAAGAAAACTATTTAATTACCGATTCACCTCAGGGCAAGGATTAAACGGACATAGTTTCGGAAATCTATTTATTTCCGCTCTCACCGACATTACTGGCAACTCAGCAACTGCTATATCTGAAGCATCAAGAATGCTCCATATTAAAGGATCAGTGTTTCCAGTCACTCTAACCCCAACCATATTAAAAGCCAAGTTGGTTGATGGAACCGTTATTGACGGTGAATCTCAAATTGGCCTTAGATCAACAATGCATGACTCAAAAATAGATTATGTCTACCTGGAGCCAGCTGCTTACCCTTACCCTCCCGTGATTGATGCGATAGAAGAGGCTGATGCAATAGTAATTGGTCCTGGTGACATATATACAAGCATACTCCCTAATCTCTTGGTGAAAGAAGTTTCTAATGCTATAAATCGCTCACCCGCAATAAAGATATACGTGTGTAACCTAATGACCAAACCCGGGGAAAGTGATGGATTTGCAGCATCTGACTTTTTAACCCTAGTCCAATCCTATCTTCATACAGATGACCCTATAGATTGCCTTTTGATGAATGACGTGAGATTACCCCAACCAATCAAAGATCGCTATCTGAGCGTTGGTCAAAAGCCCGTAGAATTAGATATCAACAAATGTAATAAGCTAGCCAAACACATAAAGCAAGCTCCGCTGCTCAAAGCCGAAGTGTACCTTAGGCATAATCAAGATGCTCTGGCGGATGCTATTATTGAGTTAATTGATGATCACAAGTCGTCCGTTTCATGAACCCTTCCACCAGCTACCCTGACAATAAATAAACCTGGAATAAGTACCTGTCGTCCCATAAAATAAACTACCCGCCCAAAATGGAACATAATTCCTATCATATATCAATCATCATTCCTACATATAATGAAGCTCATAACATTGAGAATCTTATATATGATATCGCTAACACTTTAACTGATATTGATTACGAAATCCTGATTATTGATGATAGTAGCCCCGATCACACGTACGAGATAGTTAAAACAATTGCTATGAACAACACGAACATCTATCCTATACAACGCCCCAGAAAGATGGGATTAAGCAGTGCAATATTAGACGGATTCCAAAACTCAAGTGGTCGATTAATAGTTATAATGGATTCTGACCTATCCCATCAACCATCAGATTTGCTCACTATGCTTGAAGCTTCAGCTAATGCCGATATAGTTATAGGATCCCGTTATATTAAGGGTGGTAGGATCATTGGATGGTCTCTGTTACGCCATATTGCAAGTAGAACAGCGAATTGGTTATCAAAAACTCTAGTCAGAACAGGCATTAATGATTCAACCTCCGGTTTCGTCATTTTTCAACGCGAAACATTAGAAAGCGTCAGACATTTAATAAAGGCTAAAGGATTTAAGTTCCTTCTCGAAGTTTTGGCATATTCCCCCAATTCACTGGCAATAGAAATTCCTATCACATTTGTAAATCGAACCAAGGGTAGGTCAAAATTTAACATTAAAGAAATTCTACTGTTTTTAAGTATTTGTCTTTCGCTTTCAATTAGGCGCTTGAAACAAAAGTAATCATACTCATCAAGTACATCATCAGCTAGCCTAACATAGGTGAGTTATATCATTGAACAATTCGATGTCAACCTTGCCAGTCCGAACATTAAGAATAGACAAACTACAATTATCCGTTCTAAATCTGCCAACCTCAGACATTGCCTCATTCATCAAATATGTCATCAACACACCTATTGATCCCCCATGAGCTACTATTAAAATGTTCCCTTCATTATGCCATTTTCTAAAATAAGTGGCTGCTACAGCTAACCTATCTCTAACTTCTAGTAGACTTTCCCCTTGCGGTGGTGTCCTTGATGCAATTGTAGCACCTGTCTTACCATGCAAAGCTGGAATATATGCATCTATTTGTTCACTCTTTAATCCCTCCCACGTGCCGAAAGTTTGCTCTCTAAGATTGGAAACTAAATGAACAGGAATAGTAGAATTGCATGTCAAAATATCAGCCGTTTCGGTCGCACGCATTAAGTCACTAGTATAAACAGCATTGATATTAGCTCTACATAGGCGACTTCTCAACTTCTTGGCTTGCTCCCTTCCTTCCTCATTAAGAGATATGTTTGAATGTCCCTGTATTCTATGTTGTTTGTTCCAATCTGTAGCACCATGTCTGACTAAAAACCATTTCGCCATATAACAGAGCCTCCCATATCAATAATTCAGGTCCATATCTAATAATTGTGCTATTTCCTCTAACAAATCCGTTGATCTCACCACTAGAGCTCGTTTACGTAAACCACTGTAGATATTTGAAGCTCTACCCCCACTATAGTCACGTTCAGTGACATCCAAATCCCCAAGCAATACAAGTTTATCAGCATAATTAGCTGCTTCAAGATTAAGAATATTACTATTCCCAAAGTATGTTTCAGTAACTATCGTACAATCAGCTTGAGATATCAAATCCAGGTGATACCTATGTGATTCATCTCTTATAGGAATGAATGGCAGTTCATGTGGGAAGTCAATATTCAGTACTTGAGCAGTATGGTAGTCAGAATCCCCTTCACTTAGTACTCCTGCAGTAACTGTGAATCCAATATCTGCCAAATGATACATCAATCTACTACCGGAACCACCACCACATATAATATGAATTCGTTTTTGGCTATTATTTAATGTTTTCTTATTATCCATTATTGAAAATGCATTCATAACAACCAAATCAGTAATAGGGTCTTTATATACAAGACTTCTTATAGAAAAAGAATCTTCTAAATTTTCCTTGGTCAATACATCAAAAGGGGCACCTAGCGCCATTATATTTCCAGAATGTAGTAACGCGATACGATTACAAAATCTGGAAGCCAAGGAGAGATCATGTAACGCTGTTATGGTGGTTAACCCTTGTTCAGACAACTTTTTAATTAATTCCATAATTTCAAGTTGATGCTTAATATCTAGATTAGCAGTGGGTTCATCAAGCAACAATAATGTAGGTTCTTGTGTTAAAGCTCTGGCAATAGACACTCTCTGCTGCTCTCCACCAGAAAGAGAACCCAAACGTCTATTCCAAAACATATCTGTATTGGTCAATTCCAAAGCTTTGGTAGCTGCCTGTATGTCTTTGTCACTTTCCCATTTTAATAAACCTAAATGCGGATTCCTTCCCAGCATCACAAAATCAAACACCGAGATGTAATAAGGAATCGAAGGAGTCTGTTTCACCATTGCTATTTGCAGAGCCCTTTCTCTAGGACTAAGAACGTCAATCAAATCGGTGTCCAATTTAATATCCCCATGGTCGGGTTTGATAATCCCACTAATAATATTTAATAAAGTAGATTTCCCAGCACCATTTGGCCCGACCAACGCAAGTATTTCACCCTTTAGCACTTCCAGATTCACATCTCGAAGCAACTCAGTCTGTCCATATGACATATGAATGCTTCGTATTTCCAATATAGGTATCTCGGTCATGTCGCCATCCTTCGTCTGCTACGCAGTAAATAAAGGAACAAAGGGGCTCCAAAAAATGCTGTTATGACACCAACTGGTAATTCAGATGGGCTAATAACAATTCGAGCAAACATGTCAGCCAGTATCATGAATGTGGCACCTACTAACATTGACATTGGAAGTAATACTCTCTGATCATATCCCCAAACCAATCTGACAGCATGTGGAGCTATTAAACCAACAAATCCGATCAGTCCACTCAGTGCTACCGCTGCCGATGCAGTCAGGGCAGAGGCCGCTATCAATATAACCTTAGTAGTTTCTACATTAACTCCAAGTTGTTTTACCTCAGATTGGTCAAGTTGAAATAGATTAAGAATGCGAGCATATATCAATATAATTAAAGACCCAATTATAAAGTAAGGTAAGATCGTCAGTACGTCATCCCAAGTTGCACCTATAAATCCGCCCATAAGCCAAGTTAAAAGAGGTTTCACATCCGGGGTCGACCTAATTATCAGATAACTAGTTATAGCATTAGCGAAGGAGCCAACAGCAACCCCCGCTAAAATAATTGATGTTAACGATAATCCACTTGATTGGCGGGCTATCACATAAGATACACTGACAGCAATTATAGCGCCTACAAAAGCAACTATGGGAAGTAAATTAAACGAATATGCGTATGCCGGGAATCCAGTCAATAATACAATGCTGGCCCCCAATCCGGCTCCAGAAGCTACTCCTATCAAATTCGGATCTGCCAATGGATTTCTAAACAAACCTTGATACGTTCCACCAGAAATTGCCAACGAGGCTCCAACAAACCCAGCAAGAGTTACCCGAGGCAATCGTATTTGCAAAATAATCGTTTTCCAGCTCTCTGGCGCCTCTACCGTGAAACTTACAAATGGTAATTCATTCAATAAGATAGCCAATATACTTTTGGGTGGAACATATACCGAACCGACACCGCCCGCTATAATTGCAACCAGTACAACTATCATCAATCCAACAAGTAAATGAGAATATGGAAAAAATCTCATGGCAACCTATGGTTTAAATTATTTTGCATCACCTTGTAACAATATCCAGTGCAAGTAGCTACAAATATCTCTATTATGATTTGCTATATCTAACCTGTAGCTCCTAATCCCCAAACCTATTTGGATATAATAGTCTAGCTAATTCCTCTATACCATCAATCAATCTGGGGCCAGCTATACTTAGTAAATCCTCATCATAGATAACGACACGCTCGTTCAATACAGCAGTGCTCTTCCTTATTGCCGGATTATCAGTAATCTGCTCTATAGAATTCTGAGGACTGACTATTACTTCAGGATCTCTTTCCACAATATATTCCAAATTCACCTGGCTATACCCCTTCATATCCTCAGTTATCAAATCCGCTTTTAACAGTTTATAAACGCTCCCAATCAAAGTATCTCCCCCAGGAGTCCAATAATCCATTGTATGGTGGTAAACTCTTGGACCTTTTTCTATACCCTCAAGAGACTCTTTAACCGTGTCAAGTCTTTCCTGGAATTCATATATTTCTTTTTCAGCACGTTCCGACTTCCCTAAGATCAATCCCCAAAGCCTGAAGTGTTCCATTACAGAACCTATATCTGTATCAAGCGAATCTACATATAAGACGGATAGCCCTAATTGTTTCAATTCAGGCACAAATCTGCTAAAAAAAGTAAAGACTAAATCAGGATCCTTATCCAATACTTCCTCGAAATTCATGTTAAATGCATCACCAACTTTAGCTATCTTCTCCACTTCTCTAGGGTAAACTACAAATTCATGGGTCCCTACAATACGGTGTTCTTCTCCTATTTCGAACAAGATCTCCACCGCCGCTGCATCAAAAATAACCATGCGTTCTGGTGATTGTTTTAAAATCGTCTGGGTTTCATCACTATTAGTCAAAAATATAGGGAATACAGGAGAAGAATCTTCCGATTTAACGGAGTCATCAATATTGAGCTCAACGGTTCCAGTTTGGCAGCTAATAATAAGCAACATCGCTATTCCAAAAACAAACATTCTAAATATTGATCTGCATTTACTCATTTATTGTTATTGTCCTATTAATTTTATAAACAAAAATCCCCTAGCCATTGGAACGCTAGAGGATTCACAAAATTCTTAGTCAAAAGCAACTAACCAAACCTGTCAACGAGTTGCCCAGTGAAAGCTCCACCGTACCGCGCGGCGCTATACTTCCTGTTCCGAGTCGGTCTCCTGGCTCGCGTATCATTGCTACAACGACGTCTTCCCATCCTTCACATCGAACAGTGACTTAGTTGTCGTGTAACTCTTCGCTCACAGTGGCGCTACCGCGACGGATTCACACCGTCTTCCCAACAAAAGTCCTAGTGGACACCCCGGAACAGCTGTAATTACTCTTAATTGTTAAAGTCGCGTTGATTCTATCTTTCGACCATATCTGTGTCAACAGATGATCTAGATTTATCAAAACTAATCACTGAAAGGGGTAAAAGATCTAGCCCTGAACTTCATTAAGGTCCCACTTTTCGAAATGGAATCCTATCTATGCAATATGTCAGCATATATATCAAAGGGGTATCAAATATCGCTATCATTAACTTTATGAAATATTGAGCTAGGATCATCTCGATTAAAGGTGGAGATCCCGAAGTTCCTGCAAAAGCAATTGTGATAAATATCACTGAATCAATGAATTGGGAAACAAAGGTAGAAGCATTGTTACGTAACCAGAGGAATCGTCCTTTAGTTATCTTTTTCCACATGTCAAATGCCAATACATCATGATGTTGACTTATCAAATAGGCGACAAATGATGCGAGAACAATCCTGGGCGCCAAGACCAAGACAGAATCAAATGACTCAAATACATCACTAGGAAACGCAGGTTGCCAGTTAACCGCGATTATCACAGGAAATAGAATGACTAAATTTGCATAAAATGAAGTCCACACTGCTTTCTGAGCGGCTTGTCTGCCCCATCTTTCAGACAACATATCTGTTAGAAGATAAATTGCAGCAAAGGTGAATACCCCTGCAGGAACAGTATAGCCAAATATTGAAACCAATTTTACAGCTAATATGTTCGAGATAATCAATAAGCCTGCCATAGCAGCAACTATGAACTCTATTCCAAACCTACGTGCCAATATAACAGATAATCCAGCAACCAAAAGTGTTCCTACGCCCCAATAAAAAAACATCCAAAATTCGTTCAATGTACTTCCCCATTATTCAACATTTTTAGTATCGATATTACTTAAAGTCCGCGATCATCGAGATGGTTCAATAGTCTCAGAGCCATTGATCTTAGACTATATAACCCTACAATGATGAACAGAATACCAGCTAATACCACTAGAGCCTCAGCAATATATGCCCCAAGCATAGCTATTCCTACGCCAATGATTACCAATATTAACCGTATAGTTCCACGATATCCAAGCCGCTGTAACATCATATACAATGTTCCAAGAACTATATAATTTTACCTATCAACGAGTATACATACCACTTGTGATGATTATAATACATAGTCCTCAATATATCTTTTAAAATAGTAGCCGCCGTTTAAGAATTTCTGGAGGATAAATTTGCATATTACACGTATACTAGTTAATGGTATAAATCAGAAACCCTGTCCTTCATCAATTCGTAATCTTTCAAACGAGTCTTAAATTGACATTATCAGAAATATTTCAAGTATTGGTTCTTTCAGCTGCCCCAATAACAGAGCTAAGAGCATCCATTCCTCTAGCAATGGTGCAATTTGGATTTCAATGGTATGAAGCTCTGATTTTGGCTATTATAGGTAATATTCTGCCTGTAATAACCTTACCATGGATCTTGCTGAAGGCTGAACCGCAAATGAGAAAATTTCCTGCACCCATTTATCGTTTCCTGCACTGGAGGACGAACAAATTAGAAAAACAGAATGCAAAATGGTTTATTAAATATGGTCGTTTCTCTTTGGTTCCCCTTGTAGCTATTCCATTGCCACTAACCGGAGCATGGACTGGATGTCTAGCTGCCTGGGTCTTTAATTTACATCCAAGAAATTCCATTCCCTTTCTCACTATAGGAGTTTTAGGCGCCGGTATAATAGT
Source organism: uncultured Dehalococcoidia bacterium (assembly GCA_964587385.1). GTDB lineage: Bacteria > Chloroflexota > Dehalococcoidia > Lucifugimonadales > VEXD01. The sequence continues at coordinate 4,332 of CAZPLA010000039.1, read as the reverse complement.
AACTGCAATAACAACTCTAGGTATTTCGTTAAGAGAACTAGTAACAGGATAATCCACTTAATTAAGGAGACAGTATTAATTCAATGTCCAATCTTTCAAACTTAAAACCCGATTCGGCCCTGAAAATAATAAAACGTAACAGGATGTCGGCTCTTATCAATGGAATAATCATAGGAATGGGGGTTAATTTTATTACGACGACATACTTCTTTTACAACCAGGTTTACTCTCCCGCACTCGCTATGGTTATTATAGGAGTGGGTCTAGAATTATGGCAACGCAGACGCCTGTCGAAAAATTAAATCTATAGAGAACTTATTCCATCTTCATACGTTCCAATATAGACTCAATTTCTTCAATCTTTAACCCCAAATCTTTTAATGCAGTTAAAAAGGCTTCTAATTCAGCCTGGGTAAGTTCTATATCACCACTAGGACTGGTTGACTCTATTGGTGGTGTAATTACGGGGATGTCGGTTCTTACCTTCTCTTCCTCACCAACTGTCGGGGAGACGGCAGGAATCTCTCCTTTCAACGCTCTTATACCATCTGCCAACGTTGGTTGCATAACCACCCTTTCGCCATCAGCCAAAATTATGCGCCTTAATTCCGGGAACTCCAGAGATTCGGGCTTCAGAAAGATAGGCTCAGCATACAAAATAGAATCACCAACAGGTATAACAAGCATATTCCCACGTTGCACTTCAGAACCTACTTGACCCCATAAAGTAAATTGTTGAGATATTGCGGTATTATTATCTATACGAGCCTCCACCTGATTAGGGCCTAGTATGCTTTTACCTCCAGGGAACCTAAATAATACTAGTTCACCATAATTGGGATTGTCATTTCTTACCGCCAACCAAGCTTTCAGAGGATCTCTTTTATCTGGGGTAAATGGTTGAATAAGAAGAAATTCCTCGTCTTCCTCTCCAGGCAAACGAGCTAATATATAGTAAGGTTCTAGTTTAACTTCCTTACCAAACGAACTTTGTACCGGTATAGACCATTGGTCTCCTTTTTGATAGAAAGTAGTCGGATCTTCCATGTGATATTGAAGCAACATGCTTGATTGAACAGCAAATAGATCCCTAGGATATCTAACATGTTCCTTCAAATATTCCGGCATATCTTTTGAATCTTTAAACAAATTAGGGAATATTTTGCTATATGATTCAATAATTGGATCTTGGGAATCGTATATATAGTAAGTCAATGTTCCATTATAAGCATCGACTACAGCCTTGACGCTATTTCTAATATAGTTAAAATCCTTATTAACCCAAGGCGTAGAGTAGGGGAATTTACTAGTCCAAGTATATCCATCCTGAATGAAGAACACGCGCCCATCTGCAACAACCTGGTATGGATCACTATCGGGACTCATAAAAGGAGTTACCGAGGCGAATCGTTCCGGTATTGTACGTCTATATTGAATTCTGCTCTTAGCAGTATCAACTTCCCCCGATATTAGTATATTAATGTCTCCGAATTCCCATGCGTAAGCCAACCGTCTAATAAAAGAACTAAGAGCTACTCCTCCAGAGCCTGAGTATTCTGTAAACTTCGGTGCATCCCCCTCCCCTTGATAATCAAGCTCCTTAGCATTCGAACCAACTATTACAAACGGTAGACTCTTAAGCCCGTAATAGATACCCGCTTCATCTAGTCTTAGGGCATCACCAACCTCAGGACTAATAGAGGCTGGAACATCTTGTACAAACATTTCAGGTTGCCCCTTGGAAGACACAGTATTTACCGGGCTCATCGCTACACCATGCCCATGTGTATACACCAAATGTCTGTTAACCCAAGTTTGTGCCTCTTCTGGTAATTTTTCAGCCGAAAGTTCACGAGTTGATAACATTACTTGCCTAAGACTATCTCCAATTTTATACCTATCAACTCCTATACGAAGGAAATCATAGTAGAACTGCACAAACTCTACCTGGTTATATATTTCGGCAAGTGGTCCTTCGTCCCAAAGACGTATGTTCTCTATTGTACCTAGGTTATCGTCTATAATTTCAGGAGTTATCCTCTCTAATCCCTTATGATCCCGTATTTGTTCGGGTCTAAGGTCTATCCCATATGCCTGCCTTGTAAGCCGTATATTGTTTTCAAGATAATTTGATTCCTTAGCTAATTCATTGGGTTCAACTTGAAATCTCTGGACCAAACCTGGGAATATTCCCCCAGCAAGTATGGCCATACCTAGCCATAAAGCAACAGACCCCACCACCATACGGTATCCAGACATGAACCCAGCTACAGCCATTAATAATGCGCAAACAATTGAAATTACTGTGAGAAGACTTTTGACTGGTAACCTAGCATTAGCATCCGTGAATCCCACACCAAAAACTACTCCATCTGTAGAATAGAGCATCTCATATCTTCCAATCCAATACCCTACAGCAATAACAACAAATAAAAAGGCCCCTATCAACGTTAAGTGAATTTTCACAGATTTCGGAACTACGACATCTTTATCTCTGAGCCCTAATAAAACGACATATAACGCTACAACAAACAAAAGTGTAACTATCGTTGCTCCCAGAAACCATCCTTTAACAAAGCTCATCAATGGCAACGTGAAAACATAGAAATCCACACCTTTATTCAGAATAGGGTCAATCAAAACCATCCCATCACCATCAAGAAACGGTGTGGAGTTGTTAAATCTTAGGACCGTTTCCCATCTGCTAGCTGAATCTGCACCAAATACCAAGCACGCAAGACCAATCGCTAAACCACTAACCCATCCAAGGATTTTTCGTATAAACCTATAAGCATCATTTGTAAGATTGGGTGGAACATATTCAGAAGTACTTCTAAATACTAGCCAAATATTAGGAATGATTACTGCCATAAAGGCGCCGACCGATATTAAAAAGAGCCATATCTTTGTTACAAGGATTTTCCTATATACGTCCTCATATCCCAATTCCGAAAACCACAGCCAGTTGGTATAAACGCCCCGTAACCAAGTGAGACCAATCATGATCAGGATGCCGACCACTGCCACTAGCAACCACTTAATAAATCTCCCTGAATTAAATGGGAGATTGAAGTCTCCCATTTCAATTGGGCGACGATTACTCCAATTACCATTACCTTGATTCGGACTCTGCATGTTTTTACGCCTGTTTAATCCTTTATTTGCTTCTACGGTCTGGAATCATACCACAAAGGAACATCTTTACCAGTATCTTATGGTTTCATGATTTCTTAACGTGACACCATTATAACAGGTCTAAATATTCGTTACATTCCATTTGCATTGTCCCACATTTTCGCTACATCCAAAGCTCTCATAAATGATACATTTGAAAAACTTTGGATATATTTGATGAGCTTTTCTAACATAAAGAGCCTACCTGGACGGCCTATAATATGGGGATGGAGGGTTAAATGAAATGATCTTCCCAATTTATATAGTCCTTCGAATTCTGCAGCCCAAGTGTCAAACACGTTACTAGGGCTAATCATAGGCCCAAATCTTTGTGTCCCAGGGGAATACATGAAATGAGGAGCATCATCCAACACCCAGTGAATTGGCAGTTCAACTATCCTCCCGCCAGGTGTATTTACAAAATAAGGTGCATCATCACCCATTAAGCTTGAGTCGTATAAAAACCCCAGTGATGCAATGTATTCCAAAGATCTATTACTTAATTCCCAGCTAGGTGAACGATAACCAAGTGGCGCCTTCCCGGTAATTTCTTGCAAAATCTCTATGCCACGGTTCAAAACATCCCATTCTTTATTAGCATCAAGATCGGATGGTGGTTCGTGCATATAGCCGTGGTGTCCTATTTCATGACCTCTATCGGTTATCTCCTTTACTAAATCTCTATGTGTTTCAGCTACATAACCAGGAATGAAAAAACTGGTCCTGATATGATACGTGTCTAACAGGTCCAATATTCTCGGGGTTGCAACCATTGGTCCATATTCCCCCATTGAAAGCAGACTTGGCATATTAAAAGCATTCTTATTCCGATATATAGCGGATGACGAACCATCCAAATCGAATGTCACCAAAACTACACACCGTACTTCTCCTGGCCAAATTCCAGACATATATTAAATCCTTACGGCTGATGGGGATCCAACAGTTCTAATATCATATCCTTAACTCGAGACAGGGCTGCATCCAAAGAAACCATTTCCGAATCCTTATTTGAACGATGCTTTATTTCTATAAATCCCTCTGACAAAGACCTTTTACTAATTAGAACCCTAACTGGGATACCTATAAGATCAGCATCATTGAATTTCACCCCTGTAGAGACATCTTCTCTATCATCATATAAACATTCGATGCCAT
>CAZPLA010000038.1:0-4743 GCA_964587385.1 uncultured Dehalococcoidia bacterium | reverse complement strand
GAACTAAAGGCATCGCGCAGTGATGACCAGTGCGAATTGCTATACCTTCTTGGTCAAGAATGGTACCTAAGTCATGAGGATGCACAAGGTCTGAGTGAAATGAGATAGCACCCCCTCTTATAGAAATGTCTTTAGGTCCATAAAATATGAAATCTTCACTTAGATGTTTTAATTCCTCTAGTGCGTACTCAGTAATAGACATCTCATGATTCCTGACTTCATCCATTCCAATTGATTGAAGGTAATCTACGGCGGCACCTAGTCCAATAGAAGCCGCTATACTAGGGGTTCCTGCCTCAAATTGGAATGGAAGGTCATTCCATGAAGCAGATTCAAATGTAACTTCTTTAACCATTTCTCCTCCACTCTGAAATGGTTGCATAGTTTTTAATACAGAAGGTCTGACGTAAAGACCGCCTATTCCAGTAGGGCCCAACATTTTATGGCTCGAAAATGCAAGAAAGTCACAGTCCAAGTCTTGCACGTTAACCGGCATATGTGGCACGCTTTGCGCCGCGTCTAGCATTATTAGTGCTCCAACTTCATGAGCTTTGCGTGCAATTTCCTTGACTGGGTTTATGGTTCCCAAAACGTTTGATACGTGCGTGATGGATACTAATTTAGTTTTATTATTAATTAAATTGGGCAAGTTTTTGAGTTCTAGAGTACCTTCCGGTGTTACAGGGATAAATTTCAAGATTGCACCAGTAATTTGAGATACTCTTTGCCATGGGATTAGATTACTGTGGTGTTCCATTTCCGATAATAAAATCTCATCTTCTGGACCTAGGTTTGGAATTGCCCAACTTGATGCAACTAAATTTATTCCTTCAGTAGTCCCACGTACGAATATAAGACAATCTGAGTTAGGGGCTCCAATGAAAGCTGCAACTTTTTCCCTAGCCGCTTCATAATGTTCGGTGGCTTCCATGCTTAATGCATGAACTCCACGATGAACATTAGAATTGTAATTTTGGTAATATCTTGTGATTGTTTCGATCACTGAAAATGGCTTTTGGGATGTAGCAGCGTTGTCCAAATATACCAGTGGTTTACCATATACCTTTCTTGATAATATGGGAAAATCTTTTCGGATTGCTTTTATATCTAACATAGTAGTATTTGGCCAATATCCCTTCTGCTTAAATTCCCAGAATATCTAATAAACTTGCATTTACCATGTTGTTCATTTTGTTCTTATAGAATTTATCAGGTATAGATTCTATAACCTCTTGCACGAAACCTTTGACTAAAAGGCTTCGTGCATCACTTTCACTGATGCCTCGACTCGTTAAATAAAAAATAGCATCTCGATCTATTTGTCCGCTTGCCGCACCATGGCCGCATTTAACATCATCTGAATATATCCAAAAAGCCGGCTTGGTATTTGCTTGAGCTTGGTCCGATAGCAATAGATTCTTATCTATTTGCAAGGCGTCAATTTGTTTAAGTCCTTCCTTGACTACTATACTGCCGTGGAATATCGCCTTGGATTTTCCTGCCAATATGCCCTTGTAAAGTTCCCGGCTAGTAGTGTATGAGCTGTTGTGGTTAATCACTACCTTGTTGTCAACGTGTTGTGAACCTGACGTAATATAAATTCCGTTGACTGAACAATAAGAATCCTCCCCTTCAGTTACGACATTCAGATTGTTGCGGACTATTCCTCCTCCTATATCTAGTCCCATAGAAAAGAATTTACTACCTTTGCTTAATTCCACATGTGTTGTACTGATATGAAAAGCTTGTTTGCTTTCTTGTTGCATACGATAGTAATGAACATTTGAATTTTGACCTAGCACTATTTCCGAAACTGCATTGGATAAATACGGAATTTCATTTACGGCAAAGTGTTTTTCTATGAGGGTAAATTGACTATTTTCTCCTGCCAGAGCTAATATTCGTGGATTGGTCATCAAGTTTGAATTAGATGGACTTGAAATAAATAGAACTTGTAGTGGTTTGTCTAACGATATATTTGGTGGCACCCATATAAAGGCTCCTTGCGACATAAAAGCCGTATTAAGAGCCGTGAATGGATGATGTAAGAAGTCAGCATATCGTGCGAGATGTTGTTGTGTAATTTTTGGCTCAATTTTTACTGCATCCAACAAATTGCATGCTTGTATTCCCTTAGGAAGACTGGAAACGTTTGTTAGATCCTCATCAAGAAAACCATCTACGAATACTAAATTGTGGCAATCAGAATTTTGCAGTTGTTGATATTCTTCATTTGGTAATTGGTTATCATTATGGTTTTTGTTATGTAGTATGTTAAATGAGCCTTTGGCTATTGGCCTTACATCCGTATATTTCCATTCTTCATTGCCACGTCGCGCAGTAGGAAATCCCGAACTTTTGAACTGTTCTATAGCGTTCCGTCTTAAGTTCATGATCCAGTTGGAGGATGTGCTGGATTCTACTTGTTCAAAGGTTTTGAAAGCTGATAGATAATTTTCTATATGGGTTTCTTCTGCCTGGATCACTGACTTGATTCCTTATCAAGAAGATGTGATTGATAAGATAAATTATCGGCGAATTGTTCATAACCTTGAGATTCAACTTCTCTAGCTAGATCTTTGTTACCTGATTTTACTATGCGTCCGTTCATTAAAACGTGGACTACGTCTGGAACTACGTACTCTAATATTCTTTGATAGTGAGTTATTATTATTATGGCGTTTGAAGACTGTCTTAGTTTGTTGATTGCATCTGCAACAGATTTTAAAGCGTCCACGTCTAGCCCTGAGTCTGGTTCATCTAGGATGGCCAATTGGGGTTGAAGTATGGCCATCTGTAAAATTTCATTACGTTTCTTTTCTCCGCCAGAAAAACCAGTATTTACAAAACGTTTGGTTAGCGCAGGATCCATGTTTACAACTTTAAGTCTTTCTTTAAGTTGTTTATCAAACTGTAAGGGGTCTAGCTGGTCTATTTCATGGCTTTTGTTTATGGCGTTAAAACTAGCCCTAAGGAATTGGTCTAATCTAACTCCGGGAACTTCTACTGGGTGTTGGAAGGATAGGAATATTCCAGCTCTAGCTCTCTCTTCAGGTTCCATGGACGCAACATTGGTTTCGTTAAAAAGAATTTCCCCCGATGTAACGTTATAACCTGGTTTACCAGCCAAGGAAAATGCGAGGGAGCTCTTTCCTGAACCATTTGGACCCATTATCGCGTGAATTTCTCCCGCAGATACGTGTAAGGAAACGCCTTTTAAGATATGAGTGTCGTCTGTAGATACATTTAGGTTTTTTATTTGAAGCACGGTATTATCCTACGGACCCCTCTAAGTTAAGGTCCATTAATCTAGTAGCTTCAACAGCAAATTCAAATAGCAGTTCTCTAAAAACTTCTTTGCAGAACCCGTTAATTATTAACGATTGCGCTTCTTCACTAGACATCCCTCGTTGGTTACAGTAGAACAATTTATCTTCGTCAACTTTAGATGTGAAAGCTTCGTGCTCAAGATGGGCACTTTTGTTTTGAACCTCAACATATGGGGCAGTGTGAGCTCCGCAATTATTGCCAAGGAGAAGAGAATCACATTGAGTAAAATTATGGGCGTCATCAGCTTTAGGCAGGACTTTAACAAGGCCTCTGTAAGTGTTATTACCATGGCCGGATGAAATCCCTTTTGAAATTATCTTACTTTTAGTGTTTTTTCCTATGTGTATCATTTTAGTACCGGTGTCAGCCTGTTGGTATCCTTTTGTCAGAGCTACGGAATAGAATTCCCCTATAGAGTTGTCACCAAGCAGGACGACACTAGGGTATTTCCACGTAATAGCGGAACCAGTTTCAACTTGAGTCCACGAGATTTTAGAATTTTTACCTTGGCATTTTCCTCTTTTTGTAACAAAGTTATATATGCCACCTTTACCGTTTTGATCTCCAGGGTACCAATTTTGGATAGTGGAATATTTAATTTCTGCATTATCTAGAGTTATTAGCTCAACTACGGCCGCATGGAGCTGATTTTCGTCCCTCATTGGAGCACTACATCCCTCAAGGTAACTTACATAACTGCCTTCATCAGCGATTATTAGAGTGCGCTCAAATTGACCTGTATTGGCACTGTTAATTCGGAAATAGGTGGTTAGTTCTAGTGGACACCTGACTCCTTTAGGGACGTAGCAAAATGAGCCATCAGAAAACACTGCTGCATTTAGGCATGCATAAAAATTATCAGTGTAAGGAACCACTGAACCAAGATACTTTTTTATTAAATCGGGATAGTTTTGCAATGCATCGGAGAATGAGCAGAAAATTATTCCGTGTTTTGACAATTCTTCCTGAAATGTTGTAGCTATTGAGACACTATCAAATATTGCATCAACTGCAACACCAGCAAGTCGTTTTTGTTCATCTAATGGGATACCTAATTTTTCGTATGCGTTTAATAATTCAGGATCTACTTCATCCAGGCTGTCTAGCTTTTTCTTAGGCTTTGGAGCGGAATAATATATTATATCTTGGTAGTTTATTGGCGGATGTGAAATATTTGCCCATGTCGGGGATTCCAATTTATCAACCAGTTTTTCCCAATGTCGGAAAGCTTTGAGTCTCCAGTCCAACATGAATTGGGGCTCATTTTTTTTTGATGATATCCATCTGATAGTGTCCTCAGTAAGACCTTTTGGAGCTTCGTCAGATTCGACGTCAGTAACCCAACCGTATTGGTACTGTTGAGAAGCTATTGTTTTTAGGTGTTCGTTAGTAGTGGCCATTATTTAAGAGCAT
>CAZPLA010000037.1:0-3913 GCA_964587385.1 uncultured Dehalococcoidia bacterium | reverse complement strand
TCAATAGTTAATAAACTAGCTGTGGAAAGTGAGTTAACCTCTGAAGAATTAGTAGATGGCTGTTTGGATTTACTTGGTCCAATAATAATTGACCCATCCACTAGGCAAGAAGTTATTCTCCATATTGAAAAATATGGCTCTGTCAAGAGGGGAACTACCGAAGAAGACCACATCGCATTTAATTCCATTGTAAGCGAGGTCTTACGACTTATAGCTTCTACCAGAGAATTTCAACTTGGTTAGATAGACGGACGATATTCTTTAATTATTTGGGAAGGTTTTAGGAGTGTAAATATGACTTTGGCTCATGCTTCAGGGAGAACGTTCGATTATTACAAAACTGTGGGCAAAGGAGCACCCGGGGGGCCGGGGTTTCGTTACCCCGTAGACTTGGCCTTCGGCTCTAACGGCCTAGTTTACGTTATTAATAGGGGTAGTGAAGGAGAGCCAAGTGGTAGGGTTAGCATGTTTACCGAAGATGAAGTTTTTATTAAAGACTTTGGAAGACAGGGCGATGGAGAAGGCGAATTTGTTTGGGCTAGTTCGGTAGCTGTGGATAAAGATGGAACGGTCTACGTATCTGATGAGTGGTTAAATCGGATATTGATCTTTGATAAAGATGGCACCTACGAAGGTACATGGGGAGAATATGGGTGCGGAGAGGGTCAATTTAATGGTATAGCATCCGTTACATTTAATGAGGAAGATGAAATCTATATCACGGATGATAAAAATCACCGGGTTCAAAAATTTACTAAAACCGGAAAATTTCTAATGACGTTTGGAAATAAAGGGACAGGCGAAGGTGAATTCCTTAATCCCTGGGGTATCACAGTGGATGGTAAAGGTTTTGTTTATGTTGCTGATTGGGGTAACAATAGGATTCAAAAATTCGATGATAAAGGTGGTTATATCTCTACATTTGGTGGTGACGGAAACGGGGAAGGTGCACTTAAATTACCAAGTGATGTAGCGGTAGACTCGGACGGAGATGTCTACGTCGCTGATTGGGGAAATCGCAAATTAAGGGTTTATTCTAGTGACACGACCCCACTTGTTTCATTTGCAGGGAATGCGGATAAATTGTCAAAGTGGGCACAGGAAGCTTATGACGTTAATCCTGATACTAAAACTGAACGCGAAATGGTTACCGATTTAAAACCCGAGCAGTGGTTTTATTGCCCAACGGCTGTCGAGCTAGGGGGCCATGGAACTATCTGGGTGGTCGAGGATCGGAGATGGAGAATACAGGTTTATAGAAAACTTAAAAATTGATTTTTAAGAAGTAACTTTCGGAGATGGTTTATACCAATGGATACTAATTGGCTCAAAGGGCTTTCAGCGTCTGATATTCGGTCCTTATATATTTCGAAACAGGTTTCTCCTGTAGACGTCATCAAGGGTTACTTAGAACGTATAGAATTATATGACCCTTATCTTCATTCTTACATCTCGGTCTTTAAAAATGATGCGCTCCGAGATGCTGAAAAGGCGGAGAGAAACTTTCTTAATGGAATTGACGAAGGCGCGCTCCAAGGAATACCTATAGCCGTCAAAGATCAATTTGATATGGAAGGCAAAATCACGACCCATGGATCTTCCATTTACTCCCAACATTGCGCTCAATATACATCTACGGTTATTGAAAGGATTATGCAAGCTGGCGGCATATTGCTTGGCAAGTTAAATATGACGGAATTCGCCTCCGGAGCAGGCGATCCTTATAAGTATGGGGATCCTCCCAGAAACCCTTGGAACTTGGAGCTTGACCCAGGAAGTTCTAGCACGGGCTCGGGTATCGCTATTGCAGCTTCTTTATGCATGAATGCTATAGGGGAAGATACGGGCGGATCAATAAGAGGGCCTGCCTCGGCTAACGGAATAGTTGGATTACGTCCAACTTGGGGTCTGGTCAGTCGGTTTGGAGTTGGAACTCTGTCATGGTCAATGGATGCACCTGGTCCTATGACTAGAACGGTTGAGGATGCGGCACGCCTATTACAAGTTGTTTCCGGCTACGATCAATTGGATCCGAATACATCCAAACGGAAAGTGCCAAATTACATGCTTTTGCTAAAAGGGGATTTAAAAAATATCAGGATCGGCGTCATCAATGAATTCGTGGAAACAGGCCACACTGATTTAGAAACAATTGAAGCAGTAAATGCGGCAATTAGTAAATTCAGAGAATTAGGTGCCCAAGTATCGGAAGTCAGTCTGCCTTTACTTGCCGAGGTTGGGTCGATACGATCCGCAATATCTGGAAGTGATGCTGCTTTCGTGCACCGGCATCTATTGCGGACGCGATCAGATGAATATGGACGAGGATTGAGGAGCAGGTTGTTATCAGCTAGCTTAATTCCTGGTACCGTTTATCAAAAAGCGATAAGAATTCGCGCCGTTGTGAGGCAAGAATGGTTGAAGCTATTTAATGAAGTTGATGTATTGATCAGCCCCACTTCTTTAAGGCCTGCTGGTAAAATTCAATATGATGAGCCAGTTCTGACTAAAGCCGATGCTGAACTAAAATTTGGAGGGAATCGAGGGACTACAGCCCCTGCTTCATTCGCAGGCACTCCTGCTATGTCGGTGCCGTGTGGGTTTTACTCAAATCAATCTCCTATCGGTTTGCAGATAATGGCTAATAGCTTTCGGGAGGATCTCGTATTCAAAGTGGGACATGCCTATCAAGGCATGACGGATTGGCATTTAAAACATCCGCTTCTCTGGTAATTTATATAAACAAAAGGACTTAATTATTAATCATGATCTCAAATACAACTGAGGGGAGTAACCAATTTAGGACGATTGGCACCAGGCCTATTAGACACGATGGCGTAGATAAAGTGACGGGTAGGGCTATGTATGCCGCAGACATCAAGTCGCCGGGGCTCCTTTACGGAAAGATTTTGAGGAGTCCGCATTCGCACGCTATTATAAAGGCAATTAATGTGGAAAAAGCTAAAATTCATCCAGGTGTAAAAGCTGTTATCACATGCTTGGATCTTCCTTTTGCGCCTGACAGAATGACCGAGTTGGGGGAAGAAAATTTCCTTAGCTTGAAATATTTAAGTAACAATGTATTGGCCTTTGATAAGGTCCTATATAGAGGGCATGCAATAGCTGCTGTGGCTGCAGAAAATGTACACGTTGCAGAAGAAGCATTACATTTGATTGAGGTTGAGTATGAAGTTTTGCCATCGGTCACCAATGTTGAGGATGCGATGGAGCCAGGTGCCCCAATCTTACATGAACATATTAATACTGGTTCCTTTCCGGATGCGGCGTTGGAAAAATCTAATATCGCTAGCCATCAACAGTTCGCACGAGGAGATATTAAAAGAGGATTTGAAGAATCCGATTTTGTAATAGAAGGAACATATCGAACATCTTCTGTGCATCAAGGTTATATTGAGCCCCAAAGTGCGACAGGCTGGTGGTCACTAGACGGGCGCGTGAGCATTTGGACATGCACGCAAGCTCCATTTGAAGTAAGAGGGAAGATAGCAAAGGTCTTGGGCCTGCCGGTATCAAAGATCACGCTCATCCCATCTGAGATAGGTGGTGGATTTGGTGGTAAATTAGCATGCTATTTATAACCGGTTGCGGCACTCTTATCAAGGAAATCTGGTAAACCAGTTAAATTAACCTTAACCAGAAGCGAAGTCCTGGAAGCCACGGGGCCTACATCCGGTAGCGTCGTAAACATAAAAATGGGAGCTTCCCAAGAGGGAAAGATACTTGCCGTTGAAGCTAATCTTGCTTTTGAAGCGGGAGCATATCCAGGCTCACCTATTGGCGGTGCCATGGCATGTATGCTCACTCCCTATGATGTCCCAAATTTCATAATTGATGGCTACGATGTGGTTGATAATAAACCTAAGACAACTGCCTACAGAGCTCCTGGCGCCCC
>CAZPLA010000036.1:0-5525 GCA_964587385.1 uncultured Dehalococcoidia bacterium | reverse complement strand
GAATGCCGAAAAAGCCTCATTCAAATCTTCATCCTGCGTCGTATACGGCAGGTTACCAACGTAAATCCTCAACACCTACTCCTTAAGCTGATTACCAGCGTGATTTGAGCAATAAACATGCTCCGTTTCAAAAAACTCCGTATAGTATAAAGATAGATCCACTAGAAAGCTACAGTAATATCTAGAATAGTCGACAAGTTTTGACTACATTGTTTCAATAAGCATATATCTGTTGAATTCTGGCTAACACTAAAGGAGTAATTCATGCTTGCAATTATTTTTGTAGGAATTGGAGGGTGCTTGGGATCCATATTCCGATACGGTTTGACTAAATGGATAAATGAACTAGTTAAACATCAATCTTTTCCTTTAGGAACAGTATCAGTAAATATCCTAGGATGCCTGATAATCGGAATTGCTATCGCATTCTTTGAAAGTCGGCAAATCTTTAGCGGTAACTTAAGGTCCTTGGTACTAATCGGAGTGCTGGGAGGATTCACAACATTTTCTACATTTAGTTTACAAAGCTTTGAGCTAATGAAGAGTGGTGAATCTATAACCGCATTAGCGAACGTAGGTTTGTCGGTCTGTTTGGGACTTACTGCTGTTTATGTAGGATATATAATAACCAGCAAACTTGCCTAGAATGGCTGCCCGACCTGGGTTCGAACCAGGACTCTCAGCTCCAAAGGCTGATGTGCTACCGTTACACCATCGGGCAATGGATTCTGGCTCCAATTATGCCATATGCCAACCATCACATGTAGAAGAACATTTACCTTGCGTTAACTCAACCAATCCAGCGAGGATAAGACCCAAAAATTCTGATCATGGAAGTTTCAGCACTAATAATATCTAGAGATTCCTTGATATCAGCATCCTCACGATGTCCATGAAGATCGATCAGGAAAATATAAGACCCTAAAGATCGTTTAGTAGGCCTAGATTCAACTTTTGCTAAATTTATGCCCCTCTTTGCAAATTCTCCCATGGCTTTGTACAAAAGGCCAGGCCTATCATCTTCAAAAGAAAAGCAAAGTGATGTCTTATCATCCCCAGTGGGTTTATGGTCTTTGGAAGACAATACTACAAAACGTGTCATGTTAGCCGCGTTATCTTGTATATTTCTTGCTAATATTTCCACTTCGTTAAGTTCAGCACATCGGGCTGATCCAATCGAGGCAGCCGTATATTCACTATTGATCATATCCACAACTGCCGCTGCTGTGCTAAGGGATGCTTCTAATTGCGCATCTGGAAAGTATTTCTCTAGGAACTCTCTGCACTGTCCTAAGGCCTGAGGATGCGAATGAATTACCTGAACATTTTCAGATTGAGTTCCAGGTTTTACCATCATGCAATGTTCTATCCCTAAAACCAACTCCTGATAGATGAAAATTTGCTGATTACTAATGAGAACATCTAGGGTAAACGTTACAGATCCCTCCAAGCTATTTTCGATTGGTACCACGCCGAAATCTATTATTCCAGACGATACAGCTGTTGCAACACCATAAATGCTAGAAAACGGCTCTAGGCTAGACTCACGACTAAAATGATGTGCCGCCTGCTCAGTAAAAGTACCAGGAGGTCCTAGAAATCCAATCTTCGCCATAATTAATCTATCCCGGTAAGAATCTCGTGCAAAATTTGTTCCTCATCTGGAGCTGTAACCAAAATTACCTGATCTCCAGACGCCAAACTCAAGTCTGCCATAGGAAGTACGGGCCCTTCGTCTTTTACGATCAAACTAATAAAGCTGTTGGGAGGTAAATCCAAATCACTTAACACCCTACCAATAACAGCTGCATCGGGAGGGATAGCAATAGAGACTATATCCATATTATCTCCCCGCCTGCCTACTAGATGCACTAATGTGCTGTCTCCTATTTCTTCTTCAATCTGAGATATTATTAGACGAGTTTTGTTAATTACAACATCTATACCTAAAAGATGGAATAAGGCGTCATGAGCTGGATTATTCATTAGAGCCATAGTGCGCGGTGTTTTAAAAACGTGTTTAGCCAATTGGCATACTGAGAGGTTAGTTTCATCCGATTCGGTTGTGGCTATGACTATACTAGCTCTGCTAACCCCTGCTTGCTCTAGAACTTCTAGAGCAGAGCCATCCCCTTCCACAACACCACTACCAATTTCCTCGGTAAGCTTTTCTATTCTTCGGTGGTCTCGTTCCACAACCACCAACTCCCTTCCTAAAGCCAAAAGGGATTTAGCTAGGTTACTGCCAATTTGTCCGGCTCCAACAATTACTATATACATTATGAATTTTCTAAACTTAAGAATACAGTGTCTGAAACCATTGCCGTGGAGCTAACCACATTTATGCCCATTCCCTTATATATATCCGCTTTTGATTCGTTACCTATATGGCAAATGACCCAAGGAACATGGAATATCCGGAGGGCAATTTGGGCAGCCATAGCATTTCGGTTGTCATTCTCAGAACAAGCGATGAACCTGTCAACAGTAGCAATTTTGGCCCGCTGAAGATCGTCCATCAAAGAACCCGTGTAAAAACTATGTATTACATCAGTGTTGTGTCCAGAATAACTTTCTACAAATCCAGGGTCATTCAAAACATAAACCATTGATCCCTTTCGATTTATGGATTTTATCAAATGTCTCGATATCTCCCCAGAACCCATAATCAAATAACTCATTTGGTCAACTCTCTAACTCGGGTTTGTCCATCGATACCACCCCTCCAAATAATGACCTCGCAATCCGTATTTCTCAGTATATAAGAGACTGTTCTACCAAAGTACTCACCATTCGTCCGCCTCACTTTACTAGCCCCTAACACTATGGTTTCAATATTTCTTGTTTGAGCTTCCTGAACTATTGCATGCCCAGCACTTCTAGCCTGTATTATTTCCGCTTCCAGAGGACATTTCTCAACTTTCGCTAGGTCCTCGATTCTCTCCAAGGTTTGTTCTGCCGCGGCAGCTGCTTCGCCCAAATCAGCATCTAAAGGTCGGTCCCTACTTACCTCGATTACATGTAGAGCCCTAACTGAACCTTTACATGTTTTAGCAATCCATGCTGCGACCAAGAACGCGCTTTCATCGACTTCTTTACCACAAATTGGTAACAGGATTATTTTGGTAGTATCCAGTTCCTAGACCTGCCTTGAATACATATTCAACAAACGTACAGGCTATATTAAATGCAAAAGGCCACGGCCACAACTTTCAGTTAATAGCTGCAATAATACCAGTCGTATAAGATCAATCCTGTAGCTGATTCGCCGGCATAGAACCATCACCCGATTTCAGAAGTTTAGTTTTAGGTATCTCCTGAATTTTACCTAATTGATCTGCATTCCCAGCTAATATTAGAATATCGCCAGGTTTAATTTCTTCTTCCCTTGATGGTATCAAGACACACTCCCTACCTCTCCGTATCGCAAGTACAGCTATACCATATTTATCTCTTGGACCACTTAATCCCGCTTCCTCTAAGGTTTTTTTCACCAGATGATCTGGAGGGCGAATCTTGGTAATACCATAATTAGATGTTAGATCCATATAGTCCATAACGCCGGGATGAAATTCAACATGAGCCAATCTCCTGCCTGTCTCCTGTTCCGGATATATAACTCTATCTGCTCCAATACGATCAAGCGTATCTCCATGAAGCTGATTGGTTGAACGAGCTACAATAAATGGTATATTCATGCTTTTCAAAAGAACAGTTACCAGAATACTTGCTTGGATATCAGATCCTATTGCCACTACCGCTACATCAAAATTCTGGACTCCCAATTCCTTCAGAAGAGCTTCACTGGAGGCATCCCCTCTGACAGCATATGTAACCTCTCCTAGGGCATCCTGTACTTTAGTTTCGTTAAGATCAACTGCTAACACATCATGCCCTGCCTGATATAGCTCTCGGGCCATACTAATTCCAAATCTGCCTAATCCTACGATTACAACTTGTTTTTTCATTTATCCTATCCTCACTCTTTCCTGAGCAAACCTATAAGCAGTAACTTCTTCCTGTGGTGTAAGGGCTAACGCTAAGGCCAAAGGCCCTAGCCGTCCTAATACCATAACCACTATGAACATCATTTTACCCCAGACCGAAAGTAAAGGGGCAACTCCTGCCGACAGTCCTGTAGTAGCAAAAGCAGAAACAATATCAAAAAACATGTCAAGAAACTCTATTTCTAGATCTCTTTCTGTCACGGTTAATAACATTGCTACAAGAAATACTAACCCTCCTGACAGCATCGTAACAGTCAAAGCTCTATGAACCTGAAATGCCGGGATTTCTCGTCCAAACGCCTCGGTCTCAGTTCTATTTCTTATCGAAGAAATTACAGCAGAAACAATTACAGCAAATGTAACAACTTTTATGCCTCCTGTAGTAGATCCTGCTGCACCACCAATAAACATCAACGTTGTGAAAAACAGTTTAGTGAGATCACTAGTGTCGGCGAAATTCAATGCTGTAAAACCAGCAGTTCTACCAGTAATAGAATGGATTACACTGGAGCCGACTTTTTCGGATATTGATTTGTACTTAATCGTATCCCCATTAGAATATTCTCCGACGAAAAACACTACAACTCCAACTACAAAAAGTAAAATGGTTGTGGTTAATACCATTTTTGTATCAAGACTCAATCTAGAAAATCGTCTCTTGCGGCAAACGTCTACCAGAGTAACCCATCCAATACTTCCTAGAATGATCAACATGCTCATTACAGGAAATATAACTTTAAAATCATTTAGATTTTCTATACTTCTAGCGTCAGGAAGAATGGTAAAGCCAGCATTATTAAAACTAGATACTGAAAGAAAAATAGATTGCCAAAGCGCCTCAGTGACCGCAAATGTATCACTAATTCGCCAGAATATAAACAGCATTCCTACAAGGTAAACACCCATAACCACCACTATTATGTTTCTAAGTAAACTCACCATCCCGCCAATACGATTACTGCTGATAGTATCGCTAATGAGCAGACTCTCCTGGAGAGATATTCTTTGACCAATCATTACAAGAATGAACGTGGCAAAGCTCATAAAGCCAAGACCACCTACAAGCATAAGGATAAAGATTACAATTTGGCCAAAAATAGTCCAATGATCGGCAGTGGAAACGACTGTAAGGCCCGTGACAGTGACAGCTGAGGTTGAGGTAAAAAATGCATCTTCAAATGAAGTCGCTCCATCTTGCACACTGGCAATCGGCAGAGATAAGAGAATGCCTCCTACTAGAATTAAGGATATAAATCCGTACAAAAGTATCAGAGGGGAAGAAAAAAAGGCCGTAGGTTTCCTGCGAGACGGGACTTTAAACACGAAAGGTTTGGTCTCTCGCATCCTGGGCCTACGAATTATCGAATCATTGAATCGTCTTTCTGAATCTTTTTGTTGCAACCGTTATCCATCCATGGTCATATCTTAAAAAGAGTCTCTAGTCGGTCAATATTTGATTGCCCTTGCACTAGAATAACAAACTCTGTTGCTTTGTTCATAATGCGTCATAGATATAGT